>DATIBX010000512.1:0-3955 GCA_035457105.1 Pyrinomonadaceae bacterium
TAAGTCCTGCGTGCTAAGTGTCATCCTCACCAATTCTTAATCTGTGGATTTTCATTCGATTGATCCGCGCATTACGGTGGTACAATCTGCGGTCGCCAACACCTGGGTCCGGATCCGCTATCCCATTGCTGAGGACATCTATTCATGAGAAGAACTGTATTAACCTCTACAAGAATTTTCCTTTTGGTCGCGACTTTTCTCTTCGTGGCCCAATACTCCGCAATCGCCCAAAACGATCCAGAATCGGAAAAAACTGCAAAGATTCAGGAGGTGTTGTCGCTGGCCAATAAGTACCGCCAATTTAATGGCTCAGCCCTGGTCGTCGAGAACGGCAAGATTATTTACAGAGGCGCACTCGGAATGGCAAACATGGAGTGGGGAATTGCAAACACTCCTGAGACCAAATTTCGCCTGGGCTCGATCACAAAACAGTTCACCTCGATGCTAACGCTGCAACTCGTCGAACAGGGAAAGATCAAGCTCGACGGCAAAATCTCAGATTACTTGCCTGACTATCGTAAAGATATCGGAGACAAAGTCACCATCCATAACTTGTTAACGCACACTTCGGGGATCCCGAGTTATACGGACCAGCCCGGGTTCCAATCAAACGTAAGTCGTAATCCCTATAAGGTTGCTGACTTTGTTAAGAAATATACAAGTGGTGATCTGCTGTTCGAGCCAGGCTCCAAATTCGCCTACAACAACTCGGGTTACTTTCTGCTTGGCGCCATCATCGAACGCGTTACGGGAAAACCTTACGAACAGGTATTGAGGGAAAACATTCTGGATCCGGTCGGCATGAAGAATACCGGTTACGACCATTGGGAGACGATCATTCAGAAAAGAGCTACCGGCTACAGTAAAACGCTCGATGGTTACACCAATGCTGCTTACCTCGACATGTCGATTCCTTACGCGGCTGGTTCGATGTATTCCAATGTTGATGACTTGTATCTTTGGGACCAGGCACTCTACACCGACAAATTGCTCTCAGCGCAATCCAAGGAACTAATGTACAAACCTTTTCTTCAGAATTATGCGTATGGGTGGGTTGTTACTAATGCATCGTTTAAGCAAGCCGACAAGCCCGTTCCAATGATCGCTCACGGCGGTGGCATAAACGGTTTTGCAACATTCATTGCACGCTTTCCTAACGAAAAGAATTTGATTGTTATCCTGGACAACACTGAACAGAACGCACAGCGTTTGAGTGATGTGATTGCAAAGATCCTCTATGGCCAACCGTATGAGCCGCCAAAGATGTCGATTGCTGAGGCACTGAATAAGACGATCAGAGACAATGGAGTTGGAGCGGGAGTCGCGCAGTATCGAGATTTGAAGACGAAACAATCGGCGACGTACGACTTCGCTGAAAATGAGCTCAATACTCTCGGTTATCAATTAATGCGAGCGGGTAAGACCAGGGATGCGCTTGAGATATTCAAGCTCAACGTTGAGGCATACCCGAAGGCGTCGAATCCCTACGACAGTCTCGGTGAAGCCTACATGAACCTCAATGAGCGTGAGCTGGCTATCATTAATTACAAGAAGTCGCTCGAGCTAAATCCCAGTAACACCGGGGCGATTGAGACGCTGAAGAAACTTGAACGAGCTCCAGTCACCGTCGACGCAAAAGTGTTTGATGCCTACGTCGGCGAGTATGAGTTGACGCCTGGCTTTGTGATGCGAGTGTTTCGCGAAGGAGAAAAGTTTATGACGCAGGCAACGGGACAAGAGAAAGTTGAGATTGTCGCCGAGTCGGAAACCACTTTTTCTCCGCGCACGTTTAATGCAAAGTTGACGTTTGTGCAAGATTCCGCCGGAAATGTTACCGGCCTTCGTCTTAATCAGGGCGGCCGAGAAACAGTTGGAAAGAAGGTCAAGTAGTCGTTCTCTGTGCAACCTTTGTGTTCTCTGTGTCTCGGTGGTGCAATCTTTGGCCGTCTTTTCTAACCACCGAGACACAAAGAACACTGAGGCCGCAAAGAGAAATTCCCTAAAACTCCAATTCTTTAGTTACCCCGGAAAATGCCTTCGCGCCACCCACTGACGTGTAGGCGGCATAACCACCCAGTAGCAAACAAAGAACCAGTGCGATGGTGAAATCCGTCGCGTACCAGGCGGTAACTTCTGTCGTGATGGGAAAGAAGACGTAAAGGTGGGCGACGAAGAGTGTGGCAATTAACGCGAGTAGACCATAACGATACAGCACCAAAACGACCAGGATTGCCGACACAGCATTAAAGGGCGCCATGATCAAGGTTGAGTTCGTGATCAACGACCCCATGACGGTGATGAGTATCCCGAGCGCGATCAGCGACAGCATCTCACTCCGCAACACAGTGACAAATACAAGCAGCAAAAATACGCAGATGAAAGCTAGGAAAAGCCCCGCTGATAGTTGGGACGCGAAGCGACTGAAAAACTGATGTGTATCGAGTATGACTGCACCGGGAGTATCCGCGACTGGTGTTGCCTTTCCAATCCAATTCGGGGCAATTCTCGCAATTCCTGAAATCACGATCAGACTCGCGCCTATCACTGTCCCAATCAGAAGATCGCGACCGACCAGCGGATCGCGAAAATCTCCTGCCAGCAAACGACTCCACGAGATTATCCAGGCGGGCCACTTCTTTCTAACAAACGGTTCCAGTGCAATATAGAGTAGCCACAAAAAACCAGCGAGAAAAATTGAAAAAGCAAGATGAAAAGTGATCAGCCTGAACTCTATGTCGGCCAGGCCGTTGTGATGCGAATCAAAAGCCCAGTAGAGCATTCTCACCACGAAGAAAAAGATGGCCAGTCGGATTGCACCGCGACGATCACCACGACCGAGCCGCAGATTTCTCCGCGCTAACAAAGCACTTCCGAATAAAGCAAAAAGAAAAATCACGATCAGCATGTAGGTGAGAACCTTGCTGCTCAAATTTTCGGTTGGTTGCTCCTGCCGCCCCAGGCGGTCCCATGGATATATCGCCTCAAAGTAAACAAGACGACCGCGAAAGGCTGCTGCTTCAATGTGAAGCTTTTCATTCGGACGTGTGGCGTCGATGCCGTCCCAGGCAGCGCGCTCGTCGTAAGCGTGCAAAGGAACCCGCGTCGATGTGACCGTTTGAAAGTTCTTGAGATCGAGGCCGGCAGCATGAAACGGAATGGACCAATCGGCGTTTACGCGTTCGCTTGTTTGCGGTTCAAGTTGCGGAGGAACGCCGAGAAACCAACGAAGATGACCACTCATGTCGAGGTATAAACTAGCCATACCAGATACATCGAGCGCGGGTTTATTGACCTCTATCGTCTCAATCGTTTCGAAATAACGCGGACTCTGACGGTACCAATAACGATAGGCACCTGGTGCAACACTGCGCATCTTCTCCCAGCGTTGTGGCGACGGATCGTTGTTGGCAATGTAATCCAGGTAGTCACCTTTCAGGACGATGCCGTCAGCGTAATCCGCCGGTGCCCCGCTGTAGCCTAAATCCCTCACGACATCTCGAGCACGAGAACGCAAAACTTCCGGAGAATCCCCCAGCGGTGAGAGGCGATAGATTGCAGTGTATTTAGTAAGCCAACTACCAAGACCAACCAACAGTACGAATGCCGCGAGCAGACTCCCAGCAACGAGTGAACTAATAATTCCTTGTTTTGGTGCAGCGGCTACCATCTCCGGCGAAGGCGTTTCACCTGCGGCGAGTGCGGCGGCAATTGGATCACCACCAGGTAGTGCAGCAGCAACTTGTAACGCGGACGACGGACGGAGCGACGGATCTGTTTGCAGACAACGTTCAACGACTCGTTCGATCAGTGGGTCAAGATCCTTGACCAGCGAGGTTAACGAGGTCGGCGTTGTGTTGCTACGCCGCATCTCAATTAATTCACCAATCGTTCTTGCTTCAAAAGCTTTCTTACTGGTGAACAATTCATACAGCACGAGGCCCAGCGAATAGATGTC
>DATIBX010000513.1:0-2519 GCA_035457105.1 Pyrinomonadaceae bacterium
CTGGTGCTTCAGTGGTTGTTGCAGCTATCGGCTCGCCCTCAATTTGATAGTCGGTGTCGCCACTTCCAGGCCCCAACGGGAAACCCGTGCCCAGACCAGCACTGACCACTCCCGGCAGTGATGCCGTTTGCTGCAACACATTTTTTAAGAATGAGGTGGTTTGGTTACTGTCGGTGTACTTAGAATCTGATAAGCGAAGCCGGAAAGTCAGTACGTTGTTTGCATCGAAGCCGGGCTTAACAAACATTAACTGCTGATAACTCCTCACCAGGAGTCCAGCTCCAACCAACAAGATGCAAGAAAGCGCCAACTCGGCAATGACAAACCATCCGGTGAGCTTCAGTGATCGAATGCCGCCAGACACATTCGAAGCGTTTTGCTTCAAGGTACCCTGAATATCTAGCCTGGAAGTTTGGAGTGCAGGAGCCAAGCCAAATACCAAACCCGTAACAATGGTGACGACAAGCGTGAACAGAAGCACACGCTGATCGACACTGATCTGTTCTGTGCGGTACAAGGCATCGGGATCAAGTTTTAGTAAGGCCTTCACTCCCCACGTTGCGATGAGGAGACCGAGCAGTCCACCGGCAACTGCGAGGAGAACACTCTCGGTAAGCATCTGGCGGATGACGCGCCAACGGCCGGCCCCCATCGCGAGGCGAATGGCGATTTCCCGCTTCCGACTTGACGCTCGCGCTAGCAGAAGGTTCGCGACGTTTGCACAAGCAATCAGTAGGAGCAAGGCCACGGCTCCGAAAACGATGAGCAGCGATTGGCGAATGTCGCCAACGTAATCATCAAGGAACGAAGCGACGACAATTGAATTACCCGCATTTGATTCCGGATAAGTTGAGCTGAGGCGACCAGAAATAGATTTGAACTCGTTTTGGACCTGGGCCTGGGTAACGCCTGGTTTCATTCTCGCAGTCACAAAAACCGAGTGCGATGAGCGATCCTTCATGAACTCTTGGTCCGCGATCTGTCCGATGGGAATAAAGAAGTCGTTATTAGCATTGTTGACGCCGTAATAATCGAAGTTGCCAGGCAGAACGCCAACTATGGTCCACGATTGACCATTCAGTTGAATCGGTTTACCGACTACGGCAGCGTTACCTCCAAATCGGCGTTGCCATAAACCCTGGCTTAACACGATCACTTTCTCGCCGCCGGGTCTGTCTTCTTGATCGGTAAAGAAACGACCGGCATATGGTTGAACTCCGAGAGTTGCGAAGAAGCTGGCGTTGACCGAACGGCCGGTGATGCGCTCAGGTTCACCTCCTCCTGTAAGTATTCCTCCTGCGGGCAGGCGTGCCGACATGTTCTCAAGCGTCGTTTGTTGAGCACGCCAATCAAGATAATTGGGATACGCTATCGCCATTACCGGAACTTCTTTTGAGCTCTCGGACAGCGACAGCAGTTGTTGCGGTTCCGGGAAAGGCAGGGCCTTCAACAACACGCCATTGATCACACTGAAGATCGCCGTGTTTGCGCCAACTCCAATCGCGATCGTCAGGACAGCGATAGTCGCAAAGCCCTTGTGCTTCACGAGGCCTCTTAATCCATAGCGAATGTCTTTGAGTAGCGAACCCATGTCTATTTAAGATTTTGGATTACAGACTTAAGATTGAGAACCACAATCTGCAATCTAAAGTCTGCAATCTTCAATTGCTTCACTCATATCTCAACGCCACTAACGGATCGACTTTTGTTGCGCGCCGGGCCGGCAGATAGCACGCGAGCAAACTCACCACGATGAGCAATACCGATATCGCACCGAAGGTGAAGATATCCGTCGCCCGTACTCCGAAGAGTAAACTGGATATAAAGCGCGTGACCGCAAACGAAAGAAGGAGTCCAACCCCGATCCCGATCAGGGCCAACCTGAATCCAGCCGAGAGAACGAGCCGCAACACATCAAACCGGCTCGCTCCGAGCGCCACACGGATGCCAATCTCGTTGGTACGCTGCGCAACGGAATAAGAGATCACGCCATAGATACCGATCATCGCTAGCAAGAGAGCAAAACCCGCAAACAATCCGAGGGCCCCCATTGCGAATCGTCGACGTGCCAGTGACTCTGAAAGCCTCTGGTCCATCGTCTTTACATCGAAGATAGGGATATTGGGATCCATCGACCGCACTTCAGACGGAATGGTGCCGGCCACGCTCGCTGGTAGGACACTGGTACGTGTCACCAGGTACATAGTCCCAGCACCCGCCTGTGCCGCGGGGAAATACATCGTCACACGCGACTCAGTCTCGAGGTCGTACTGCTTCACACTGCCAACGACACCGACGATGGTCATCCATGGATTCTTAGAGTCGAGGTCCCCAAACTTTATTCGGCCGCCAATGGGACTAGCGTTGGTCCAGTAGTTACGCGCCATCTTCTCGTCGATAACTACGACCGGTTGTGAGTCTTCAGTATCGTGCTCGTTGAATAGACGACCGTTAAGGAGGGGAATGGCCATCGTTTCGAAGTAACCAACACCCGCGATGCGCGCATCAGATTGAATCAT
>DATIBX010000514.1:0-2942 GCA_035457105.1 Pyrinomonadaceae bacterium
GTCGGATATGTGGAGCGCATGACAAAGAGAAAACTCCCCGCGGAAAACTCTTTCTGGACCGGTCAGGCCGAAAGACTCTTGAGCGACTACCTCTGGAAGGAAGGGAAGGTTCCTCCCACCAGAAAACTCACGATTAGAGACGTAGATCGTGACGAACTACCAATGGCAGCACGCTGGCAGAGCAACTAGTTGCCGACGGCGGTAAAACGAAGAGTTATGAACCGATCCCAGGAGGAACAGAATAGTGGCAGCAGAACTCAAACGTCTTATCATCGGTCGCGCACTTAGGACGGAACAAGCCGCCCACGAGCGGCTCTCAAAGAAAACCGCTCTGGCTGTTTTTTCTTCCGACGCGCTCTCTTCCACAGCATATGCGACTGAGGAAATCCTGCTGGTATTGGCAGCTGCCGCGGTTTATGGTCAGGCGGGCGTGTTTAGATACGTGGTGCCGATTTCAATCGGCATCGGCGTACTTCTGGTTATCGTCGCAATTAGCTATCGGCAAACCATTCATGCCTATCCATCGGGCGGTGGCGCTTACATTGTTGCTAAAGAGAACCTAGGTACAAATGCCGGACTAGTCGCTGGAGCCTCACTACTGGTTGACTATGTGCTTACCGTTGCCGTGTCGATTGCAGCCGGTGTAGCGGCCATCACTTCAATGATGCAAGGAACGCGCTATGCCTGGCTGGACCATCACAAGGTGTTTCTCTGTCTAATTTTCATCGGCTTCATCGCGCTGGCCAACCTGCGCGGAGTAAGAGAATCAGGGGCGCTATTCGCGGCGCCGACTTATGCTTTTCTCGTCAGCTTTCTTTTCATGATTGGTTATGGGCTCTACAGGTATTATACCTACGGTGGCGCCGCACCCATCCCAGGCCCTGAAGAAATCAAGATCGCAGAGGGATATAAGCTTCAGCCGCTAACACTCTTTCTACTACTTGGAGCTTTTTCAAACGGTTGCGCAGCACTAACTGGTATTGAAGCAATCTCCAACGGTGTCCCGGCATTTAAGAAACCGGAGGCGAAGAATGCCGCGACAACGCTCATCATAATGGCGGCATTACTAACTACGATGTTTCTGGGAACGAGTGTGCTGGCCTATCTCTACGGTGTTCATCCACACGAGAGTGAAACAGTCATATCGCAGTTTGCTCGAATTATGTTTACTGGACCGATGGCCTGGTTCTATTACGTTGTGCAGATCGCGACGGCGTTGATTCTCGTGCTAGCGGCTAACACGTCTTTTGCGGATTTCCCGCGGCTTGGCAGTTTACTCGCGCGCGATCGATTCCTGCCCCGTCAGTTTGCCACGCGTGGTGACAAATTAGTCTTCTCCAACGGGATTGTGATGTTGGCAATCTTTGCGAGCATGCTGGTAATCGCTTTTGGCGGTGACACAAGTCGGCTCATTCCCCTCTATGCAGTCGGAGTATTCCTTTCCTTCACGCTTTCGCAGTCCGGAATGGTCCGGCACTGGCTCAAGGAACGTGCGTCATCCAAAAAGATTAAGCGGCAAAACCGGCGCACCGATGACATCCATTACACCCAGAGTACCGTCGATGCAGAGCCCCTGCCCGACGCAGAATTGGAGGCCTCTGAGCAACGTGAATCGACTTTCATCTCCGACGAAGTGACGGACAGCGCGCACTGGAAAAAATCCATTGCCGTTAATGCGCTTGGGGCCATCGCTACTTTCATTGTTCTCTGTGTCTTCATTGCCACAAAATTCATCCACGGTGCCTGGATAGTTGTTGTAGTTATTCCCTTGTTTGTATTAATGTTTCGCGCAATCCACCGTCATTACATCGGCGTTGCTAAACAACTCTCGACAGAAGGACTCGGAGAACTTCGTCCAATCAGACACACGGTTATTGTGCCTATCTCTGGTATCCACCGAGGTGTAATCAGTGCACTTCAATACGCGAAGTCAATCGCGCCGGATCACGTTCAAGCTGTCTATGTGGACTTCGATGAGGAGGCCACCGCCAAGTTACGTGAAAAGTGGGAACGCTGGGGAGCGGGAGTGAAATTAGTCGTGCTTCCGTCACCCTATCGGGAACTAACGCGTCCGCTCTTGCGCTATATCACTCGCCTTGAACGAAAGAATCACAATGATGTGGTTACTGTCTTGTTGCCGGAATTCGTTCCAGCAAAATGGTGGCAGCACCTGCTTCACAATCAAAGTTCACTAATGCTCAAAGGAGCGCTGCTTTTTAAAGAAGGCGTAATTGTGATCAGTGTACCCTATCACCTAAAAGGGTAGAGGCTATGGTTACACTGTCCACTCTCGTTCTGACAACCTGGAGGTCCAAGCCAAACAACGCAGTTGTAAAATCCAAGCTGCGAACGCCTGATTCTTCGATCATGACGCCAAAGGACTCCGGCAGCGAACCTTCTAGTCCGCATGAAAGGAATGCCGAGAATGATCGGCGTTGACTTCTCGTCATCAGAGGTTTGCGTCTGGCGCAGCAATCGACTCTTGGTAATAAATCGTTTAGCACCTTCCTGTTCTCTCATCTAAAGAGAGTGTCCAATGTCGTGAGGCGAGTAAAGTAGTTCAAGAGGATCTGAGTCAAGACCCAACGAGATATAAGAACACGAATTTCAAAAAGCACTTCGTCTTTTGCCTAACCGACAATCTTAGGTCTTTTAACGGCCATTAAGATCGAGAAGGGGCGCTTTACGCTCTTGACAATAAGTATGATTTCTTAAAGGTTAGGGATATTGTACCGATCTCGGGAACATGCCAAGGTGGGAACCCAGATAGTTTCATCCAAATAACAAATCGATACCAGAATCGGATCGCTGATTACCTTGCAAAGCAGCAAGACAGGTACTTCATTCAGCAAAGTATTCAACACCAGCTCGGAATCGATAAAATCGAAGGAAAAGAGCTTTCTCAATATTTGTAAATTCAAAGGAGTTCACAGTTGGAAGTT
>DATIBX010000515.1:0-7333 GCA_035457105.1 Pyrinomonadaceae bacterium
GGATCGATCCACGGCAATTCCGGATCCCGGGTGCGCGAAAACTTGAATTGAAAGAAGAAATGAAAGAGAGAGGATGAGAGGTGTTTGACGGAGTATTCTGCGCACCATGCTCCTTTCCATTAGTTAATGTCCTTTCTTTAAGATTAGACGCGCACCGTCTCGTAACCTTCCCTCTTTAATCTATTTTGATGTCTGTGTGAAAACCCCGCGAGATAAAAATGATCAGCCACGGATTACGCCGATCACACAGATTCCTTCCGGGAAAGGCACGGCATTAAGCTCATTATTTCTATTCGAGACGCGTCAGGATTGGGCGGAACTGGGACTTCAACTCCTAGCCCACGCATTTCACTCTGCAAAGCCTCGTAAGGAAAACCACCATCGGACATGTCCCAGGCGTAAGATGTGACCGTGCCGCCTGGCCGGACTACGCGTGCCATTTCGGCAACGCCTGTGGCTGCGTCGGGGACGAAGAAGATGACCAGCGACATGACGGCAACTGTGGACGCGAGCGTGGGTAAGTATCGCCTGCGCGTTCGTAAGTACATGTCCACGTTGGGCCGACGGATCTGTTTGTTCTCACTCAGGATGGAATGGAAGTGGTTGTTCCGCTACAGGAAGCTTTTAGTTATTGATCGTTGAAACGGAGATCGAAATTCGATTGTCAATTTGTCACCTGACATCTATTACTCTGGACAGCGCTTGACTTGTCACGTCAACGTGACAGAGAATCCGCCTAAACCATAGTCCCAACTTCGAGGCTTCAACTGTCGTAACTTCCAAAAGAGGCCTGCAATGTCCAGATGGCCCTACCATTTTTCCGACCTGCAGTACCTGAAGACTGCAACCGTTCCACGACTCGTTCCTTTTTTATACTCCTGCTTTACCTACCCCTGGTCGTTTGTAAACATTGAATGCCAATCAGCCCGACGAGTCCGTTCGCATGAGTTCCCTTCAAGAATTAGTTGCTTTCCAGCAACTTCGTCACATAACAAACATTGAATTCAAAACTCGAAAGGTCCAATACTATGAGAAAGAAACTCGCCGTTGTCGTTATCACCCTTCTCGTTGCAGCTACTCTTTCCACGAAAATGGGGAGTGCTGTTTCGAATATAAGTGCAAACAGCGCACAGGGAACTGACTTAGATCAAACGATCATAGGTAAGTCGAAAGAAGTCTGGGAGGCATATAAGAGTAGAAACGTGGCGGCTATAAAAGCTCTCACTGGCGAGGATTACGTGTCCTACACTCAAGCGGGTCCTTCAAATCTTCAACAGGATATCGCCACCATCGAGAAACTCAAGATTGAGTCCTACACAATCGATGATGCAAAGGTCATGAAGCCAACGAAGGATATCGCCATTCTTCGATACAAGTGTGACCTCAAGGGATCCATGGATGGGAAACCGTTCAGGCCAGTCTATGCTACTGAAGTTTGGGTAAACCGTGGCGGCAAGTGGCAGATTGTTTCTTACTCAGAAACGCTTGTGGGCTAGTTTCAACCTTGCTTGGGTATTGTCAAAACTAGTTCCCTCAACGACCTTATCCTTGCAAAGTCAACTCCATCATAGGCGCCAGCTCTATCCAGGAAAATCGGACGCAGACCTGCCCGTTGCGCCCCAATGACGTCATACCCGTACGAATCGCCGACATAAGCTGCTTCTCGCGGATCGAGTCCTAACCGATCCAGCGCTAACTGAAATATTGCCGCATCTGGTTTACTGAGTCCGACACGGTAAGAATCGATCAGAAACTCGAAGTGCGAAGCGAGATCAGCTAAGGCCAGGGATTCGTTCACGCGGCCATCTTCAGTATTTGAGATCACGGCAAGTCGCAGACCCTCACTCTTCAAACGGAACAGAACGCTTGCTGCTTCCGAATCAGCTTGGCACCACAAGTGACGTTCCTGATGTGCTCTGTTGAGGTGCCGGCGAATGCTGATACACGCACCTTCATCTATACCAAGCAATCGAAACGTCTCAAGCAGTGTCCAGTAAGCCCCAGACCTACGTTTTGAATTCACTTCGGCAACTAACTCTGCATTAGCAGTCTGAAGCATCGCATAAAACGCTTCATGCATTTGCTCAGTTGTGAAGAGCACTCCCGTTTCAGCTTCGACTATTTTTCCGAGTCGCTGCCAGTCCGGATGTACCAGAGTGCCGCCGACATCAAATATCACCGCGGCCAAATTTTGAAGTGCTGGATGCATTGAAGTCAGTCCTCTAGCTTCAACGGTTCTACTTGAGAGATCAGATAGCAGCAGGTTACATCTTGCTACGTCCGAACACTCCATCGCGCGGCTTTGCCTCAAAAGTCGATTGGAATGGTATCGAGTTTTCGTGTTCAGTTCGTGTGACGCGCGTGGATCGTTTCTTTTGTTCAGCAAACCAGGACGATCCAGAAGTCACACGAATCAACTACGAACCAAAATGCTTCCGAATCGAGCCAGACACGACTTATGAGGCAAAGCGCCATCGCGCCATATTTCTGACGCAACGTCTTGAATTGTCATAGCTGTTGTGCAGGGACAGTTGGTCCATAACCCTTAGTTTTCAGGCAGACCAATCCGCCGAATCAGATCCTTATATCGAGGATCCGATTTGATCGGATCGTAGATTGGAGATTTGAGTCTCAAAACACCTTCATCGCGTTGCTGAAAAGCCTTTTCAAGCAGTTCAAACGCTTTATCTGCGTCGCCCGCCTGTGCCCAAAAACCTGCCAGGATAGCTGGCGGGGGGCCTAGTCCAGGTACCGGCGGATCTGGGTGTGACAAGGATTCAGCAATAGCACGCCAATAGCCCTTCGGTCCCGAGGTCTTGTAAGCAGTTTTCACCGTAGCCAAAAACCTCGACGTATTTTCTTGCGGAACCCCCATTAGGTCGAACATCTTGCCGTATTCATCGATCGATTCTTCAAACTTGCCTAGACTCTGATATATCTCAGCGAAGAAGAGATGAGTTCGGCCAAATTTTGGATCAAGTTCAAGCGTCTTGTTGAGTTGTGCCAGCGCCTGATCAGTTTGGTCGTTTAACCTATAACACGTCGCTAATATCCCGTTAATAATCAACGAGAGCGGGTCCAATTCCTGGGCGCGTTTTAGTTCTGTGAGCGCTGAATTGTATCGTCCCATCGCTATTAGATGCTCGCCATACCATTGGTGGGCCGTCGCGTAATTAGGATTGAGCTCGATTGTTTTTTTCCATTCTGCTTCCGCCTCATCAAACTGCCACTCGTAACTGCTCTTTACCGACGCCAGAGCATTGTGAGCTTCAGCCAGGCCCGGGTCTAATTCAATCGCTTTCATAGCTGCAGCTCGTGCTTTCGGATAGGCTTCAGCAGGCAACTCCACCCTGTAGGAAGCGAAGAGAATGTATCCTTCGGCCAAACCTGCATACGCCAAGGCATACGTCGGATCTTTATCTATTGCTTGTTGAAAATACTCGACGCCTTTTCTTATATCTATCGGCGTCCTTTTGTTCCAGTAGAATTTGCCCCGCAGATAAAGCTGATAAGCTTCGGTGTTTTCGGTATACGTCTTGGCAAGCTTTTGTTCTTCAACTCCAGTAAGTTTAGATTTCAATTTACTCGAAACGTCTCTCGCAATCTCGGTTTGGAGCGATAGGAGATCCGTCACTCGTCGGCTGTATTGATCACCCCAAAGCTGGTTACCAGTCCGCGCATCGACAAGTTCTACGCTCAACAGAATTTGGTCGCCTCGCTGCAGTACGCGTCCGTTTAAAATGGCCTGAACCGAAAGATCCTTTGCCAGCTGCTGCGGACTAACCTCTTTACCTCTGTAGGTGAACACGGAACTACGTGCCTTCACTGAAAGTTGTGGGAGCTGCGACAAACTGTTTATCAGTGATTCTGTTAAACCGTCCGACAAATAATCGATTTCAGTACTGCCACTTGCGTTTACGAAAGGCATCACCGCGATCGAGTCGATTTGGCTAGCTCTAGTTGCCTTGAATTTTGGAAACCATATGGTCAATGCGACGGCCGCCAAAATAAGTGTCGTTACAATCGTGACCGCAAATTTATGTTGTTTGATTTCCGAAACTATGTATTCGGCACTCGAGGCGTGTGTTTGACTAGCCGCCGCAACATCACTGACAGATGAATTTTGAGCTTGACTCTTTGTAGAAGTAGAACTAAGCGGCGGAACAGTGGTGGCAAGTTCACTTGTCAATTCCCGTCGCAATTCTCTCAGTTCAATCGCGACGTCTTTAATTGATTGATAGCGGTCTTCAGGATCTTTGGCGAGACATCGACGGGTGATCTTTTGTATCTCCGCCGGGGCATCTGGCCTAAAGCTATTTATTGGACGGGCTGGCTCTCGAATAATTTTATTCAGCGTATCTATAACATCCGAACCCTCAAAGGGTTGGTGACCCGTAACAGCTTCAAAGAGAATGCATCCAAAGGAGAATATGTCCGATCGATGATCGATCTCGTCCGTTTTACCTTGTGCCTGCTCGGGAGACATGTAACCAACTGTTCCGAGGACAGTACCGGGAAGTGAATGCTGTTGCAGGATTACAGTTGAAACGTTACTCGGAGTCTTGCCGTTCGTTTCTCCAAAAGGTCTTTCAATTAATTTCGCCAGACCAAAATCAAGAATCTTTGCGTGACCATCTCGGGTCACCATGATGTTATCCGGCTTAAGATCACGATGTACGATTCCGTTATTGTGCGCTTTCGCGAGTCCATCAGCCGCATGCTGCAAATAACGAAGAAGCTTCGCTAGACCAGGATTGACGACATGGATCAATTCTCGCAGCGTCTGGCCGTCGACAAATTCCATTGCAATAAAGTTAACTCCATCGGCTTCGCCAATTTCGTAGACATGTGCGATGTTTGGGTGATTGAGAGCCGCGGCGGCCTTCGCCTCCCGCGTGAATCGTCGCATGCGATCCGTATTAGCGGCGACATTAGCGGGCAGAATCTTTAACGCAACGTTCCGATCGAGTCTAGTATCCTGCGCGAGATAAACTTCGCCCATTCCGCCTTCGCCGATCTTCAAGCGTATTTCATAGTGACCAAGTTTTTGGCCCGCTACTATCATCCTTACCGGAACGACTCACAACGAACATCCGCTCACGGTGATGCGTTCTCCAAAACCGTTGAACGTGCCTTACGAACGCGGTCATACGCGTCCAATACAGGGAAGGACTGAGATTGAGATTTTAGCTGTCTTCGTGTTGCCACGCTACGTTTTAACTTTTTCCTGAACAATCTCCGAGTTGCTGCAGCTTTTCTCCAAAATTGAAGGGCACGAATGAAGTTGGACCAAGCAAGATGAACAGTATTTACCGAATCCGCAGCCGTCAAAATTTGATTAAGTCTTGCTACATCGCACCACGCAATCGCGCCATAATAACGACGATCGCAGAAAAGATCCCCGAACGGGAAATCGCATATGGAGTCAATTCCGAACAAGTAAGTTTAGCCTTACTATCATGTCACTTTTGCTCCACGGCAAATCTACCGAGGCACGTCTGGTTATTTATCCCTCTTCCTTTTTTAGTGAAGATGATGAAATACTCTACCGCCGTGTTATTGATTAAGTTTGAAGATCGGTCAGTGTTTTCTTTGCCTAACTTTGCGTCTAATCTCAGCGAACCTTGCGGTCCCTCTTCAGATTGCAAAAGTCGGAAAGCCTTCAGAACCGGCGCCAGCAAAGTAAACTGCTTCAAGATCCTCGCCGTGCTTCTGCTATTGCTTAACGGATCGAGCACTCAGGCCCAGAAACATTCAAAAACAGAATCTCAGAACCCGGATGATGTAGTTAAGGTCACGACTAATTTGGTTCAGGTTGACGCAATCGTCACGGATAAGCAGGGTCGGCCCGTGACGGACCTTCGCCCTGAAGATTTTGAATTGTCGGAAAACGGCCGTATTCGACAGATAACAAACTTCTCCTACATTTCGCTTACCGGCGGACAGTCGATCCCGTCGGAATCAAACTCAAGCCGAACAATTAAACGGAGTGTGAGAGAAAGCGCGCCTCCACTCACGCTGCATGCGGGTCATCCGGAAGAGGTTCGTCGAGCCATCGCCATACTGATAGACGATTTTGGTCTCTCCTTCGAGAGTTTCACGCGACTTAGGAACGCGTTAGAGAAATTCATAGAGGAGCATACGCTTCAAACTGATTTTATCGGCGTGATTCGTGGCAGCGGAGGACCTGGCTCGATGCAACAATTCACAGGTAATAGAGCCCAAATCATCGCAACCATTAAACGCTTTCGATGGTATCCGACTGGTCGTGCAGGTATGTCAGCCTTTGAATCACTTAGCCCAATCGACAACGACGCGAACGGAATCGAGTTAAAGGGTTATAGCAACAACGGTCCAATGAATCTTTCAAGTAACGAGTATTTTGGCGGCTCACTCGGTGCTCTCGGATTTGTAATTGAAGGCATGTCTCATTTCCCGGGACGGAAATCAATCGTGCTGATCTCGGACAACCTCCCACTCACCCATCAGCAAGCGCAGGTGAACGGTGGTACGCGCATTTTGGACAATTTAATTCGGCGGGCGAATCAATTCTCCATTGTGATTTCAACAATGGATGCGCGAGGCTTGCCTAAATCGGGCTTGACGGCAGACGACTCCCAATACAACTTGGCCGCAAATCAAGTCGACACGCGTTTGCGAGACCGCGGAATTAGGAACATCGTCCAGCAAGACCCGCTGCGATACATCGCTACACAAACTGGTGGCGTCTTCGTCCACGACACTAATGATCTTGCCGACGGACTTCAACGCATTGTCGACTCTGAACAAGGCTATTACCTCCTTGCATACCGTCCTGACGATGTAGATGTGAGTCCCGAGAAAGCACGTGGCAGATCCTACAAGGTGATTTTGCGATTGAAACGTCCAGAACTTGAATTGCGTACTCGAAGCGAATTTCGCCGAGCCATCCTTCCGCGTGATGACGCTGCACCTGAGCGGGAGAAGGATGATTATTTGCGCGAGGCGCTCGCCTCGCCGTTTGTTAGAGAGGATGTCCGACTCAGGACGACGGCCTTCTTCTCGGGGGGAGCCGAAATCAAGATTCTTCTTCACGTAAATGCAAATGATCTGGAGTTTGTAAAGTCATCGGACGACACTTACCAGGCATCTTTTGATATGGTCGCCCTTGCCTTCGACGAAAATGGAAAGATTGCCGCGCAAGTGGCCCGCAGCCAAAGTCTGCGTGTCCCTTCCGCCGCTTACGAACACTTCCTTCGCGACGGCTTTGTGTACTCCATGTCCGTACCGATCAAAATGCCGGGGGCGTACCAATTGCGAGTAGCTTTGCGCGACTCCTCATCAGAGCGACTCG
>DATIBX010000516.1:0-11557 GCA_035457105.1 Pyrinomonadaceae bacterium
AAAAATTCTGGAAGAACTCAATTCTTTCAGCGTAACCGTTGGCCACGGCCGCTTCGCGAGCAACCTGAATAACGTCGTCCGGCTCCACGGCATACACGCGACGTGCACCCAGTTGACACGCAAGTAACGCAAAAAATCCCGGCCCACAACCGAGATCAAGTACCACTGCCCCAGGTTTGACACTCCGCTTTAGAGCTTCGACGTATGTGCGCAGTCGAGGCGTATCGGCGAGCATCCGACCATAAAAGTAGACGCTATACATGCAACGCGTTTGCTTCCGACTGCGAGAGTGTTAGTGATGCAAAGTCTTCGAGGATCAGGTCGCAGAGATCCGGAATTCTGGTTGTATCTGAGTGAGGAGTAACACGTCGTAAAGGTACGTGGTTTGACACGCGAGTTAAGAGTTCGAACTCCCGCGCGCGCATCTGCTTATCCATGAGTTTGGTTGCGTAGGTATTTGCAACCAGGGACATCAAACCGTCTGATTTATCAACCGCAGCAACGAAAGGAGCTTCAGGTGAACCCCGGCGGTGATCGAGATGATAAATGGCTGCAAGTCTTACAGGCTCGAGCGGAAACTTTTGCGTGAGGTCGAGATAACGTTTGTCCCAATTCGGCGTTAACTTCGGTAAATCAGCATTGGACCCAAACAAAGCAACGACGGAAGCGGGCCATAAACGAATACACGGATATGCCGGCCTAACCAGAAAGTGATCCGCGCGATCGTCAAGGGTCACGACGTCTTCTGCAATCACGCTGTAACCAAGGTTCGAGAACGCGGCCGCTGTGGTCGATTTACCAGAACCGGCTGGTCCTAAGAGTGCGAATGCCTCGTCGCCGATGACAACGGCACTTGCATGCAAACAAACAATTCCTCGCAATAACAGTACAAAGCCCATTACGGGACCAAGGAGATAAGTAGCCGCATCCTCCAGGGTGAGTGACTCGGGCCAATTCCCCCAGACTTCGGTTCCGTCTTTGTTAACCCAAAACTCCGTTTGATCGGAATACAAGAAACGATAGTAGTTGTGATCAGACGCGTGGAAGAAGCGTAGCAGAGGCTGACCAGATTCATCGCTGTAATCGCTTGCGAAGAAAGGTTTGGTATCACTTACGACTTCACTATTAATCCCTGTAGGTAACGAACCGAAATTTATGTGCAGGTCAACAGAAGGAATTTGTGAGGCTGGAACGCCGGGAATTTCTCGATTCGCGAGAACTCCAATGCCATATATCGAACACGGGTAAGGCATGAATTGAAGAGTAGTTTGTCACAAGCGAAGCAGCATCAATACAAGATCTTACGTTCCCGTTTTAGGTCCGGCTGCCGCGCCACCACCGCCGTCGTTAGCCCCTTTGGGACCGGCGTTCCGGGTGATCTCGCTGACATTACCGTAAACTATTACTTCCGGTTTGTGATACTGCTTCTTGAGCTTCTCCGTTCCAGTCGTCTCAGGCTTACGTTCCATGCATTATTCTCCAATCAATCTAGGCAATTGAGATCTTGCTTACCGATTCCTTACTGCTCGTCGGGGTGCGCGACTCCACTCGATCTGTTGGCTGGGAGTTCGAGAGCCAATGGTTCAATGCAAACACCCGAAGACTAGCCCACAAGCCTTCCGTAGTTTGCTCATCCGCGATCGATTGTCGCTTGTTCAGGTTAACATAACAGCTGAGTTGCGGGCTGACCTCAAAGCTGTCGAGCCATCTTACACTACCGCGCCTTGTCATTTGAAGAGCAGGATCACCTGCCAGTGGAGTTTTACGTCGATTAAGTATGATATCGGGTAGTACGTGTTGCATCGATTGTCTCAGGATGTATTTGTCCAGGCACCAGGGGATCGATGGTATCGACAGCAAAAACTCTAACAAACGCAAATCGATCAATGGATGACGAAACTCCAACGCCAGTCTCGTCGCACCTGGATCGTAGCCTTCAAAGAGTGGTGCCCAAACTTTCGAAGCTAACCCCAATAATGCTCCGGGTCGTGCGTCAGCATCTTTGACCTCGTTATTCGAACCGTGTTGCAGTCGCTCGGCTAAGTTGGTTCTTTTCGCAAACGACTCATCTATCCATTCGGGATAAAAACCGTGCGTTTTAGTTCCGTCAAACGCCCGTTTTAACCAACCGCGAATGCCAAACCCTGGTAAACGTCCTTGAGTTTTCACGTACCAAGCCAACGCAGCTGTGAATTCCTTGAACCTAAATGTTCGGGCAGCCGACGCAAAATAACTATTTGCCGGCTCGTTCATTAGAGTGTCGCCGTCAAAGCCAGTAAGGGCGATACGACCATGTTGCGAGCACAGTCGCAACAGAGCATTGAACTGACCGGCGAAGGGTGATAATAGAAACGGCTCAGCTTGTTCCATATCACTCGGTATTTGACGATCGAAGAGTGGAAACCGATCGGCCACGACGTGAGTCACTGGAATACCGATATGAGCTGCAGCAGCTTGCGAGTAATAATGCTCTTCGTCTGGAATCAAACTGTCGTAGACAACTGAAAATGCACGAACTGACTCATTTTGATTAAGAGAGCGATGAGCGATTGCGGCGAGGCTGGTTGAATCAAGGCCGCCGCTCATTGAGACAGACACTCGACTGTTGCGCAACCGATCTTCAACGGCGGAAGTCAACAGTTCATCAAACCGTTCAACGTAAGATGAACGATCTCGAAACCGGAGCTCATTCTTATCCGAGGGTCGCCAGTAACACCTGGTATTGGCGATGCCGTTTAAGACTGTCAGTGTGTGGCCGGCAGGCAGACGTTTAATGTCTCGAAAAGTTGTGGTCGAAATATCCTGGTTGTGGCCAAAAAGAAGGTAGTCGCCGATGACCAACTCATCGAGCTCGTCTGAAACTCTGCTATCGAGCCGGAGCGCAGTCAACGTGTTACTGAAGATAAAGGTGTTTGCGACGTGTGCATAGAAGAATGGCTTGACGCCAAGATGATCGCGGGCACAAAGCAACGATTGACTACGAGTGTCCCAGATTGCGAAAACGAAGTCGCCGATCAAATGGTGAATACAAGCTGCTCCCCATGCTTCGTAGGCATAGAGTATCAACTCAGCGTCGTTGGGATTGCGCTTTGAAACTGATGAGACCGGCAACTGCCTCAACAACTCTTCTCGTCCATCGATGCGAGCGTCTGCAATCAGCCAAACTTTCCCATCGAGAGTCAACGGTTGACTCTCGGTCATGGACTCGTAGGTTGTGCTTAAGAGTGTATGACCAAGTGCAACGTTGCGATCGAGATGAACCTGCTGAGCGTCAGGTCCGCGGTAAGACAAAAAATCTGTGCAGCGCCAGATCAGTTCGCGATCGACAGGCGCCCCATCAATATTGACTATGCCAACAATGCCGCTCATTGGTCTGGCGAGTTACAACTTGCGAGTTACAAATATTAGCTCACTATCGAACATCGTTCACCCAAATCAGGTCAAATCGTTTTTTATCGTGCTTAAGATGATTGAATCTAACCCAGCGACGACCAACCATTATGCCCGGACCTCGATAAGCGATAAATTGAACCATGCTTTACTGCGCCGGCCCCCTGATTCGTAGTCTCTATGAATCCGTTTTGCTGTTGTTCACTCACCGCAACTAGTTGCAGTCTGTTGCTTGTTTCCTCGTGAAAACGTTTCGCTGGCAACTAGTTTCTGTTAGTTTCGCGTGGTTCGCACACTATTCGCACACTAGAATTCGATCACGGGAGCACATCAAATAAGGCTTTTTATCACTGTCGCGCTCGTCGCGGAATTGCAACGTTGTAAAATATATCGCACGAAATTGGGTTCAACTTCGTATGGGCTAAAAACGATGATGACTGCTATTCCTTGAGAATTGAGAGGTGAGACATGATCTTAAGTTTTGCTCTGCTTCTTGTTTCTGTTGTTTCCTGGATTCCGTTCGCTGACAAGACGTCAACTGTTGCGGCCTCGGATGGTGTTCCGATTCATTATTCAGTTCAAGGCAAAGGCGAACCTGCTTTGGTGTTCATTCATTGCTGGGCCTGCGACAGTAAACTGTGGGAGAACCAGGTTCCCGTATTTGCCAAACACTATCGGGTTGTCACCATTGATCTGCCGGGACATGGTGAGTCTGGTCAGGATCGAAAGAACTGGTCGGTTGAAGGCTTTGCTGAGGATGTGAATACGGTTATTACAAAGCTGAAGCTCAAGCGAGTGGTGCTCATAGGAAGTTCGATGGGAGGTCCAATAGCAGTCGAGGCCGCAAGACGTATGCCGGATCGAGTAGTAGGAATAGTTCCGGTGGACACTTTACAGAATGTCGAGAACAAATTGCCGCCGCAACAACTTGCGGAGGTGATGAAACAGCTTCGCGCCGACTACAAGACGGCAGTGACAGGTCTCTTGAACCAATTCTTCTTTTCGGCAAACACGCCAGTCGCCGTCAAGAATCGCATCATATCCGAGGTGACTTCGCGTCCTCCGGAACTAGCAGTCCGCATCCTCGAGGGGATTGTTGCGTATGATGCCGCTCCAGCACTTGGCAAAATCAAAGTGCCAATTCGAGCGATCAACTCTGATCTGAATCCTACAAACCTTGAGGTCAATCGCAAATACGCGCCGCAGTTTGATGCCGCTATTATTAAAGGGACAGGGCACTATCCGATGCTTGAAGCTCCGGAGCAGTTTAATGAGCTGTTGGCAAAGGTGCTGCGAGACTTACCCGCTCAGCGTAAGTAAAGAGCCTACGAAGCTGAACCTGGTTGCGACTGGTTTAAAGGTTCGCACCTCAGCGGGACGGGTGACAATGCAGAAGCGAATCGAGAATTGGAGCTAAGCAGGCAAACCATCCTCTGTTCGAGGTTGCGTGGGCGAGCCAGTGAAGCGACACGTTTATGCCGCTGGATGCAAATTGCGAAAATTAACCCATTTGGTGCGATCGTAGTCTATTCGTGAGGAGCAACAGATACGCCGATTGATTTAATCCTCTTGAGAGATCGTTGGTCTGCGCCAACCCGGATACTCAACAAGCCGGGTGCACTATCCTTAACAGGCACAACGGCCAAGAAAGGAATTGGACCAGCACACCTTTGAAAAGCTCTGAAATTTAAGAGTTCATGATTCGTTGTGTGTGGGGTAGATCATGAGTGAGAAGATGAGAGCCGAACTGATCGATTCGTCCACAACATTTTCTCGTCACTTTTTATCAAATCAGGCAAGATTTGACGGCGAGATCCTCCGTGATGGGGGTTATCCGTTGCAAACACAATTGAAATTAATTCGGTCAACGGTTCTGGTCGCTGTCATCGTCTTGAGTTGTAGTCCGGGTTGGTCGCAACCATTTGAAGAGTTATCTGAAAGCTCGATCCATCGTCGTCCTGTTGTCGGAGCGATTCGGTGGGACGGCTGGAATGGCCCTATTGCAGGCTATGACATTGGCGCGCAGGTGGAAAAATCGCTAGGCCCGCAGCGGTGGCATTCCCGGCTGCCGTTTTATTCCGAAGTTCTTTCAGAGACAGAGGTAAGAATCCGCGCAAACACACAGGCAGTCATGGATCAAGAGATTGGCTACGCACACCGCGCCGGACTCGACTATTGGGCCTTTGTGATGTACCCACGGGATAACCCTCAGACCCTTGGCGGAGTCGACCTCTATCTGCGGAGCTCACACACGAGCGACATCAACTTCGCAATGATTGCCCAGTCCTACACGTTCGGCGATGAAGATATTGCTAGATTGATTGGCTACTTTCTCCAAAGCAATTATCAAAAGGTCGCGGACGGACGGCCGCTGTTGTTTCTCGCAGGACCACAGAAGGTCGAGGATTCCGCCTGGCCCGACATTAAGAAGCGAATCGAGCAACTGCGAATGGCGGCGGTTAAGGCCGGCTCTAAGAGACCTTACATCGTGCACTTGTGGGGTTGGGATGGAGCCAAAGACGTTATTGATTGGCTGAATCTGGATGCAATAGGAGCCTACTCACTGAATTTCGGGGATCGAGCGGCACCGTACGCGATGCTCGCCAGTAAAGCTCAATCAAAATGGGATGACTGGAGAGCCACAGGAAAAAAGGTGTGTCCTTTAGTGACCACCGGGTGGGATCGACGACCGCGTGTGGAACATCCAGTCTCGTGGGAAAACCGGGATACTGTCGACGCAATCGAGTTCTATTACGCGACGCCAACACCCGCACAGTTGGCCGCGCACCTTCGTGCTGCACTCGATTGGTGTGCAAAGTATCCATCAACAGCAGATTGTCGAGTCGTTTTGATATACGCGTGGAACGAATTTGACGAAGGCGGCTGGCTTGTTCCAAGTCTCTGGCCCAACCAGGGTGCGCTGCGCCTCGAAGCTATTCGGCAAGTACTTCGAGCATTCTAAAGACCGTCTTCGAGGGATGCTGATAAGTAATTCCTAAAGAGATAAATAAGAAAGCACCAATTGACTTCCGCTTAAAAGTGAATAGAGTGCGCGCCAACAGGCGAAGAGCGACCCTCTTTTTAAGATTTTAGTCGGTTTGCTTGTGTTCTCGCACCCTCTATTGCCGACGAAAGAATCTGCCTCAACTCGTCAATATTGAAAATAGCGACGTGGGTGATAGAAATGCACGTTTCGTTATCTCGTTGATTAACGATCGCTTAGACGCAAATTGCTTCATCCCATAGACCGCGACACTCGCCACCACACCGCCAATAACGGGTTTGCCAAACGAGATTGTCTGTGAACTTGTGTGCGGAGGTGGAAAAATGGTGCACCCGGCATGATTCGAACATGCGACCCCCTGATTCGTAGTCAGGTACTCTATCCAACTGAGCTACGGGTGCCTGAGAAGCGTAGATATTAAGCGCTTCGGCGCAAAAAAGTAAAATAGGCTTCCAGGGCTCTCGGTATTAGGGCCAAAAGCTCCGCGTCGCACCGGGATGAAAGGGTGGTGTGAATGAGACGTTTATTACGGTACCGCGAGCGAAGCGACCGGATGGCTCCGTCATAACCAATCATCAGAATCTACGGGCACGCTACATCCAGATCAAATAGCAATCATCAGATGTCAATTCATCATTATCAAATAACCTGCTCTTACCTTCCAAAATAACCGGGCTTCGTGCGCACGGTCAGTTCGGGGGGTGTTACCTCGACCCGGATCTCGTGCCACTTGCCACGCACTCGTTCACCACTCGCCTGGTAGCCGACGGTATAAAGAGTGCGCAAATTCGCGGCGACCTCGCGATAGAGTTGGGCCATGTACTCGAGCCGATTTATTTCGATCAATCTTCCACCAGTGCGATCCGCCAACATTTGTATCCTGGTCCGGGCTGCTGCATAGATGCCAGTGATCGTCGGCGAGGGCAGCGGCAATCTTTTCGGATCACCTGACGGAAGTGCGAGCGGATAAATCGATACTCCCAACCGATCGGCTGTGGCGAGCACTCCTTTTAGATCTGCACTCTCCTGAGGTTTGATAGTACTCAAAGCCTCTTCGTCTGTTTGTGTCTGGGCCACGGATTCGCGATCGACTTTTCTGAGATTCGAATCCAGACCATCCGTTAGGACCACAATCGCTTTACGTCGCTTGCCTTCTTTCTCCAACTCGTGCAAGGCATACCTCAGTGCTTCATAGAAATGAGTCTCGCCTGCACCCTCTGCAATCTCAATTGCATATGCCGTCTTACTACGATCGACCGAAAATCCAGTCAATGATTTCACCTTTGCATTAAATTGGATCACGGCCACTCGATCACTTGGCCCGAGCGCATCGAGAAAACGTTGGGACGCGAGTTTGAGCTGTTGCCTAAAGTTTACAGTTGAACCTGACATGTCGAGTAGCAGCACCAAACTAAAGGGTGCGTCGACTGGTTCAAAAAGTTGGATTGACTGCTTAACACCGTCTTCATAAACAGAAAAATTATTACGCGTCAGAGAGGTAATTGCCCGCCCTTGGCCATCGACCACGCCGATATTTAGCTGAACCAGAGACGTATCCGTACGCACAACGTCGTCCACCTCCTGGGCGAACGCAGCAGGTACCAGGAAAAGGCCCAAAAACAGGAGAATTGCTGCAGAAAACGGGGATCGAAGCTGGTGAATAAACCGAAACGTAAGCATTGATAAATAGTCGGGCGAGTATGCCCGCGAGTAGCGAATTTTTCAAATCCTCGCAAGATGATGAACTCGGACGCGACTAACACCTACGAAGTTGCTTTTTGGAGTGCGGCGGCCCGCGCCGCCTTGTTATTTGTCAGGTACTGGCGAGACACGTATAGGAAGAGTAAAGTAGCGGGACTCAGGTTAGCTCAAGTGACAAAGCGGCGCCGGGCCGCCGCACTCCAGGGAAAGGATCCTCACGGTGTCAGTCCTCGCAATCTACCGGCCAAATTTCTGTTCAGAGTGTGGCGCCAAGATCATCAGGCTGAGGTGGTACGTCTGGACCAGTAGGAAATTTTGCGATAAATGCGTCCGCTGTTTTCGCAAAGAGCACTGGCTACAACCATTGGGAGCGGCCCTGATGTTCCTGGTGGCGGGAATCCTGATTGGCCGGGCAACGCATAGGGAATTACCGCCAGTAGTTATCAACCGCACCATTGGCGCTAGCGAAACAGCCGTGGCAGCACCGTCTTCCGATTCATTATCGGACGAGGTCTATATTTGTGGCGCCAGAACAAAGAAAGGTACGCCATGCTCAAGACGAGTCCATGGACCTACTCGCTGCTGGCAACATAAAGGGCTACCGGCAATGCTTCCAAACGAGAAACTACTCGTTAAGTGAGACTAACCGACTTTGAAGAACGCGACGAAAAGGTGAGAAGTTTGCTCAGGTTAGAAGACCTAAAACCACGTTCATTTGCTAGAATCCCGCTGACTAATTTCCGACACAAATGCAAAGGTTTCAAAGTATTAATACGCCAGCACCATGAACCGTCAGGTAACTGTTGTCTTTTTACTGACATTCATCATTAACCTGATCGGTACCCTCGCTTATGCGCTTCGTATAGCAGGCGTCCGCACGCGTCGCATCGCGGTGTCTCTCGCCGTTTTCAACATACTGCTGCTCGTTTCTCGCACGGCCAACACTTTTCAAGGTCCACTACTCGCCAAACACATCGAACGAAACATACTAAGTGGTCCATTTTCGAACGTCGAGCATGATTTGCGCTGGCTACTATTGTCCGCGACCCTGGCAACCTTTGCCGGCGTGTTTCTCATACCAACCTTTCAGCGTCTGTTCTCTAAAACGATAGCGTCGCTCGATACCTACAGATCGTTGCCGCGACTTGCCGTACGCATTTTCTACCGTTCGAGCTGGCGCCAGGTACGAGAGTCCGCAAGTTTACCTTCGAGAGAAAATCTGGCGATGCTACGCTTTGCTGAGGCCCCACGCGTGATCTTGATCTTCAATATGCTGGCTACGGCTTTTCTGACTGTAGGTGTTTTCTCGTCTCTCTACGCTGGATACCTGAAGCCGGAATTGAGGGTGACTGCCAATAACCTGTCACCGATTATCAATGCATTTTCTACTATCTTGCTTTTTGTTTTCATCGATCCTTACCTGTCTTTCCTGACTGACGACGTAGTAAACGGTAAAGCCACTGAGGCGCGGTTTCGCAGCTGCGTTTTCTGGTTGGCATCGAGTCGACTGGCGGGAACGCTGTTAGCACAATTGCTACTCGTACCCGCTGCGATTTTGATCGTGAAGGTTGCGGAACTTCTTTAGAGATTGAAAGAATGAATGAACCCTTAGTCAGCGTGGTAATGCCCGTGCATAATGCGCGGCTCTTCGTTGACGAGAGCATTCGCAGCATTCTGAACCAGACTCTCCAGGAGTTTCATTTCATAATCCTGGATGACGCGTCGACTGACGGGTCTCACGAAATCGTTCAGCAATGGGCCAGGAGAGATTCACGCATTGAGTTTCACCGGAGCGAGAGCTGTCTTGGTCTAACTGGAAGTTCAAATCTCATTGTCTCAAAAGTAAAAACTCCGCTCGTCGCGCGCATGGATGCTGACGATATTTCTCATCCCGAACGCCTGAAGCGCCAGGTCGAACTACTTCAGCAACAACCAGACATTGGCGCAGTCGGAACTCTGTGCACAGGTATCGATTCCTCTGGTCGTGAAATTCGTCCTCGAGACAGATGGCGAGTTGTACGACGTTCGCCTTACGTGCCCTTTTCGCATGGCTCGGCAACTTTTCGGAAAAGCCTGTTCGACGCAATCGGCGGATATCGCGAATGTCATGGTGCCGGTGAAGATCAGGATCTGTTTACGAGGATGGCCCGAGTGGCGACTGTAGTCACGCTGCCGGACGCCCTTTATAGCTACCGCTATCACACGAGCAACGCTACTTTTCATACAAGCTTGATGTCGATCAAACAGAATGGCAATGGAAACGGCCATAACCTCGCTGCGTATTACATGCTCGGGGCCATGTCGCTCTGGGCCGGGCAAGAACCGCAGGTCTTAAAACACATGCTCGACGAACCTTCTCTTAAGTGGACACCACACACTCTGTTGACGCTTGCGAGTGCGGCCTGGGGAAGTGTTCATCCAGGCAGTTTAAAATCATTTCTACGAATTTTGATTCGGTCCAGGGACATGATGGCCGGCTTAAGTGTCAAAGAGGGTAGACCATACAAATGGCGATTAAAATAGCAATCACCGGGGCAGGCGCGCGCGGACGAGATTGGATCAAGGAGATCAAATCCACGAGCGACTTCGAAATTGTCGCCTGCATTGACGTCAACCCGGCAGCGCTGGAAGCAACAGCTGCTATGTTTCAACTTGCCCGGGAAGATTGTTTTAGCGATCTCGAAGAGGCTATGCAAAAGGTCGAATGCGATGCAGTCCTAGTCGTCACGCCGGCTGATCAACATTTCGAAGATTGCAATACAGCGCTCTGCGATGGCAAAGCAGTGCTAGTCGAAAAACCTTTCACCACAACTTTGAGAGCGGCTCATCAACTGGTCAGCTTCGCCGAAGCGCAACAGGTCCCGCTGATCGTCGCTCAGAATTATCGCTACCTTCGCTCATATCGAACGGTACGTCAGCTGCTGAAAGAGGGGCGACTGGGTCGGGTCGGAATTGTCGTCTGTCAGTACTATCGCATTCCTCATGAAATGTCGCCGGCCCAACGAGTGACAACTCAGAGTGTCTTATGGGGAATAGGAGTTCATCATCTCGATGCACTGAGATACGTGCTTGACGATGTCGTCACCAACGTGATGTCTGATGACTTTACGCTTTCATGGACCAATCTTCCCAAAGGCGCCTCCATTAGAACGATGCTTTCGTTTGCCGGGGGCACGCAGTGTTTCTACACCGCCAGCTATGAATCGCGCGGTCATGAGTTCTTTGAAAACGGCCAGGAATTCTATGCACGTTTCGTAGGCGAACTAGCTACGCTTCACGTCTTTCAGCGGTGGCTCATATTGTGTGAGAAAGGAAAACTGCCGCGATTGTTGCGGCGTGGGCCGAGAAAAATCACCGAAGAACGGGTGTTATTGAATCAACTCAAAGAAGCAATGCTTGAAAAAAAGAATATTGAATCGTCGGGACGTGATAACTTGCAAACTATGGCCGTGATGGAGGCTT
>DATIBX010000517.1:0-9050 GCA_035457105.1 Pyrinomonadaceae bacterium
ATTCGCGGCCTACGGCCTGGCAAGCGCTGTTAGTCTGTCAAGATTTACGGGACGAAACCATTACCTGTCAGATGTCCTGGTAGGAAGTTTGATCGGCTATGGAATTGGCCAGTATGTCTACCATGCCCACCACGTCGAAAACAGTGACTCACCCGGAGAGGAAGAGAAGCATCAAAGTCATTGGCCAGAGATTGAACCTCAATATAACCGTCGCCTGAGAGAGTATGGTGTCGCACTCCTCTGGAAGTTTTGAGACGTCACGGCGTAAGATCTCATTTCAATTATCGGTTAATTTTGAATTGATAATTGAGCAACGATAAGTGGCTGACTTGTTATGTTCGATTCAGTACGCACAAGACTCACACTCTGGTACTCGGGAGTGCTTGCGCTTTCGCTGATCGCGTTTGCCATCCTACTTTATTACGTTAGTGCCAACATATTTCGCGAACGCCTGGATGAGTCTTTACTTTCAACTGGCCAAACTGTGGCGAGCGCTTATTTAGAGGAGTTCGACGAACAGAAATCCGCCAACAAGGCCAGCCAGGTTGTCTTAGCAGAATTGGTTTTTCCGGATCGCTTCGTCGAAATTACCGATGGCAGTGGCACCGTTATTGGATGGTCCCGCAATTTCGAGGGTAAGGTGATCTCGATCCCCTCACAAACTTTGGATAGTGCCCGCCGAGATGGTCGCAGCTTTGTAGTCGTCAACAATTTTAGAATCGCCGTTGTTCCCCTCACGTCGACTCAAAACCTTGGATTTGCAGCGGTTGCTGAACCACTCGTCGTTATCGAGGGTTCGCTGACCAGGCTACGACGAAACTTGTACGCCGGCGTGCCGCTTGTACTATTGCTGACTTCTGCAGGTGGTTATTTTCTTGCGCGTAAAAGTCTCTCGCCAATTGCTTCGATGAATCAGCAGACAAAGCTGATCACAGCTCAAAATCTCTCATCACGACTAAATGTGACACATCCTCGAGACGAGCTCGGAGGTTTGGCGCTCACGATAAATGATCTGTTGTTACGTTTGGAGCAAGCATTTCGGCAACAACAACGATTCATCGCCGACGCTTCACACGAACTCCGCACTCCGCTTGCCGTGCTCCGCAGTGAGACTGAAGTCGCACTCGGGAAGAAACGCTCGACGGAGGAGTACGAAGAATCGTTGTCGCTAATAAAGGATGAAGCCGAACGCCTGTCTCGTATTGTTGAAGACCTCTCCATCCTGGCTAATCAGTCGGCCGAGATGCCGCCAGTCATACTGAAAGAACCATTCGTATTGAATGAGGTTGTCAATGATTGTGTCCGAGCGGCTCGCTTGCTCGGTTCGCGCAAAGCGTTGCAGGTGGAACTTGAGGATTCCAGCAACGAGCTAACATTAAACGGAGACGAAGAGTTACTCAGACGAATGCTGCTCAACCTGCTTGATAATGCAGTTAAGTACACACCTGCCGGTGGCGAGATTTCTGTCGTACTGGCCCTTCAAAACGGAAATGCTCGCTTAGTCGTGCGTGATACAGGCATCGGAATCCCTTTTGCCGAGCAAGCAAACGTCTTCGATCGTTTTTATCGTGTTGACAAGGCGCGCTCGCGTTCACTGGGAGGAACTGGATTAGGTTTGTCGATCGTAAGCTGGATCATTGAGGCCCACGACGGCACAGTAACGTTAGAAAGCACGCCCGAAAAAGGAAGTGAGTTTATTGTAGAGCTTCCGCTGGGACATTAATCCTTTAACGCATCACAGTTGGTCCACAACGCATCAAACTAAACAACTGCATCAAATTCAAATAGAGGTGATGTCATGGCAGACACAAATCGACGCTCTCAATTGCGCAGGTGGATGGTTGCGATTGCAGCTGTATTAGGTTTGGGCGTGGCGGCAACTGGTCTTGCAGCATTTGCCGGAACTCACGCTGCGCCGGTTCCCCTGACACAACAGGATGTAATTCGACTCGAAACGCGGCTGAATCAGATGGAGCAGCGCTTCTACACTCTGGAATCGAGCATCCGCAGTCTCGAACAGCAGTCGCGAGTCTCGGGTGGTGGGTTGCGAAACGGCAGCGATGACGAAGTACGTTTGTTACGATCCGAGATCGACTTGCTGCAGCGCCGTTTGACAGATGTCGAATGCGGACTGGCAAAAGTCGACGAAAGGACATTAACTCCAGCAACGCGCGCTACTCGCAGAAGAGCGGCAGGCGACGATCCTTGCCGCCTTAACTTCGATTCACCCTTGCGAATACCAGCGCGTTAAGAGTTTGATGAAGTTGCCTGTTCCAATCACAACAGTCTCCTTCAAACGCGAGCTTCAGAGACTGGTGTTGAAGCTAAACCTCTCATTCTCCCCAAGCTTCAGCTTGGGGTTAGCATCTCCATTCCGAATCTCGACAACCGTTTTAACGGTTTGCGAAAGTGAGACAATTTTTGGGGGATTTTGTGAGGTTAAGATAAACCGTTGAAACGGTTGGACGCTTCCGACAAATGTCTCGGACCCCCAAGCTGAAGCTTGGGGAGAATGAGAAGTTGAGTTTTCACACAGTCTCTTCAGAGAGGTGTCGGAAACTCGGATTACCGTCAGTTCTTTTTCTGTTAGTTCGAATGATTTTCGTGGATCGGGTATTACGTACCGCAAAAGAACGATCCACTAAATTAGACGAACTAACACTAATTACCGCCACTAGCGCTCACCCTACTCAAGCGGCAGACGTACTTGAAAACATGTATCTCCGGGCTTCGATTCAAACCTGATATTGCCGCGATGCTTTCTGATGATGCGCGCCACTGTATCGAGCCCAAGACCAGTTCCCTCGCCCACCGGTTTGGTGGTGAAGAAAGGCTCAAAGATGCGATTCTTCAAATCCGCTGGGATACCCGAACCGTTATCGCGGATCTCCACCATTAAATCCACTGGCTCTTTCTTTGTTCGCACCTTCAACCTGCCACGGTCCGCCATCGCGTCAACGGCATTCACGATCAGGTTGGTCCAAACCTGGTTGAGCTCACTTCCGTAAACCTTCACCGCCGGCAAACTCTCATCATATTCACGAATAACCGAGATGTTCTTCTTCTTGAGCTTGTACTTGAGAATCAGCAGCGTGTTCTCGAGGGCCTTATGAATATCAACCTCCTGCATAGATGCCTGGTCCATGTAGCTATATTCCTTGATCGCCGTCACCAACTCTGAAATACGTGCGGTACTCGTCCTGATCTCGCTGGCAAGTTTGGCAGCAGCTAATTGCGCGTTTACACGGACCAGCACATCGCCAAAGGCGTTCTCATCGACCTTGTTCCGTAAACGCTCCAGGGCTTCCTGATCGATACCCGCTTCAACGAGGTTGGCAGAGATTTTCCAGGGATCTCCAATGCGATGTTCCGCGAGCCACTCTGCCAGGACATCCTCGCGATCACTCTGCTCGAGCGAGTTAAGAGATGAAGTGTTTATGGTGTGCTCGATCGCCGCGCTCTCAAATTCTCGAATCGCGATATGTTGGTCCGAAGAAAGATCGTGCTGGCATAACAGCAAGTCAGCGGCACGCAATTCAGTCAAAGTGGCAATGAGGTCGTCGCTCGCGCGAGTCGCACTGGCGGCCGGGTTATTGAGTTCATGGGCCAGACCCGCCGAGAGCTTACCTAAAGCCATCAGCTTGTCGCGCTGCTGATCTGCAGTTGTTACTTCCCGGACCCGATCGCTCAATAAGCCAACCAGTCTTTGGACCAACAACGGCATTCGCTGAAACATCTCCGGAAACAAACTCGATGGAAAAAGCAACACTCGCGCCTGCGTAACGGCATGTCCGGTGGCGCCCCAGGTGACCATGCGTGAAAAAGGAAGCAGCCCACTTACCTCGGTTTTTGGTTCGCCGGCTCGAGAGATGTACACGTAACCATCGTGAGCTTTTTCTCCCAGGTAAGCGTGAATCTCTCCCTCCAGGTAGACCGTCATCCAGACCGCCGGTTCACCCTTGCGAAACAGGATCTCTCCCGGCTGGAAACGACGCTCTTCGGTGTGATCCGCAAACCACTGCAGCTGATCGTCCGGTAAGTCGGCAAATACCGAAACACGACGCAGCGCCTCGACTTTGTTATCAGGCGAGCTAAGGATAGGGCTAACAGATTCAACGACCCCTGAGACCGCCACCGGTACGCCGACACCTTCCATCTTGGTTTCCATCGACTAGACCACCTTGCTCAGATATTGATGGACAAATGATATTGCTACTGATCCCTCGCCCACGCCCGAGGCAACCCTCTTTACCGATCCGTAGCGAACGTCTCCAACAACAAAAATACCGGGCACGTTGGTTTCAAGCAGCGCCGGATCACGATCGCTCGGCCAGCCCTTCGGCCGTTTGCCGTCGCGTATCAACATTGGACCAGATAAAATAAATCCTCGTTCGTCTCGCTCAACTATATCCCCCAACCATTCAGTATTCGGCGCGGCGCCAATCATCACAAACAAAGAGTTTGCAGGATACGTGTTAATTTCATCCGTTACCGTGCACTTCACCGAAATTCCTTCAAGGTGATCCTCCCCGTGCGCCTCAACCACCGTCGAGTTGAACTCGATCTGAATATTACTTGTTTGTTTGAGTTGGTTTATCAGGTATTGCGACATTGAAGCGGCAAGCGACGGCCCACGGACGAGCATGAAGACTCGACGGGCGTATCGGGAAAAGTACATCGCCGCCTGGCCTGCACTGTTTGCACCGCCGACGATAAACACATCTTCATCTTTGGTCGAAAACGCTTCCGTCATCGCCGCCCCATAGTAGATACCTGCACCCGTTAGTCGTTCGACCCCGGGCGCATTTAACTTGCGCCACTGTACTCCGGTGGCAACGAGCAGCGCGTGACAACTTATCTCCGAACCGTCACCCAGTTTCAAAAAGCGATAGGGTCCATCAAGTCGGAGTGCAGTGGCTTCCGCCGACAGGATTTCGACGCCAAAGCGCCGTGCTTGCACAACGGCGCGACGCGCCAGGTCGTTGCCACTGAGCCCACTCGGAAACCCGAGATAGTTTTCGATGCGACTGGACATTCCAGCCTGACCACCCGGAGCTTCGCGTTCGATCATTACAGTTCGCAAACCTTCGCTCGCGCCGTAAACTGCAGCAGCGAGTCCTGCCGGTCCACCTCCAACAATGGCGAGGTCGTAGAAAGCTTCTGCGGCCTTAGTCTTGAGACCCACATTTCCGGCCAGGTCGACGAGTGATGGTTGAGATAAACGTACACCGTTTGGCAGGATCACGAGCGGCAGACTGGACTTTTCTTCCTCACTGATTAATTCCGTAAGGCTGCGTACTTCTTCATCATTGTCCGCCGTCTCGATATCCAACCATTGATATGGCACGTGATTGCGCGCCAAAAAATCTTTAATGTTATGGGACGCTGGTGACCATCGATGGCCCAGCACCCGCACGCCTTCAAACTGCGGATGGAATGCCGCCTGCCAGTCTTCTAATAATTCGTCCAAAACGGGATAAAGATTTTCTTCAGGCGGGTCCCACGGCTTAAGCAAGTAATGATTGATTCCAGCTTCATTGATTGCAGCAATTGCGGCGTCAGTATCTGCGTAAGCAGTTAAAAGGACTCGCTTGGCGTCGGGATAAAGCTCGATGGCTTGTTCCAGGAACTCAACTCCCGACATACCTGGCATTCTTTGATCAATAAGAAAGAGAGCTACTGAATTGTTACGTACCTTGAGTTCTCGAACTATTTCCTGGGCAGCCGAGCCAGACTCGGCACGCAGCACTCGATAATCACCCGCATATTTCTTCCGCAGGTCTCGCTCGATTGCGCGCAAAACTTCTCGATCGTCGTCTACCGTTAGTATTACTGGTTTCGCCATGTTTGGTCTCTTCAGTTCAGTCGTTTGGGATCGACAGTATTATCGGTTTGGACTAACAAACGCGACAGCCATTATTAGGGATTTTGAGGCTTAGAGTAGTTGAAAAACAGATCTTTGCGCAAAGCTCCGAAAGTTTGGGCAAGATCGGCGCAATTTTTCGCAACCCTGAGATTGGGACACTCCGTGGTAGCGTGGAGCCCGACGTTGCTCTATATTTTGCTGACGCTCGCGCTTGAGCGCGTCATGGTACCGACCAGGGAGATTTAAATGAAAGATAAGGGAGACTACGTTCTCGCAACTGGAGATGCTGCGGCGCATCGACTGAATCTTCTTCATCAAACTTATGGGCCATCTGGCCGTGAACTCTTATTGCGAGCCGGAGTTCAACCAGGAATGAGAGTCGCCGATCTTGGATGTGGCGTCGGAATGATGACACGACTGCTGGCTGAACTCGTTGGCCCTGGTGGCGAAGTTATCGGCGTTGATTTCAGTCCCGCACAGGTCGAACATGCCCGCACGTCACTTTCAAATATAGCCCACGTTAAGTTCGTGGAAGCTAGCGCAACCGATACGAAACTCGAGCGTGAATCATTTGACGTGGTTTACTCGCGCTTTCTCCTCATTCACCTCAAAGAGCCGCATGCGGCATTGCGCGAAATGTATGATCTCTTGAAACCCGATGGGATCTTTGTTTGTGAAGACGGAGATTTGACTTCAGCTGATAGTGAACCCAGCTCAAAATTGAAAGAGTTTTCAAATCTTTTCGGCGGCCTTGGTCCATCCTGGGGAGTTGACTACAGGTTGGGTCGTCGCCTGCTGCATCTTGTAAAAGATGCAAACTTCGCCGATCCCCAAATCACTTTCAATCAGCCAGTCTTTGCTAAGGGTGAAAACAAACGCCTTTTCGATCTGTCAGTGGCCGAAGCTGGCCCCTCGTTCGTCCAGGCCGGCTTGATTGGTCAAACAGAACTCGAAGAGCTGCTTTTAGAGATGCGGCGCCTCGCAGACGACGAGACAGTGCTGGCTATATTTCCGCGTATGACTCAAATTTGGGCGCGCAAAGTGTGAGGCCAACTCATAGGTCTCTTAAAGCACCCGTTTTCGCATCCTTGACAAGCGTCACGCGTCCGATAATTAAGTGACGCTTAATAGTCGCCGTCTTCCAAAGACGGCTATCCACACAACAACACTACTAACAGGACGACTGAATAGTAAACACGCCTCATCTTTCCTCTCACCGGCAACAAACATTTAAGAACCAATCTACCTGAACGTAACCCCACTTCAATACCCTACCACTCTCTTTAATACCCCCATCGATTTTAAGAAGCGATGAACCAAGTCTGCTTCTAAATGCTGACTGCTGAGAATCTGTACCCGACCTGAAACTTAGATTTTGTGGAAGTGGACCACCACTCACCGAGGATAAGTGTGTCCATCCTGAACGAGAAAGTATGTCTAACAAGCAAGCTCACATCAAAGGAGAAACTGTTGATGCAAAAGCGTCTGATCGCCCCAACCATAGCCTGCGCCGCGTTGTTATGTACACTGCTGGCACCCTTTAAGGCTGCCGCTCAAACTACACCGACGATCAAAATCGTTCTACCTGAAAGATTCCGTGTCTTATCCGAACAACTCTTCGATCTGAGAGTAGAAGCGACCGGATTAACAAACACGACTGCTCAGCTGCAAATAAGCGTCAATGACGGTAATAAGTGTGACACACTCCAGGGCTTAACGACTCCGGAAGTCACTCTTAACAACGACAACAATCCAGCGACACTCGACAAAGCTTGGACTTTCCGAAGAGTTAGTTTTGGCAAGGAAGGACTACGCACTCTCAAAGCTACGATTATTGATGGCAGCAACAGTTTTGCAGCGTCAACTCAAATTTCGGTGCAGCAATTTAGACTCGATGGACACAAGAGCATCATCCTTTTTCTCGGTGACGCGATGGGAACTGCGTATCGCGATGCCGGCCGTATCGTGGCCCAGAGTACCGGCAACAGATTTAGAGAAGGATTTTTTGACGAACTACAGCAAATGGATCTGATGCCAGTGACGGGCTTGGTGATGACTTATGCGCTCGACAACATCACGCCAGACTCCGCCAACACCGGCACCGCATGGGCCACGGGTAACAAAACCATCAACGGCACACTCAACGTTTTCCCGGATAACAACGATTTTCGCTACATCGGCACCAACACAACGACGCAACAAGCTACCAAGCAGTTTGCCCTCGATAATCCCCGAATCGAAACGCTCTGGGAGTATCTGAAACGCCTCTACGGTTATAAAACCGGAATCGTTACGACTTCAGAAGTGACGGATGCAACGCCGGCTGCGGAAGGGGGTCATACTCTGGCTCGAGCTCTTCAGAACGACATCGCTCGGCAATACGTGGATGGCGTCTTCACTGATGGTCCAACCTTCGATGTAATCATGGGCGGGGCAAAGGAACGCTTTGACACGCGCACTGTGGCGAATAGTGGCGACACTAGAAACCTTGTTAACGAATTACAAAGCTCGGGGTTCACAGTTGTCCAGAATAGAACTCAACTCAATGCGCTTCCCTCGGGCAATAATGCTCCGAATCGTATCGTCGGACTATTTCGCACTGGCAACATGGACGTTGCCTACGACAAGCTTGGTCTACAACGGCCGCCAGATGAGCCAAACCCCAACTTTGCGGGCTTTACAGATCAACCGTTCCTGGATGAAATGACCGGTAAAGCCATCGCTACGCTGTCAAAAGGTGGCTCTCCTTTTATTCTCATGGTAGAAGGTGCATCAATCGATAAACAGTCACATCCGAATCATGCTAACGGTCAAATCTGGGACACCATTGAATTTGACAAAGCAGTTGGAGTCGGTCGTTCGTATTTGCAGAATAGTGCAGAGAGAAAGGATTCGACACTACTTCTGGTGACCGCGGACCATGATCAATCGATGTCAATCATTGGTCTCGTCGACACGACCGTTCCTGGCTCGATTCAAAATGTGCGTAGTAATACTCCTTATCCGGCAACCAGCTCACCACCGCCGGCGGGCGCTGGAGGCAGTAACCCTGGCGAAAGCGCCGGCTTTCCGAATTACGAAGATACAAACGGAGATCGTTATCCTGAGAACACTAATCGCTACAAAATCGCGGTAGGTTACCGGACAGGAAATCATACCGGCTCATCGGTGCCGCTCACGGCGG
>DATIBX010000518.1:0-9735 GCA_035457105.1 Pyrinomonadaceae bacterium
TAATCCTTCAGACGTGCCTGCAACAGATCGTCGACTGGAGTTGAATCGAGGCTGAGCAGTACATCTCCTGGCTTAATGCCACGGTGGGCTCCTTCAGATTTACCCTCTACGTTGGTTACGGTCGGCTGGCCAGCGATCTCACGTATTGTGAGGCCAACAGTAATAAATTTTGGATTCCACCAATCGAACTTGTTGTCGGGTGAATAAACCCGAGTGTGTGCATCCTTCAAGGGGGCGAGCATCTGGCGGAGTACTTCATAGAGCTGCTCCGAATCTTGCGCTCTACCAGCCGCCTCGCGAAAGGGAACGCGCCGGCCTTGCCAATCCAGTCCGCGAAAGGTGGGATCATAGTAGCGCTCTTCCACTGTCTCCCAAACGTCGTCAAAGACGGCGAGTCTGCCTGCGATAGTGCTGGCTGAGACCAGTCGTAATCTATCTGAGTAAAGTGAGTGTCCTGAGGAGGTGAACCAACAAGCAAGTGCCAGGAACAGTACGAGTACTGTTGAGACCACGCGAGTTGAAGTACTGCTACGCATTATTTATTACTGATTCTTAACTTGAAGGTTTTCTGAAATTGTAACGGAGCAAAACTCGTAGCGGAATTGCTTTTCCATCTCGTTGGGCAGGGAAAAAGTGCAGCTTGCGAACTGTAGCGATAGCTGATTCCTCCAGTCCAAAACCGGCCCAACGAGCAACCTGGACCTGGGCCACTTCTCCGTCACTTTTAATATCAACCAACAAGTCAATGGTTGCTTCTACCTCGGCGGTGGCTGCCGCTTCAGTATATTCAGGCCGGTAACGGGTAAATGGTCGCGGCAGCCGCAGACCGTTTTGCTCCGCGGCTTCGTCATCCGGAGCGACTTCAAATGTTTGTGTATTTGCCGGCTCGGTGGTCCGTAGCTGGTATTCATCCTCGATCGCACGCCGAATAGAGATTTTGATTTTGTAGAACACGTCTTCAGCTGAAAGACGTTCCAATAGTTTCTGTTCTGCGGCCTCGGCGGAATTACTCCGTTCGCGTTCATGTGCCCAGTACACCAAGCGTCCCGTCCGTGAGCTAACTATAAAAAGCTTGCAGTAGGATTCAAAGTAAACAGGTGTATCCGATGAACTTCTGCGAAGCGTTTGTGCATCGCCAAGAGTATAGAAGTCTGTAGCCATGGCAACCCCGAGATCGCGCGCCTCTGTCAGCGTCATGTTCAACGAACCGGAATAGCCGGTGCCCTGGGCGGCGGCGCGACTTAGATCTGGATCCGCGACGAGAAACTCGGTTGACGAACGAAATCGATCCCGTATCTTTTGGACAGCTTTTAAGGCAATCGAACTCTTCCCTAGATCGAGAATGCTTATTGTCTTTTGGCTGATTGAATTTTGAGCAAGGATTACAGTGGGGCTGATGAGCAGTAAGACAAGAGCTATTTTGATAAAGCTGACCATTGCTGATAACGCCCTGATAGTTCCGAAATCAAATACTTCGTCTGGCTGTCTCTTTTTTCCCGCCACTGCTGTGGTACAGCGAGTACACCTCACTCTTTACTTCTGCCGGGAAACAAATCCGGTGTAGTTCGTAAGCGTGTTGTAAACCTCGGACCACGTTACTAACTTCGCTGATCTCTTTGATCTGAGGATGTGAATATCCTGTTTCCACAAAGATTCGAGATTTAGGCTCAGTGTTGTCTGATGCGTAAAAGTTGTAATAAGGAACGTCGCTCGCGCGGTCCTCAATGAAGTAGTACGCCGGGTCAAAACCAGCTCGAGCCACCGCCTCCTGGGCCAGAGTCAAAAATTGTGAACGCTCTGCGGGGGGGAGATCCAGATCAATTGCCTTGAAAAGATGACGCGTTATAAAGCGTCGACTGAGATCGCTTAAGACCCGATCCTTTGAGCGCTGCCACTGTTTCACATGGAAAACAAAATCGGAATCGTCGATCTGAAGATGATCAGAGATGGACAACTGTTGTCGACTTAGAATCTTCGCAAAGGCCGTGTCTGAGGCGTACCAAACCTCTTCACCCTTTTCATATAACTCCAGAGCGCGGCGAATGATCGATCGCAAGACCGCTTCTGCCGATCGCAGGGTGCGATGAAAATAGACTTGCCGAAACATGTAGTAGCGCGCCTGCAGATACTCTTCGACAGCATAAACTCCGCGAGCCTCAACGTAGATTCGATCGGCAGATTCGTCGATGGCGATTGCGTTAATGATCCACTCCAGATCATAGATTCCGTACTTCGCTCCAGTCATCAACGAGTCTCGGAGCAGGTAGTCCATGCGGTCGACGTCGAGTTGTGACGAGACGAGTTGGGCCAAAGCCGCGGGGGCAAAGTTTCCCCTGATCAGCGAAGCGACTCTCTCTGGAAGATCGGCTGAGTGGGCGCGCAACAACTCACCAACTTCGGTCTGGTTACTCGACACGATCTCGATGGTCCATTGCTCATGATGAAAGTTCATCACTTTCTCCATGACATGCGAGAACGAGCCGTGGCCCACGTCGTGAAGTAAGGCAGCCGCGCGAGCAGCCGTGCGATCTTCAGGTTGAATGGTGTAACGCTCACCGAGGCGATCGAGCACCCTCGTCATCAAGTGAAAAGCACCGAGTGAATGCGTGAAGCGAGAATGTTCGGCGCCCTGGTAGGTATAAAGCCCGAGTCCCAACTGTTTGATTCGTCTCAGTCGTTGAAATTCGAACGAGTCGATCAGGCGAGTCATCAACTCGCCTTCATCAGTGTCCGTCTGTAGGCGAATGATGTTGTGGACAGGATCGCGATAAATGCGCTCAGCCATTACTGACTGTTAAATAACCGCAAATCTCGTCGAAGGCAATCGTTGGCGTGAAAAACCTCTCAGTCCGGCCGTCGATAATCCACGTCTGGGGTCAATTTAAAACCGGTTGGCCGACTGAACTCTGCGACGCCTTTCCGGTTGAAATTTCTGGATTTTCCCATTTTTTTGGATCGGATGCGCCATAGCACATACGTCGATATGGAGTTTATCCAAGGATAGTAGCGTGATTTTGGGAATAACCGGGGCGGGCATAGCATTTGCCAAAACCTGCCCCGCGAGGTCTCCACAAAGCCACTCGTACGGAATTCTCTGGTGCTGCCTATAAAAAGAAGGGTAAGAAGTCACAGGAGGGGGCTGCACCGTCTTCTAGTTCAAGAAAGGAAAGCAGAAAATGAAGAATGTCTTTAAGTTTTTAAGCTTGTCTGCGTTGTTTGTCTGCTTATCGCTGTTTACCGGCAGCGTGTTTGCACAAACATCAACGACGGGCTCAATTGAAGGCACAGTCACCGATACGACCGGTGCCACTGTTCCCGGCGTATCGATCAGAGTTACCAGCCCGAATTTAATTTCAGCGCAATCGGCAACCTCTGATGATAACGGCCGTTATAAGATTCAAAATTTGCCGCCGGGACGTTATAACGTCGTAGTCGAGGCGGTTAAAGGTTTTGCTAAATTTGAAAAGACTGAAGTTGAAGTAAATCTTTCGCGTAGTTCTTCAGTTGAGATTCAGTTGCAGCCAGCAGGTGCTGTTGCCAGCGTCACGGTTACCGATACGACCGGTGCCGCAGTTGACATAACGGCCAACACCACTGGATCGAACGTTTCAACTGAACAGTTCTCAAACTTCCCCACCCAACGTACAGTTCAGTCGCTGTATAGCATTGCTCCTACAGTTGCTCGTTCGGGTCTGCGTGATGCATCCGGTCGTGACCGTGACCCCTCGGTCGCTGGATCGTCTGGTCCCGAAAACAACTACATCCTCGATGGTGTTAACACCACCGACCCCGCATTCGGCGGATCTGGTGCCAACCTTCCATTCGAGTTTGTGCAGGAAGTCGAAGTTAAGACCGGCGCTTATGGCGCAGAATACGGTCGCAGCACGGGTGGTATTTTCAACGTCATCACCAAGAGCGGTGGTAACGAAATCCACGGCGACGGCTTTGGTTATTTCACCACGCAGGGCTTGGTGCGAGAAACCAAACAGTTTCCATTCCAGGGTTCGGCCCCCAATGGCTTCTCTGAATTCGATGGTGGCATCGACGTCGGTGGTCCAATTGCCAAGGATAAACTCTGGTTCTTCGGCGCTTTCAATCCACAACAGCGCAAGAACTATTTCCTGACTCAGCAGTTCCACAATGAAGTCAACAACAAGATCACCACGCCATTCTATTCGGGCAAGGTGACCTGGGCAGTAAACACAAACAACACTGCCACGTTCTCAACGTTCGGCGACTTTACCAAGCAGGAAGGCTTCCTTTTTGGTGGCTCCGGTTTTGGTGCAGACCCGAACAGCTTCCAAGGTGAAATTCAGACTGGCGGTCATAACTACATTGCACGCCTGAACTCCACTTTCAATTCGAACATGACTGGTGAGTTCGCGTTTGGCCTGCACTATCAACGCGCCAACACGATCCCACTTCAGGATCAGCTCAGCAAGCCGCTGATAACTGACAACTTTGCAATTGTAGGTGCGAATGGCTCAGTTCTGACTCCTGTTAACACGACCGCACAGATCCCCAACAGCAACTTCGTTGCATTTGTTGATGGTCGCGGCGGTTCATTGCAACGTAATTTTATCCGGCAGGGCTTTGGGCTTTTCTCAAATCAAGACCGCAATCGCGTCGAGTTCTCGGCAAGAATGCAGAACATTTGGAAACAGCACACAGTCAAGTATGGATTTGAGTACGGTCGCAACATCTACAAGATCAACACGATCTCAACTGGTACTCCTACCGTCTTCCCCGATCCGCTTGATAACACCGAAGGAAGTGGTAACAACGACATGATCGGTTTCCGCACAACCAATAACTTTGGTGTGTGTACCGTTCAGGGTACCAACGTCGCTTGCCCGGCTGGTGGTTTGACCACTCGCGTCCAGGCTCTCATCACTGCGGGTCTTGCACCGGCTGGTATTACCAGCACGTCGACAGTCTCAGGGTTGAGTGCGGCTCAGCTTAGCACCAATCCATTCCTCGTTCTTTCCAGCGTTCGCGTTCGTGACTTCCGCCTGATCGCGCCAAGCACCAACACCAACATGGAAGCCTTCTATGTGCAAGACGACTGGAAGGTAACAAGGAATTTCCAGGTTAATGTTGGTCTTCGTTGGGATTACCAGCAAGCCTACGGTAGTGACAGCTTCTCCTATCTGAAACTGAACAACTTTATGGATAACGCGGCTCCGCGTTTAGGTTTCATTTGGGACTTCACTGGCAAGGGCAGAGGCAAGATCTTCTTGAACTGGGCGAAGTATGTGGAAACACCGCTTCCGCTTGACCTTAACGTTCGCGCGGGTAGCGATACGACCCAGACCGACAAGAACATCAACGTCTCGACTCTCAATTCCCCTGCAACCGCATTCGTCGTTGCTGACATAGGTAATCTCGGTTCGACCCACACTCCTATCGACCCGGAATTAAAACCCCAGGACGTGAAGGAGTGGACCGGTGGTATCCAGTACGAAATCAAGAGCGGTCTGACACTCGGGTTCCGCGGTATCTATCGCTACCAGGGACAAGTGATTGAAGACGGTTCGTTCGACGACGGCGACACCTACTTCTTATTCAATCCTGGCAGACGAGGCCACGGTGGCAGTTCTGTCACTACCGAGGATCTCGCTTGTGAAGATCCTGGTATCGGTTGCTTTGGTCATGCTCGACGTTACTACCGAGCTCTCGAGTTCACCGCTACGAAGCGATTTGCTAATAACTATCAGTTCATCGCTTCCTACGTTTACTCAAGCTTGATCGGTAACTATGAAGGCCTGTTCCGAAATGACAACGGTCAGTCAGACCCGAACATCACCTCGTTGTTTGACCTGGTGAGCTTGCTCAAGGGTATGTATGGCCGTCTACCAAATGATAGACCGCACCAGCTGAAGTTCGACGGTAGCTATCGCACACCATGGAAACTGAACATCGGTGGTTCGTTCAGAGCCCAGTCCGGTATTCCATTCAATGCGCTGGTGCCGCATCCGGTTTATGGAAACAACGAAGGCTTCTGCGTAGGCGGACTCCTTAATATCTGCCATCCACGCGGAACTGCCATCGTTCCCACGGTTACTGCAACCCAGCCGGGCTTCCCGAATGTGGTTGACAGTATCGGGGATAACCGAACTCCAACAACCTTCAACCTGGACCTGAACGCCTACTACCCGATTAGCTTCGGTGAGAAGCGCGAACTGCGATTCCAGGCTGACTGGTTCAACGTGTTCAATTCACAACGTGCGGTTCGTCTCGACGAAACGCTCCTAATCAACAGCGGTATCCCCGGATTGTCTGGCAGCACTTTGACCTTCAACAATCCGTTCTACGGGGCGGGTACGATCTTCCAGTTCCCGTCATCGCTAAGACTCGGGGTGAAGTTCACGTTCTAACTGCCTTGACTTCTGTGAATCTTCACGATTCACAGACGTAATTTGACAGGGGGAGACGCTCACTCAGCGTCTCTCCCTTTTTTCTTCCCAATAGTTTATTATTCGCGTACCCCTAGTTTCTCTTTAAATGCGACTTGAGTTTCGATCGATATTAGGAGTCGCCATGAGCCTCTCTCCATTTATCTTCAAAAGGTCTTTGTTCGGTTTACTGATAACCATATCAACGGGTCTTGCAGGCTCAACTGTATTTGCGCAAAGCGGTGGAGGTGTCGATCAAACCGGCACCGGAGGCCGCCATACAATCCAGGGCCGTATCTACTTTCCCTCCGGACGACGTAATGATGTGCGGATAAAAATAAGACTCGAAAGCTTTAACGCCGGCGAGTTGTCAGTGCTCTCCGATCCGAATGGGTCGTTTGTTTTTCGCGGACTTGAACCGGGTAACTACACCGTTGTCGTTGATGCCGGCGACCCTTACGAGCCGGCTCGAGAGTCAGTTTATATCGATACCGACGGCTCAAATTCCCGGCGCGGTATTACGCTGCCGCCCGTCGCCCGTCTCTACAGTGTCGATATTAGTCTAAGGTTGAAGCGAGAGGGCTCGACCAAACCTTCCGTTGTGAACGCCGCCCTGGCAGCGCTACCTGATACTGCTCGAGATCTTTACCGCAAGGCTGTCGATTCGATTCAAGCCGGCAATACAGCCAAAGCAGTTGAGGAACTAAAAGCGGCGATTGCAAGTTATCCGCAATTTCCTCTCGCCCTGAACGAGCTCGGAGTTCAATATCTAAGGTTAGGCCAGCTGGACAAGGCTGCCGACGCCTTAAAAGAAGCAGTTCGACTCGTGCCTGAAGACTTTCTTCCCAGACTCAACTATGGAATTGTCTTATTGAATCAACGCAAGTTTCCTGAGGCTGAAGAACAGCTCAGAATAGCGACGACCAAGAACGGCAACGCGGCGACTGCGCATATGTATTTTGGCATCGTCCTGGCGGTTCAGCGTAAGCTCGAAGAAGGACAACGCGAATTAGAGGTCGCGATTGCTTCAAACTCGCCGGATATTGCGCTTGCACATCGGTATCTCGCTGGTATTCACCTCGAGAGACGCGCGTACAAGCAAGCCGCGGACGAGCTGCAAAAATATCTGGAACTCGTGCCGAAGGCTCCCGATGCTGACGTACTCCATCGGAAGATTAAAGAGTTAAGAAGTAAGAAGTAGTTCGATCCGCAGTACCGCTTTTATTAATCAGCGGACATAATCCCAGCAGAAAGGTGAAAGTCTATAATGTCTTTGTTGAAGACTAGAGCGATCGGAATTGTAGCTCTCTTAAGTCTAGGCATATTTGGCGCGAGTCCTGCGTTCGCTCAAGGTGGCGTTGGAAGTACTCGCGGTCTACCTGACTCCGCGGCCGGCATTCATACAATCCAGGGACGAGTTTATGGACCTGATGGCCGCAGAGCCGGCGCAGGAGTGATTATAAAACTTGACGGGAATGTGAACGGAAGTCACACCATTGCTACCGACAGTGATGGAACATTTGTTTTTACATCTTTGCCGGCAGCGGAGTATACGCTGGTCGTCGATGGGGGCGACCAGTTCGAGGTCCTTAGTCAACCCGTAACAATATATGGAACCACAGGCGGGGTCGGCATGGGACGCTCAGGCCAGACCATCCAGGTCGATTTGCACTTAAGAGCAAAAGGGGCCGCCGCGGCCGAAGCCAAATTGTTTGAAGGTGCTCCGAAGGCGGCTATGGACCTCTATAACAAAGGGATGCAATTCGTAAAGGAGAATAATCCAAAGAAGGCGGTTGAGCAGTTCAACGCAGCCCTCGCGATCTACCCAAATTTTATTCCGGCTCTAAGGAACCTGGGCATTCAATATTTGAGTCTCAAGGAGATGGATAAGGTTGCCGAGTCCTCAGAAAGACTTATTAAGCTTTCGCCGACTGACACTCGTGCCCATCTAAACCTTGGTATCGCGCGATACAATCAGAAGAAGTTCCCCGAAGCTGAGACCGAACTTCGTGAGGTAGTCAAACTTAGCCCAACTGATCCTGCCGCTCATTATTACCTGGGAATGACTTTGGTTAATTTGAAGCAGTATCAAGAAGCTGAGAGTGAATTAGAGTTGGCGATCAAGAATGGAGGCGACAATCTCGCACTCGCGCACAGATATTTGGGTGGACTTTATATGGCCTCGAAGAAAAACGAGCAGGCAGCCGTCGAACTTGAAAGGTATTTGAAACTAGATCCGAAAGCTGCCGATGCGGATAAAATCAAAGAAACGATCAAGCAACTTCGCAGCAAACGCTAACAATTCTTAAATTGATGAGGGCTACCTTCTCAATTCCAGGAGGTGGCCCAATTTTTCTTTCTTAGTGCGCAGGTACTCGGCTGCGTCTTCTTCAGAATCGACTTCGATAGAGACTCTTTCAACGATCTTCAGTCCAGCTTCCTCCAGTGCCTGCAGCTTAAGCGGATTGTTGGAGATTACCTTCACTTTACAAAGACCAAGATCGAACAGGATTTCAGCGCACTGTTTGTACTCTCTTGAATCCACGGCGAGACCGAGCCGCTCATTTGCTTCTACCGTATCGGCGCCCTGATCCTGCAGGGCATAGGCCCTAATCTTATTCAGTATTCCGATCCCGCGTCCTTCCTGTTGTTGATAGACAATCGCTCCGCGCCCCTCCTGATTAATCATCTTCATCGTTTCGTGGAGCTGCCTGCCACAATCGCACTTCGTCGAACCAAAAACATCTCCGGTCAGGCATTGCGAGTGGATTCTTACCAATGTGGGTACATCTCGGTCCATCTGGCCTTTATAGAGGACTACAAACTCCTCGTTGCTGGTCAGTGATCTGTAACCAGCTATCTGGAAATCACCCCATTCGGTGGGAAGGCTCGCAGTTGCCACCCTTTCGACTGAGCGCGAATCCGCGTCATCGCAGCATGGAGTTGATGGTCCTTGTGTAACAGAATGTAACGCCATAGTCGTCTTGCCCACCTCAGCTCTTTAAATGGCTGATTATATGAATAAGGATGATAGGGCCACAAGCGTGCCGCTCCCTAAGGACCAAAAACCCATCAAAGTGCAGAGGAGCTTGTTGCCGCTGGGAAGTTTGGCAAGCTAAACTACTCGGGCTTATAGATATGCAGTTGCTGCGGACCGATCCCATTCGACCCCGAACTAATGCCTAACAACAACAACGAGAACGACTCGGACACTATTCAGCTTCGTATCGATTCGAAGCCGGGTTCAAATAGTTCGCGAGAACGTCGACCGGTGCTTGTTTGTTTACGCGGGGAGCTGTTAGCTACTCCAATCCCTCTCGAGCGCGATGTTGTGACCATC
>DATIBX010000519.1:0-13745 GCA_035457105.1 Pyrinomonadaceae bacterium
AGTTCGCCGTAAACACAAATTGGGATGTCTTCCAACATCAGCCGACTGGTCTTTACTACCTCCGTAACGACACTTCGTGGCTCAGAGCTACTGACTTGAAGGGGCCATGGTCGCAAACAACTAAGCTCCCGGACAGTTTTAATAAGTTGACGGATGATGAGAACTGGAAGGACGTCAAAGCCAACTTGCCAGGCACGACCGTGAAGCATGCACCGGCGGTCTATTTCAGTACCGAACCGGCAGAACTCATTCTGCTAAATGGTGAGCCAAAGTATGTTCCTGTTCCCGGCACGGGCCTGCTTTGGATAAGCAATACTGAAAGCGATCTCTTCCGCATGGGAAGAGAAGGCCCTATCTATTACCTGGTGTCTGGAAGATGGTTTCGAGCACCTAATCTAAATGGACACTGGACTTTCGCCACTACCACTCTGCCAGAAGATTTCAAGCTGATCTCCCTGGAGCATCCGCGCTCCCGGGTACTGGCTTCAGTGCCCGGTACCCAACAGGCGGCGGAAGCCGTCCTGTTGGCGCAGGTGCCACAAATCGCTCGCGTGAACAAGAAGGAGACAAAAGCGCCTGAGGTCATCTACCAGGGCGAGCCGGAGTATCAGGTAATTGACGGCACACAACTCCAACGAGCAGTGAACACGGATAAGGACATCATTAAGGTTGGGGATCTTTACTATATGTGCTTCCAGGGTGTCTGGTTCATGGCGAATACACCAAAAGGTCAATGGACCGTGGCGAGTTCCATACCTGACGAGATTTACAAGATTCCAGCCAACTCTCCGGCTCATAGCGTGACTTACGTCACAATCGAGCAGGATGATAACAACGAGGACGATTGGGTTACCTATGCAGCAGTTGCCGGCTACACGGGGATGATGATTGGTTGGGGTTGCGCCGTTTGGGGAACGGGATGGTACTACCCTCCCTATTACTACTACGGAGGTTATTACCCGATCTACTACCCATATTGGAGAACATATGGATACGGCTCCTGGTACAACCCTTACACCGGAGTCTATGGGACGGCCGGTCGCATCTATGGTCCATACGGCGGTGTCGGTTTCGGTGCACGCTATAACCCCAGCACCGGTACCTACGCACGTGGAGCATTCGCTTATGGTCCATACGGAGCCCGCGGAGCTGCTCAGGCTTACAACCCACGGACAGGAACATATGCGCAAACAAGACAGGGGTCAGGAGTCTACGGTAGTTGGGGGTCGACCCAGGTGCAGCGTGGTGATGACTGGGCCAGCACCAAACGGTTTACCAATCGCAATACCGGCAACACAACTCGCGTAACTCGTGGCGATCAGGGCGGAATGATCACCCGGCGCGGAGAGAATGGCAGCGGGTTTGTCGGTGCGCGTGGGGACAACGTTTATGCAGGTAGAGATGGCAACGTTTACCGGCGCGATCAGAACGGTAATTGGAGCAAATGGGAGAACGGTAATTGGAATTCGGCTTCACGGCCTAGCCAGCAAGTGCGGGACAGCATGATGAACGAAAGCGGAAGAATCAATGATCGGCAAACAAGAGATCTCTCGAATCGCCAGAACAGTTCAATAGGCGAAAGAGCTGGAGCTTCCGCCTCTCCACGACAGCTCGATAATTCGACATACCGTAGTCTCGAACGAGACCGGGCAACCCGAACAGAAGGGACGCAGCGTACTCGCGATGGAGGTTCGTATAATCGATCGGGCGGAAGTGCGGGCAGTTATCGCGGAGGAGGATTTTCGCGAGGAGGAGGAGGTTTCAGGGGAGGCGGGCGCCGACGCTGAGGGTTAAAGGGGCAATCCAAAAGCACAGGTGTCTTCCGCGGGCGCGGCGATTGCAGATGGTGAGTGGAGAGCTTGGTCAAGGGCCTTTACCTACAATCTGCGCTGCCGCGCCCTCAATGTTGAGCTTATGATGTTTACGTTGTTTAGCACTAACCGAAAAATTACGGGTATCTTTTGCTTACCAGCAGTGGCATTATTTCCTCATTCAGGTACGTGATCGGGTTTAGACTGAAGACTCAAGCTGAGTGTCCCCTTCTTTTTCATTGTTGAACCTCAGTTTAGTCTTCGTCTGGACTTGGCTCGGTCATCTGCGTTCCATTCGGGGTTGCATGCACTTCGTGAGTGCATATCCGGGTAAGTTTGTCGTCCTTTCCGCTAAGGCCTCCGATATATTTTTATCCTTAGCGATTTTCAAGCCAACCATTTCCGAAACTTGCCTCGGCTGAGAATGCAGAGTAGTGGTGCCGTCACTAACGCTAACCTGGTGTGGGCAGGATCTATCCTGCTCGTTACCCAAGGCTCCTCTCTCGTGGACTTGGTGTTCAAGTTGAAGACACCTAAAAGTCGAGGAGCCTGATGTTCATTAAAGAGTGCTGCGATGTGTCCCCTTTTCGCCCCCAAATGTATGTTTGGGGCCCGTGTTTCCTTTGGGTCGTCAAACGTGCGGCTGTCGACCAATTGGCTCCAAGTTCTTGGATGGAGTTCGCTGCGGAGTCCTGCGAGTAAGTGCTTCCTTACACTCTCATCATTGATTGTTTTCTCCCTCCCGGTTCAATGTCAGTCCACAGGCTCTATCGAAGGGCAGATCGTAGATCAGCGCGGTGCTGTTATCGAGGGCGCTGAGATCACAGCGAGCTGTCCGCCGATTGGAGTGAAACGCGTCGCTATCACAGACAACGTTGGTCGTTATCAGTTTCCAGGTTTGCCGGGTTGCGACTATCACCTAAAGATCCGGGCTAAGGGATTTAAGGAACAAATAGTTCAGAGCAGTCGTGTTGAAGTTGCTCAACGCCTGACACAAAACATCCAACTTCAAGTCGGAGACATATCCGAACGAGTTGTTGTTTCCTCGACTAACACCTTGATCGAGCAGACGAGTGTGTCTGTGGGCCATGTCATCGATCGGCGAATGGTCCACGATCTGCCGCTTAATGGGCGTTACTTTCTCGACTTGGGTCTGCTTGTGCCTGGTTCAGTAACCGCGGCACAAACAGGATTTTCCACTTTCCCCAGCAGAGGAGTAGGCGCCCTCGCAACAAACACGGCTGGCAATCGTGAGGAAACCGTCAACTACATGATTAACGGAATCACGCTTAACAACATGGTGTTTAGTTCAATTACTTTTCAGCCTTCGATTGATTCAGTGGCAGAGTTTAAGGTGGACAATTCGACTCTCAGTGCCGAGTACGGACAGAACTCTGGGGCAGTTGTAAACATTGCCACTCGGGGTGGCGGCAACGAATTTCACGGAGAGGCTTTTGAATTCTTTCGCAACGACGCACTCGACGCCCGCAATTTCTTCACGCTCACTTCATCAGAACCGCCGCCGTTCAAGCGTAATCAATTCGGCGGACATGGTGGAGGGCCAATCATCAAGAACAAGTTGTTCTTTTTTTCCTCTTACGAAGGACTTCGCCAGCGGCAATCTGTTGATCTAAACAGTTTGGTTCTGAGTGACAACCAGCGAGCCTCAGCAACTGACCCCACTGTTGTCAAGCTAATTGCACTAGTCCCGCGAGCAAACTTCATCGATTCTACCGGGACACCTCGTTTTGTTGGCTCCGCAAGCGCACCAGTTGAGGTTGACCAGTGGAACCTGGACATTACTGCCAACCTGAGTGGAAACGATCGCCTGCATGGATACTACGCACTCCAGCACGTCGAAATCGTTGAACCCAATCGTAATGGCAACACGATTCCGGGCTTCGGACATTTCTTTGAAGTGAGGCGCCAAATTTTCACGCTAAACGAGGTCCATACATTCAATTCAGCGCTCGTTAATGAGGCACGCTTTGGATTCAATCGTCAATTTGGTGGAAACATACCTTCTAATGAGCTAAATCCCGCAGATTTCGCGATCCGCAACGGTAAGACAGACCCGATTGGGTTACCACAAATCAATATCGGAGGCGGCTTGAACTTTGGCGGACCGTCCAACTTTCCGGCGGGACGTGGTGATACTACGTTTATAGTTTCTGACACTGTGAACTACTTGTTCAGAAATCACTCATTCAAGTTTGGCGGTGAGTTCAGAGAATTTCTAAATAACAACTATCGAGTTGGAACGGGTACTTTCAACTTTCCATCGATTGCAGCCTTTCTCACCGGCACAGCCAACGCTTTTAGCGTTACCCTGGGCAATCAGTCCAGCAGTATTTCCCAGGGAGCAATAGGCTTTTTTGTGCAAGACAATTACAGACTGCGAAGGAACCTTACTGTCGAACTTGGTATTCGTTACGATTGGAATATGACGCCGACCGAGCGATACAACCGGTTTATTGTCTTCGATCCCAAAACCGCTTCACTGATACGGGTAGGCACTCAACTTGACGATGTCTATCATCAGAACAGCAAGAACTTTCAACCTCGAGTCGGGTTTGCCTGGGATCCGTTCAAAAGCGGTAAAACGTCCGTGCGTGGTGGCTACTCCCTTCAAGTAGATCAACCGATGACGAGTGTTGTGACCGCTCTGGCGGCAAACCCACCGCTAGCCATTCCCTTAACGTTCTCTGGACCAATCAGATTTGATAACGCTCTCGATTTGGCTCAGAGCGCCGGACTCGCTCCGCAAACCGTAGATCATAATTTCGATAATGCGTACTTACAGGTATGGAGTTTGAATGCTCAGCAAGAGCTGAAACGCAACCTTGTTTTGTCAGTTGGATATTTCGGATCGCAAGCAACCAATCTCATTACAAGGCGCAACATCAATCAACCAATTAATGGCGTGAGACCCTATCCCACTCTCTCACAATCGAGTCCAATTCTCCCCGGAGCAACCGTGGGCAACATCACGCAGGCTGAGAGCTCGGGAAAATCAAGCTATAACGCACTTTGGATATCGTTAAATCAACGCCTCACTAGTGGATTGCAATTCAATTCGTACTACACCTGGTCGAAGTCGATCGATTACAACTCACTTAGCTCACAGGGAGTGGTTGCGCAAAATAGTTATGACCTTCGTGCCGACCGTGGACTATCTGATTTCGACGCCCGCCACCGATTCGTTGTTAGTGGCTTGTATGACCTACCGTTTGCCGGCAACCAGGTAATCCAGGGGTGGCAGTTGACACTGATCTTTCAGGCGCAAAGCGGGAATCCCGTAAACATAATCACGAGCAACAGCACGCTAAACGGCGTTCCGAACACAATTCGACCTGACGTGAGTGGACCGATTGCCACGATTGGCAGCGTCGAACGATGGTTCGACACCTCAGTATTCAAATCGGTATCCGGTTTTGGTAATTTGGGTCGAAATGTCGTTACAGGCCCGAGCTTCGTTAACACAGATTTTTCAATCATTAAGAACACACAGATCGGTGAAAGGATGCGCTTGCAGTTCAGGGCAGAATTCTTCGACCTATTCAATCATGCGAACTTCGGTCAACCCGGTAACCTGGTCGGCAGTGCCGCGTTTGGCCGAATAATAAATACCCGGTTTCCTACCGGGGAGTCAGGTTCGTCGCGGCAGGTGCAATTTGCGTTGAAGCTTTTGATGTAATAGTAGTGCAGTCGTAGGATTCTTTCGGGACTATAGCAAATGAAAGTGGCCCATCGAATCAAGAATCACTCACACTCAGGCCAAGCCAGGGCTCTTGTGCTCTTAGTTTGCAGTCTACTTTCTTTGTGTGCAGTAGGACGCGCGCAAAGCACTGGAGGACCGAAGCGAGTTCTGGTGCTCTACTGGTACAACAAAGACTATCCAGGCAATGTGGCATTCGATCAGTACTTTCAGGCTGTTCTGAAATCTGCGCGTACTGAACAGATTGAATATTATCCAGAGTACCTTGAGTCTAACCGATTTCCAGAAGACGAACAGACAATCGCACTGCGTGATTATCTCGAGCGCAAGTATGCAAACCGCTCGATCGATGTAGTCGTTGCTGTTACCGACCAGTCGTTGGATTTTCTCCTTAAAAGCCGTGCTGATATTTTTCCAAAAAGTCCCATCGTTTACATCGCAATCAAGCGACTCACACCTGAGCAGCTCACGGCGGGAGCTGGTATTACAGGCATCGTGCCCGCAAATACTCATCGAGAGACGCTCGATCTTGCCTTAAAGTTACACCCTGATACCCAACAGGTGTTTGTCGTAAGCGGAACTCCAGAACACGACAAGAGATTTGAAATGGTTGCGCGGGAACAATTTCAACCTTATGAAAACAAGCTTACCTTTAACTACCTGACTGATCTTCCTCTTGAGGAGTTAATAGCGAATACTAAAAACCTGCCAAAGCATTCAATTATCTTCTATCTGTGGCAACAAACGCGTAACGAGCACGGACAGCTTTTGGAAACCTATGAAACGCTCGGAGCATTTGCGCCATTTGCATCAGCTCCGATTTACGGGATGGGTACAGGCAACCTGGGTAAAGGAATTGTCGGAGGCTATCTTGGTGGTTCTGAAGCTAACGGCACAAAAATGGGTGAGATTGTGCTCCAAGTGCTTAGTGGCAAACGAACCCAGGACATTCCCGTGGTGAATGCTCCGGCATCTTATATGTTTGACTGGCGCGAGCTCCAGCGCTGGAATATCAGCGAAAAAAGTCTTCCTCCTGGCAGCATCGTAAACTTCCGCGAGTTCACCTTCTGGCAGCTGTACAAATGGCGCATCGTCGGTGTCGTCGCACTGGTTGCTTTGCAATTCGTGCTGATTGCATTCCTCCTTATTGAGAGGCGACGGCGACGAATTGCAACCGAGACAAGTCGTCACCTGGCAACCATCGTCGAGTATTCAGACGACGCCATTCTAAGCACCTCTCTGGACGGAAAAGTCCTCAGCTGGAATGCCGGTGCCGAATTGATGTATGGCTACATGGCTGACGAGATGATTGGCGAGGATGTTTCGAAGCTCGCTGGGCCTGACAAGAAAAAGGAAAGCGCCGCAATTATCGACCGGATCAAGTCCGGTAAGAACCTTGATCATTTCGAAACGACAGGCATGACAAAGAAGGGCCGGCAGATTGATGTGTCTCTTGCAATGTCAGCACTTAGAGATGAGCGGGGGAGAGTAATCGGCGCATCAACCATTGCGCGTGACATTTCAGAACGCAAGCAAGCTGAGGAGACTTTGCGTCAGAGTGAAACTAAATTCAGAGACATGGCCGACAATGCTCCGGTGATGATCTGGATTTCAGGAATAGACAAACTTAGCACGTATGTTAATAAGCAGTTTCTGGATTTTACCGGGCGTACTCTGGAACAGGAACTCGCGAATGGCTGGACAGAGGGAATTCATCCCGATGACTACGTCCATTGCCTTGATACCTACACCGCAAACTTTGACGGGCGGAACCGATTCGAGATCGAGTACAGGCTGCGGCGTGCGGATGGTGAATATCGCTGGATTTTTGCAAATGGCACGCCACGTTTCGCGTCTGATGGAGAATTCTTGGGTTATATCGGCTCGTGTGTTGACATAACGGAACGCAAAGAATCGGAAGTAGCGCTGACCAAGGCCCACGCCGAACTCAGCCAATTGAAAAACCAACTGGAGGCGGAGAATGTTTACCTGCAGTCAGAGCTGCAACAAGACCAGGCCTTTGGCGAAATCGTAGGGCAGAGTGATGCAATCAAACATGTGCACTTCAAGATCAGCCAGGTTGCGTCCACCGATCTGACGGTTCTGATTATGGGTGAGACGGGAACCGGAAAAGAATTGGTGGCCCGGGCAGTTCATGGAGCTAGCAACCGTAAGGATAGACCTCTAATTAAAGTAAACTGCGGCGCGTTGTCGGCCAGCTTGATTGAAAGCGAGTTGTTCGGTCACGAAAAGGGTGCTTTTACTGGGGCCGGAGCACGAAAGTTGGGACGCTTTGAATTAGCTAACGGCGGTACGATCTTTTTAGATGAGATTGGCGAACTGCCGCTGGAGTTACAAGTCAAGCTGCTCCGAGTTATCCAGGAGGGCGAACTTGAAAGAGTAGGTGGCACGAAAACTATAAAAATAGACGTCCGCATCATTGCGGCGACAAATCGCCACTTGAAGCGAGAGGTCGACAAGGGCACCTTCCGCGAGGATCTCTGGTACCGCCTGAACGTCTTTCCCATTACTGCACCCCCGCTGAGACAACGAAAAGAAGACATTCCTCTTTTGGTAGAACACTTCGTCAAAATATCTGCTAAGAAATTTGGCAAAACGTTGACGTCTTTACCAGCTGGGACGATGCAGAGTCTGCAAGCGCACACCTGGCCCGGAAATGTCCGAGAATTGGCTAACCTGATTGAGCGATCGGTGATCCACAGTCAGGGAAATGTCCTGCGGATAGTGGATCGTTTTGAACAAACCCTCGACGACCGGGCTGCGCTGGTTAAAAGTCTCGATGACGTTGAGAAAGATCACATCATTAGTGTCCTTGAACAGACAGGTTGGAGAATCGAAGGCACATCTGGTGCGGCCTACCTCCTAGGCCTGAAACCCAGTACTCTTCGTGCCCGCATGGCCAAACTGGGCATACAACGGCGGCTTATCACCGTTGCCTAAGCCCTTGGCCCACCAAATAGCGTGGGTTCCGCGAAATGCTGCGACCTGTCCCCCTCAACACTTGATTGCAAACCATTGCTAAATACAAGAAAACCCTCAGTTATAGAGCTCCAATCAATTTTCCATCTTTGTGCACACCGATTGCTAAAGGAGTAATCAGTCATTCTTAATCGGCTCTCTGTCTTAAGAGAGTGAAATCGACTCATCAATAAGGGGTCAAAGCGGGAGGAAGCACTTCTGCTGTCAGGATAGGTGTGTCTCGCTGGAGTTGAACGTGATTGTCACCACCACAACTATCTCGGTACAACCGGAAAAAAGAACCGAGTTATTTCAAACGATAGATGCGTTGATCAGTCAGATCAATAAAACCCAAGGGTGCGTGATGTTTCGCCACTATGTTGATGCTTCAGACGAAAACTCATCCTTGTTGGTGTCGGAATGGGAAACAGACTCAGACCTTAACAACTACCTTCGTTCAAATAATTTCGCCATCTTACGAGGGGCAATCACTCTCCTGAGCATTCGCAGCACTGAGTTTAGAGCTTTGGTGATATCTCGCGAGTGTCAGCCGCAACTTATGAAGAGATAAGAGCCATGAGGAAAACGAAATCGTCAACAGAATTTGATTTGGTCTTGCAATCGGGGCATCGACCTTTGGTACATCAAAGCCATCGCAGATGGCCGCAACGGGTTAATCTAGTTGGCTCGGTTGCTAAAGAATTGGTGCCGAGAAGCGAGCCCGTGACCGGTTACGGTGCTCAACAGCTGAACAAACTTCTCGGATCCGCCGGGATAGTTGTGTGGGAGGCTGACGGAGAAACCTTTCAATTCAACTACGTTAGTGAAGAGGCTGAGAAGTTAGTTGGATATGACGCTGAACAATGGTACCAACCTGATTTCTTCGCCTCCCATGTTCATCCCGACGACTGTGAACGAGTGCTTGCTCTTCGTCAAAACTATCCTCAGCGAGATCAGGCTTCGGATATTGAGTTTCGCATGCTGGCAAAGGATCAGCACCTCGTCTGGTTTCGAATTCTGACTGATGCGGGCGAAAGAAATGAAGATTGCTGTCGGATGCGGGGCCTCATGATTGACATCACTGATCGAAAGTTGGCGGAAGAATCTTTGCGCGAACTGAGTGGGCGACTGATCGCAGCGCAGGAAGAAGAGCGCAGTTACGTCGCCAGAGAACTCCATGATGATGTCAACCAGAGAATAGCAGTGCTCTCTATCCAGTTAGAGCAGATTCAGCAGGATCTACAAAAGTCGCTCGATCTTTCCGGGCGTTTCCAGAACTTGCAAGGGCTTGCTCAGGAAATCTCAAACGATGTTCAGCGCCTTTCTTACAGGCTTCATCCTTCAAAGTTAGATCATCTGGGGTTGGGACCAGCCGTCAAAAGTTTGTGCGCCGAGCTTAAGGAAAAGGGAAAACTTCAAATCGAGTTTCAACAGTCAAGATTGCCGCCCATCATTCCCCAGGATGTTACGTTGTGCGTTTTTAGAATTGCGCAGGAGGCCCTGCGCAACTGCGTCAAGCATAGCGGCGCGAACGCGGTCGAGGTCCGACTGGAAAAAACCAGCGGTGAAATTCACCTTACTGTGTCAGACAATGGATGCGGGTTCGATCCTGAGTCCGAGCTCACCAAAAAAGGCCTTGGGTTCATCAGCATGCGAGAACGGCTACGGCTCGTTGACGGCTGCATGCAAATCCACTCAAAACCTCTGCGGGGCACTCGCATTGAAGTCACGGTGCCTCTGACACGTGAGGTTGAGGCCACCACCTCAACAAATTGTTACCACGATGAAGTAAGAGTTGTGACACCCGACCGAAGGCAAAAATTAATAGCCGTCAAATCTTGACGAACCAATGGAGGAGCTATGAAACCCACGCGTGTAGTTCTCGCGGATGATCACACTTTAATACTTGAGGCTCTTAAGGGCTTGATTGAGCCTGAGTTTGAAGTCGTAGGTTTGTTTGCCGATGGCCTTGCCCTGGTTAATGAGGCCCCAGCACTCAATCCGCAGGTGATCGTACTGGATATCAGAATGCCAAACATGAATGGGCTGAATGCAGGGGAACGTCTTAAGCAGTTAATGCCATCAGTCAAACTGGTCTATTTAACACAAGACCGCGATCCCGACATTGCCGCCCAGGCTTTCCGCTTGGGAGCATCTGCCTATCTTCTAAAGAACTCTGCTGCTTCAGAGCTAGCGCACGCAATACGTTCAGTGATGCGTGGCAGCCCCTATGTCACCCCACTAATGACGCAGGGTGTGGTGGGATCGGTGATTCATAGTTTCAAGCGCAGGAAGAGCACGTCCGGTTTAACTCTGCGCCAGAGAGAGGTTTTGCAACTATTAGCCGAAGGACGCTCGATGAAAGAAGCAGCCTTTATTCTGAAGGTATCCCCACGAACCGTCGCTTACCACAAGTACATCATGATGGAACACCTTCATATACGCAGTAGCGCTGAGCTGATCGAATATGCGTGGCAGAGTTCGCTGACTGGCGGCAACCACTTGAGAACCGCTGTAGTTTGAGACAGCCCGGGTTTGGACCTTCGCTGCAAAAAAATACCCTGTCATTTTTGCGAGTAACTTCTTCCTGTCAAATCTTCTACGATCGCTGGTAATCCCACCCAGGTGGGATTACTGACTTGCCCCGAAAGGTTGATTAGGCCCAGAGACCGACTATGGAAGGGAGGACGCGGTGCCTCGCGCAACCATTCTGTTGGCCGACGATCATAAGGAAATTCGCAATATTGTTGTAGAGCTGCTTGAATGCGAATTCGAAATCCTTAGCACCGTTGCAAATGGCCAGGAGTTGTTGCGAGCAGCTTCAACTTTGGAGCCGGATGTGTGCCTGCTCGATATTTCTATGCCGCTCATGAATGGGATCGAGGCGGCGATTCAGCTCAAGGAGCGAGGCTTGACGGCCAAAATAATCTTTCTGACGATCTATGAAGACTGGGATTTCATTCAGGCTGCGCTTCGAATCGGGGCCTCTGGCTATGTCTTCAAGCGGCGCATAACCTCGGACCTGAGTTTTGCCGTGAGTGAGGCATTGGCCGGCCGCACCTTCATCTCACCAGTTTCATGACTCGGGTAACAAGACATCAGTCAGGTAGGTTAGGTGATTGATGTAGATTCCAAAACTCGACGTCTTCAACTTTCCACAGATAGAAGAGCGATCCACGAAACAACACGAATTAACTGTCGAATGCGGAAGATGAGTGATTGGTTAACCCATTGTTAAGACAGCCCGAAAGCGCACCTTCCCGTTGATCATTTGCCCGTAAGCCTCAGCAACACGTTCAAGCGGAAACTTTTCAATCATCGGATGCACACCACTTAGCTTGCTAAACTCCAAGGTGTCTTGCGAATCCTTCGCCGTGCCCGAATACCAGCCAGCTACTGAGCGCCTGCCCAATATCAGGGGCAAAGCATTAATCTCCAACGGTTCAGCGGGAGCAGCCGGCACTAACAATTTACCGCTGGGTGCTAAGCCATCAACTAACGAAGAGATTGCCCGAGCGCTAGGTGCTGTTGCCACAATGAGATTCGCGCCGCCAAGCTTCTGCAATTCAGAGACGACATCAGTGGCTGATGCATCGATGTAATGGTGTGCGCCCAGCTGTCGCGCCAACGCTTCCTTTTCGTTTCCCCGATTGATCGCGACAGTCTTGAAACCCATCTGTCGAGCATATTGAATTCCAAGATGGCCCAATCCGCCGATGCCATGCACGGCAACTATATCCCCGGCGCGAGCGCCTGAATTCCGCATCCCATTGAACACCGTGACACCCGCACACATGAAAGGGCCGGCTTCCTCGGCGGGTAAATCAGCAGGAATCGCAGCCAGCGCAGTTATCGATACAATAAGGTACTCCGCATAACCGCCATCGAATGTAATTCCGGTAACCTTGCGATTTACACACATGGCGAAATCACCGCGACGACAAAGTTCGCATACAAAGCAGTGACCTCCGTGCCAGCCAATACCGACGCGTTGACCAGTTGTCCAGGAATTGACGTTATTGCCAACTGCATCAATCCGTCCGGCTATTTCATGACCGGGCACGCGTGGATATTGAAGACCGGGCAACAAGCCGTCCTTGACGAGGACGTCGCTGTGGCAAATACCACATGCTTCAATCTTGACTCGCACCTCTCCGACACCAGGTTCGGGAATATCTCGTTCAACCAATTCCCAATCACCCCCAGGCTTGCTAATCTGCGCTGCTTTCATTTTGGTACTCATAATTGATTTCGTCCTCCATCTCTTTCACCTTTTTGCTGGAAATGTTCTTGATCGACAAACGGTTGGCGGCGCTACTTCTTCATGAAATCTCGGACGAGTTGCGCAATCTGATCTGCCGCCGTATCGAGAGCGAAATGCCCCGCTTCGAGCACGTGGACTTCGGCTTTCGGCACATCCTTTCGATAGGCCCCAGGCTCAGAAGGATCAAACGACAGATCGTATTTCCCCCAGAGCACGAGAAGCCGTGGCTGTTTCTCGCGCATCCATGCCTGCCACTTTGGATAGGAGTCAACATTGGTGCGATAGTCGTAGAAGAGGTCGGCTTGAATATCGGCCTGGCCAGGTTGGCTCAGGAAAGCAAACTCATCGGTCCACAAATCCGGGTCATACCGTTCTACGTTTGGATCGTTACCAACATGACGCGTCTTCGTCGTCTGTAGCGACAAAAGATTTGTGCGCAAGGCAGCTTCATTAGCGGCGCGATCGGCCCAGAAAGCACGTCGTGTCTTCCAATTTGCTCCCAATCCTTCGTTATGGGCGACTGCGTCCTGCACGATGAGTGCTGCAACTCGTTCCGGATGAGCCAGGATCATGCGAAAGCCGACTGGGCCACCGTAGTCCTGCATGTAAAGTGTGTAGCGTGCCAACCCAAGCGCTACGGTGAAGTGATTCATGATCTCCGCGATGTGATCGAACGTATACGCAAACTTCTTTGGGTCGGGCCAATCGCTGTGTCCGAAGCCCGGGTAGTCAGGCGCAATCAGATGATAATGTTCGGAGAGTCGAGCGAAGAGCGGCTCAAACATTCGCGACGAAGAAGGGAGTCCGTGCAACAGCAGCAGTGTCGGGGCGTCTTTTGGACCACTCTCTCTATAAAAGATCGACAACCCATCAATTGCAATCGTGCGATAAAAAGTTTCCTTCATGCCATTCCCTTTGTAGGGGCGGCACTCCTTGGCCGCCCCACTGATCTCATTGCGCCACCCAATCGATA
>DATIBX010000520.1:0-11408 GCA_035457105.1 Pyrinomonadaceae bacterium
ATTCATAGTTGCTGCAACCACTTCAGCCTTAGGGTGCTATTTGAATGCGGGCGCTGTTTGATAACTGACCATTAACAGTAACCGTTACCACCAACTCACCAGTTGGGAGATTTTCCGGGAGACGAACGATCAATTGTTTGAAACTGAAATCGTTAAAGAAGACAACTGCTTCTAACGGAAGTTGAAAATGGTTTTGACTCGCATCGACCGCGTCTACAGCTATCGCCGGCAGCGGATTCAATATCAGACCGTCCATGAATAATGAAAGCCTGGTTCTCGTGTCCGTACTGAAGTTTAGCTCGGTGGTTCGACGAAAAGGGCCGGCGAGAAACGACGTAGCATTAATCGCGATCGCACGATCGCTATTACTCTCGGTCAACAGTTGTGGCTCGTTGTCAAGAATTGTAATCAAGACTGTGCTGGGACTAGCGATATCCACTTCGCCAGTGGAGTTAGACAAACTAATAGAGAATTGTTCCGATCCTTCCGGAAGCTGATCGTTCAACAACGGAATCGTAACTGTTTGTTGGAATGTTCCTTCCGGAAAACTCAGCGTGCCGCTGACTGCTGTGTAGTCTGTACCGGCCGTTGCAGTACCATCCGCTGTTGCGTAGTCGACCGTGATTGGCCCAACACCGGAAGCATTGCCCCCACGAAATACGGTAAGTTGCAAAGATGGCGTGCCTTCAGCAACTATCAGAGTCGATCTACCAAAGAGAAGATTATTGGTGGACAAAGCAATGAAGTCCGCAGTCTTGTCGCCATCAAGAGAAGCGTAGTCAGCAGTTTGAGGTTGAAAGAGAAAGTTGGCACCTACGGGTCTGACTGTGTATTGGACCCCGGCATTGACGCCCGTGAATGAGTAGTGACCGTTTGCGTCAGTGGTCGTCTTCTTCGGATCGAAGCCGGTCGTATCCCATAATTGCACTTCGATTCCCGCTTTCGGAATTCCCAGCCGCGTTATTGTTCCGTTGATTGAGTACTTCGCCCGGACCGCATCGAAGTTTGCGATTTGATTCGCTGAAAGATTGCTGAACGTGACACTCGCCGGCGTGACATTCCAGATCGGGGTGTGAATGGCGACCGTGTAGTTACCAGTAGGTAAAAGGTCGAATGAATAATTCCCTTGGACGTCGGTCAACACTGAACGAGATTGAGTACCAGTCAGCGTAACAGTCAGGCTGTTGCCGCCGACGCCATTGAGTTGACCACTGATAGAGAATGCCACGAAGGCAGTGAAGTTAGCGGTTTGATTTGAATTTAGATTATTAAAGGCAATCGAAGATGGCGTGAATCCGAAACCAGATTTGGAGATTGCAATACTGTAATTGCCAGTCGGTAGGCCCGCAAATGAATAAGCGCCAGCGGCATCGGTTTGAGTGTTGCGACTCAGGTTGCCGGTTAGGTTCAGTGAGACGCCACTCATTGGCGTTCCATTGCCGTTTTTGACCTCGCCCGAAATCGTAAATGTAGGTATCGGACTGCTGGAAACGGGAGCCCATGATGGCGAGCGTACGTCGAAAGTATTGTCTGTTATTTTAACTGTACTTGTTCCATCAATCTTCGAGACGTAGATTGCGCCTTTGTATGAGTTGGCCGGATCTAAGTTTATGTAGGCGAATTTTGAACCGTCAGGAGACCAGGCCGCCGGACCGCCTGCATCTGGAACAAGAACCACATTGGAGCCATCCCGGTTCATAATGTGCAGGCCATTTCCAGAAAATCCTATCTTTTGGCTATCAGGCGACCACGTCGGGAAACGGTCTTCATATATATTGTCCGTCAGTCTCGTTTGGTTGGTGCCGTCGGCACTCATTACGTAAAGTTCATGATCGGACAGTCCATTGCGACTAGAGTCAAACGCTATTCGCAAACCATCAGGTGACCAGGCGGGGTTCTCATCAGAGCTGAAAATCGGTCCTTGTCCATCGGCAGAAACCTGCACACTAGTGGTCAGCCTAACTACTCCACCACCATTCGCATTCATCACCCAGATCTCTAGTTTACCCGTCCCGCTGTTGCTGCTTGAGAAAGCCAATTTGGTTCCATCTGGAGACCACGTAGGATGTAGATTGAAGACCTGAGCCGAGCCCGTCGGACTTGGTCCCGAAGTCAATGCGACGGGATTGGTACCATCCGCATTCATCACAAAGATGTCGGTTCTGGATAAGATCTGACGATGAAAGGCTATCTTCGACCCGTCGGGTGAAAACGCTGGCCCATCATCCCGGGAATTTCCGCCCTGCGTAAGCATAGTTTGACCCGAACCGTCTGCATTTATCACTAGCAAGCGTCCGAACTCATCAGCGAACACAATCTTGCCCGGGTTGTTTTGTGCTTGTACTCCCAGGCAACAAAACATCAGAGCACTTAACAGACGGATTATTCTGAGAGACGAAAGTGACATTCTTCGAAAGGCTAAGGACTTCGCTGGTCTGTCAAGTTTGTCGAGATCTGAGTGAAGAAGATTGAGCTCAATCAGCTTACAACAAAGCGAAAGTTTTATCGACCTGAGACTGCTGAGGTAGCACTCGATGGCAACCACTGGATATTAACAAATAGTTCTCACTTCTGTGGCATGAATCTGAATACACATTTACAGCATTCCCCAGAAACTTCGTATCGTTCCAGCTGATGACAAGAGTATCGCTCTCACTCTCGACAGAGTCGTTGCGCTGATTGAACCACCATCCAACCTTCATCAGACAGTTTTTACGCTCCCGTTTTTTCACCTGAAACAGTCACGGGATTTCCTTGCGCAACCGAGGTGAATCGACTTAACGTACCAATCGCCGGTCATCTCTGAAGCGTTGGAGGACTATATGAAAACCAAGACTGTTTCGACGCGATCACGGACAAGCATGAACTCGGTGCGACGGCGCTCGTTTCTAAGAAAGTTGCCAACATCCCATCGGGCAGTGCAGTTCGTTTTGGTGCTGGCACAACTCCTACTACTCATTCCGCTGTCCACTTCCGCCCAGCGGAAAGTGCAACAAAGCGAAGCAGTACCACCGCTGATTCCAGTGAAGGATTTCTTTCGAAACCCTGATAAGGTCGCGTACGCGCTCTCGCCGAACGGTGAGTATCTGGCATCTCTCCAGCCCTGGGAAAAGCGGCTCAACGTATTTGTCGAAAAGATCGGGTCCGGCCAGCCGGCAATTCGCGTTACCAGCGCGAAGGCCCGCGACATCTCCGGCTATACCTGGAAAGGCGATAACCGCATTGTTTACGTGCAAGACACCGGCGGTGATGAAAACTTCCGGCTGTACGCGGTCGGTATCGACGGGTCAAATCCAAAAGATCTGACTCCGTTCGAGAAAGTTCAAGCGCAGATTATCGACCGGCTCGAAAACAACGATAACGAAATCCTTGTAGGCCTCAACAAGCGCGACGCACGGATCCACGATGTGTATCGCATCAATGTCAACACCGGTGAGATGAAGATGATTGCCGAGAACCCCGGCAACTACACGGGATGGTCCACCGACTGGGACGGAAAACTCCGCATCGCCACAACCACCGATGGCGTGAATACCAGCTTCATGTTTCGCAATACCGAAGAAGAGAAGTTTACGAAGGTGCTCACCACCACTTTCAGAGAGACCTTCTCGCCGTTGTTATTCACCTCGGATAACAAACAACTCTACGTGGCTACCAACGTCGGCGGGCGCGACAAGACCGCTATCGTCAAATACGACGTCGAAAACAAGAAGGAACTTGAAAAGATATACGAACATCCGGACGTGGATGTGTCGAATCTCCTGAGCTCTCGCAAGCGCCGCGCGATTCTCGGAGTCTCCTACAATACCGACAAGACGCACTACTACTTCATTGACAAGCAGCGAGCCGCCCTTCAAAAAGATCTCGAAGGTCGCTTGCCCGGCTTCGAAGTCCGACTAGCCGGTTGCAATCGTGAAGAGGACAAGTGCCTGGTGCGCACCTTCACCGATCGCTCGCTCGGCGCTTACTACTTCTACGATCTAAGGTCGAAGGACTTTCGGAAGCTTTCCGACGTAAGTCCTTGGCTCAACGACAAGGACCTGGCGTCCATGAAGCCCATCAAATACCAAAGCCGGGATGGTCTAACCATCAACGGCTACTTGACGCTTCCGAAAGGTGTAGCGGCGCGCAATCTGCCGGTGGTGGTGAATCCCCACGGTGGTCCATGGTATCGAGACTCATGGGGCTATAACCCCGAAGTGCAGTTCCTGGCGAACCGCGGCTATGCAGTGCTACAGATGAATTTCCGAGGCTCGACCGGATACGGACGCAAGTTTTGGGAAGCGAGCTTCAAACAATGGGGCAAGGCGATGCAAAACGACATCAGCGATGGTGTCCAATGGTTAATTAAGCAAGGGATTGCCGATCCAAAACGCGTCGGTATTTACGGCGGGAGCTACGGAGGCTATGCAACGTTGGCGGGGCTCACTTTCACACCCGATCTTTACGCCGCGGGCGTTGATTACGTTGGTGTCTCTAACATCTTTACATTCATCAAAGCTTTCCCACCTTACTGGAAGCCCTATCTGGAAATGGTTTATGAGATGGTTGGGGATCCGGAAAAGGACAAGGATCTGCTGACAGCGGCTTCTCCGTTTTTCCACAGTAAAAACATTAAGGCTCCGCTGTTGATTGCTCAGGGGGCCAACGACCCGCGAGTGAACAAAGCGGAATCAGATCAAATGGTCGAGGCGCTGAAGGCCAGAGGCATCGAAGTCCCCTACATTGTCAAAGCCAATGAAGGACATGGCTTCGCAAACGAGGAGAACCGCTTTGAGTTTTATCGCGCGATGGAAGAGTTTCTCGGCAAGCATCTGGGGGGTCGGGTTGAGAAAAGTAGTGAGTGAGAGCATCCACAGATTACGCAGATTGTGATGCCCGTGGATCGCTTTTCTCGGAACGTAACAGGCGATCACGAAAACACACGAACATCCACCGATTACGCGGATTACGCAGATTTAAGATTCAGCAGAGTTGCGATCACACAGTCATCTCATTCACCCCAACCTTTAGGTTGGGGTCCAGCTGGAGTTGTCCTACCGGGAAACCATTTTAATGGTTTTCAAAACCAATTCTCACACAAAGGAGTTCCTCATATGTCTGGTCCACCTGATTGGAAAACCACCCTGCGAATTCTCAATGGCTCCTGACTATGATCTAAGTGCTGGCGGTCTAAGGGAAACCATTAAAATGGGTTCGAGGCGACTCTGATCCCCAACCTAAAGGTTGGGGAGAATGAGAGTGTGGTCCTGTCAGATTGACGGAATCTAAGTTCCGCGTATAATGCCCGGCACCAATCATAAGCGTTAGTCTTACCACCCGATTGCCCATTGCGACACAAATGATCCCAGGTACGAGGGATAATAGTGGATGAGCATGGACGCCCATCAATGTGCGGAAGCATGGGCCAACCTTAGCACTGGCCGTGTCCAGTGATAAACAAACATTCGAATAGCCTTGCCACTGAAAGGATAACTGTACGCATGCGCGCATTTTTCACCTCCCTTTGCCTGGTCTGTGTGCTCCTTCTTAATGGTCTAACGATTATTGCCCGCACTTCTACGATGCGAGTGACGGTGATTTGTTGACTCCACGCCAAGGCGATGCATACGCCATTACTGTTCTTGATAACAATGGTGTGATATGGCGCAAGTTTGGAACAAACACATCGCTGCTGCCGCTCGGTGGGGGTAATGTGATGGTGAAGGCCAAATAACCTCGGCGCATAGTGAAAGTGGCAAAGGGCGGCGCGTTTTAACAGCCGCCCTTTCGTCTACTAGAGACTCTGTAAAAACTCGAGTGCGTGGGCGCTGCGGTCGTCAGTGTTATTTAGTGTAATTTCGTGGATCGTTCTTTTGTGGGATGTAATAAGCTGAAACAGGTTTGGACCTCGCTTCGTTCCAGCCACTGCGAATGACGATTTCGTCTCATTCTCCCCAACCTTTAGGTTGGGGTCAGTTGCCGCCAGACTGCAGGAACCATTTTAATGGTTTTCAAAAACAATTCTCACGCAAAGGAGTTTTTACAAAACTCGTCTTTGGTCCATCTGAGTTGATCTGAATGCGAGAGGGTTGTTTAGCGGTGTGACTTGGAATGGCGGTATGAGGAAACCATTAAAATGGTTCCCCGGTTTGAAGTGGCCCGGAACCCCAACCTAAAGGTTGGGGAGAATGAGAAGTAACGCGGTAACCCCATCCTAAAGACGGTTGGGAATGAGACTGAACGTATCCACTTCTCTTCTCTCATTCTCCCCAACCTTTAGGTTGGGGTCAGTTAGCGCTATCGATCCTCGAGCACCGGCGTCCATGTCTTATCCGGATTGAACAACTCGATTCTCCTGGCTATCTCGAGCGTGTTCGGCCCCAGGTCTTTTTCGTAGACCACCCCGTCATGACTCACGATGAAAGTTTTTACTCCAGTGTTTCGGTATTGCGCGGGAACTGCTATCAACGCGAAACCACCAATCATCACCCCTTTCACAACGAAGTCTATTTGACCAAGCGGCGCAGCAGGTCCCTGACCTTTTAAGACCTGGAAGAAGTAACCTCTGTACGGTTCACTCCTACTCGTGTAGCCACGCGCAATAGCTTTAGCCACATTCTCTCCAATTGGTCCGTCCCATGTTCCATCAGAAGTCTGCCAAGCTAACCCATCTTTTTTACCGGGTGTACTAATTATTCGTTGTGCATATTGAGCGACACCTGATTCCCCAGACATTGTTAGCGCGTATTCATGTTGGGCCTCGACAAAACCGCGGCAGATTTCGATCGCATCCAACTCATTACGGCCTATGCGTCGCAAGAGTATCTCCGCATGGCCCACGGTCGTATCGAAATACCACTTACCGCCGCTGTTTACGATTGGTATGGGAAAGGGCCAGTCGTCGGATCCCACATTGAGGATCATGCGGCCGCGTTGCTTGGAATCGTTTGCCAAGCTTTGCTTGGTCCGGACCTGTGTTGCGAATTCAGCAGCCATCTCCTTATCGCGAACGGGCTCGCCAGTATGGATGATGTCGTAGCTGTCAGGACCGAGAATCGCGCCTAAGCTTTTCTCGTCATACTGCTCGGCTGCGGCCACGAGCGCATCAACTGCTTCCTGTGCAGTCGCGAAACCAGTTCCTCGCGCGGCGTTTGTTGTTTGCGCTCCCACACGCGTCAAGCCCCCGGTTAACAACAAGCATGACAGGGCGAGTGAACCCGTAAACAGTTTGGACCTTCTGAGACTAATGCAATTCAATTTACTCATCACTTTCTCCTTTGGCGAATTGCTATCGCCGACGACCACCACCACCGCGACCTCCACCGCCACCGCCGCGGCTCCCACCACCAAAGCCACCACTCGAACGACTTCCTCCGCCGTAACCACCGCTGCGCCCGATGCTTGATGAGCCGCGGCTAATACTGCTCGATGTACTGCCCCGGTTAAAACCACCAAACGCTCCACGATCGACTGAACGGTTTCCCAAACTGCGATTGCCGATCCGATCACTGCTGGAAATACCACTGCGATTGCCGAGCCCACTACTACTGCCGAGACCGCTACGATTGCCGAGCCCACTACTACTGCCGATACCGCTGCGATTACCGGCGCCTGTGCCCACGCCGCCGCGATTAGCAACACCAGGATTACTACCAAAGCCGCCACGATTGCCTACGCCACCGGGCCGGATAGTGCTACCGAGATTGCCGCCTTGTCTTCCAATTTGATTGCGCGCTCCTTGTTGTCGATTCGCCAGGGAGTCTCCGCGCGTTGTCCCGCCAAATCTGTCTGCCGTGGCTCGATCTCTATACGGTGCTCCACCGCGATGAGACGGATCGTGTTGCCACTTGTTGCCGCTTCCTAGTGGATTAACGCGATTGCCGCTCCCGAGATTGCCGCGATTACCACTGCCAAGGTTTCCTCGATTACCGCTTCCGAGTGGGTTTACACGATTGCCACCGCCGATGTTCGTATTGCGATTGAAATTGTTATTGCGGTTAATGTTGATATCGCCACCACCCCAACCACAACCCCATCCCCAACCACCACCCCAAAAGAAGCCCATCGTTATTCCCACGCCAAAAGAGATTGCAGCGGCCGTATACAAACCTCCGTAGTAAGGCGGATAGTAGATGTAAGGGTACGGGTAAACAGGTGCACCCCATACATACATCGGGTCGTATGAAGGCACGTACACCACCTCCGGATTCGCCTGTTCGATCACTATTACCTGCTTGCTCTCGACGACTTGCACTTCCACTTTCTGCTGCTCATTTGACTGGAGAGATCCTTTTGCCTTCGCTTTTGACCGCATGCGCTGGATTGCGTCCATAACGTCATTCTGCTGGGCCAGAAAAGCGTTGCCCAAATCGGTGGTCCATTGAATATCATCTGCGAGTCGCTTCACCACATCCGGTAGCGCCGCCATTGCCTGAACGCTGGGATCCCAGCGTTGCTTCTCGACTGCAGCCGCCAACTTCTGTTGATTGCTCGCGAGATCCTGATTCTTATCCAGCCATTGTTGGAGTTGGATAATTTCCAAAGGGTAGGTTGACGCTACTAGCGTTTGACTAAGCAGGTTGTCGGGGTATAACGCGATCGGCGCCACCAATGAATCAAGTTGGTCCGTAGGGATCTTGACAACACCTTGCACAGCTGCGCTTGGCTCGGCTCTAACTGGCAAAATTGCGTTGCCCAAGAGGGCCACGGCGCAGCTTATGGCCACGATTAATCGAAAAAGGCTTTTGGTTGGATTTAGTCGTCGACCTGTGACATTCATTTCAAGCTCTCCCGATTGAAGGGGTGGAATAGATAGACCTAGCCAGTATGGAAGAGATTAGTCTCGACTGGGGCTCTTAGGTACTGTCATTTTTTACAGGAGGAAGGATAATTAAATTGCGACAATCTGATGGAAAGGTTGCGCTTGTCAGAACGCTCCACAGGTTACCTGCGAGACCGGAAGAGAGTTTACGCGCTTGCAAATGATGTAGTTCTGCAAAGTCTTACTCATTCGCAAGCGCGTAGACTTTTTGGTGATTGTTTTCTAGAAAGAAGTTGGACTCCGAACAGACCACAACAGACGAAATAATCTGAGGGCGCTTTGTATTTGTGAGGTTCGTGTGTATTCGTGGATCGTCTCTAAGCGAGACGAATAACTCGAACATCCACGGACTACGCCGATAACGCGGACTTGAAATGCAAAACACACTAACTTTGGATTTGGAGTAAGTCGACCGCTATGTGACGTCCGAGGTTAAGTTCTCAACACTACCGCTCGAGGGTTTCACCAGATCCGGCAGATACCCGCTGGTGTTTCAGGCCGAGCGCCTTATCTCTTTGATGCCAACACCAAGACGACGTCGCAGCAGGCCTCGCAAGATCGAGCCCTCAGAATAGCCGACACGCTCCGCAATCTCGTCGATACTCGCACTGCTCGTCTTCAGAAGATGAACCGCACGCTCCACGCGCAAGGTTTGAAAATAAGACAATGGCGACTTTCCGAGTACCGCTTGCATCCGTCGCGCAAGTGTTCGTTTGCTTGATCCGACTGCTTTTGCGGCGTCGTCTAACGAGAAGCCTTGCTTCAATCTTTGGCGAGCCCAATCTTCGAAACGCTGGACAATATCGTCGGAGTGGACCAGGTGATCAGTCAACGCATAAGCCGACTGAGCCGGGCGCGAGTCGACGATGAGATACTTCGCCGTCAACGACGCGAGCTGCGGACTGACTCCGCGAATAATCCACAACGCAAGATCCATGTGGCTCAGCGCAGCTCCCGCGGTCACGAAACGCCCGGAATGAACAATCATGTTCGACTCGTCGAGCGAGACGTTTGGATAACGCTGGCGAAACATCGGCGCCAACCACCATGTCGTCGTCGCACGTTGATAATCAAGTAGCCCCGACTCGGCCATCACAAACGTCCCGATGCAAGCTGCAGTCAACGTTGTGTCTCGTCTAGCCCACTGCCGAAGTGCAGCCCCTGCGTCTTGGACGTCCGGTCTCGCAAGTGCGCTCTCCAATGGGCCCGGCATCTTGAAACCAATTGCCGGAACAACAACGCAATCGGGCGTACGCCAACCGCTGCCATTCACCGGCACAGTCAAACCCTGCGACGTTTTGACAGCCTTACGCACCGCGGCGATCTTCACCTCAAAGCGAGGGACTGCAAGCTCAGATAGTTGCATTAGTTCATTCGCAGTTTGAAACGCGTCCAGTACCGCAGACAGTCCCAAGTCAAAAACATCGTCCAGAACCAGCACATTTATCTTCATGGCAAAAATGATATCAAATATGGCGTTCTTGCCTCTAGTATGAATCGCTGACTCGGCGTAGTCTGCGAGCATCGGCCGAACTTCTGTTACTGGGGCCGTAAGGAGAATGGAAATGAGTTCAAAAGGAGAATTGAAAATGCCGTCACTTGGATTGTTTGTTCGACTCGAAGCAAAACCTGGAAAAGAGGAAGACGTTGCCGCCTTCCTGAAGCAAGGTTTGCAACTGGCGAATCAGGAACCATCGACTCTGCTATGGTTCGCGCTGCGTCTGGGACCGACCACGTTCGCTATATTCGATGCGTTTCCCGATGAGGCCGGAAGACAAACGCACCTGAATGGACCGATTGCAAAAGCGCTCATGGCTAATGCGCCGGATCTGCTGGCAGTGCCGCCTTCCATAGAAGCTACTGAGATTCTGGGAGCGAAGCTTTTGCAGGAGGTTCGAAAGGCAGCTTAGTTTTCAGGAACCCAACGAAGCCAACAAAAAGGCTCAGGGCTTCGACTCTGGGCCTTTGGAGTCTCCAACCAGGGTGTCCACAAAGCAAGTTAGCGCTAAATCTGCGGGGATCCATTCAAAATGGTTTTCAAAAATGAGTTCTCACGCAAAGGAGTTCCTCACAACACAAGTGTCCGACATGCTTTAGCTTGTCGGCCATCGTTAACTTGTTCCTCTGAACTTCCTCTCTGTGCAACCTCAGTGCGCTCTGTGACTCTGTGGTGGCGAAAATGACGGTCCAAGATTTCCACCACAGAGTCCACTGAGGTTGCACAGAGCAAAGCGGACGTATGCAGCAGAGGTTGAGATGTTTGTTAGGAAGTATGGTCTGGAATGGCGGTCCGAGAGAAACCATTAAAATGGTTCCCCGGGTTCGAGGCGACTCTGATCCCCAACCTAAAGGTTGGGGAGAATGAGAGCTGGGATTCTTTAGCAACTGCAGCTAAACTCTGCTCCTGACCGGCCAAGTTGCTTGAGCAATAGTAAATTTTAGCGGCCGATATAATATTGGTCCGATGACAAGGACAAGCGCGCAGGCAAAACTGAGTAGCGCGCTCTTCTCACCTTTGAGGCACAGAGTCTATGTGTCAAAAAAGCAGAATGGCGATTGTCGTTGCACTGACGCTCTGCGCTCTCAGTGCAATGGCACAAAGACG
>DATIBX010000521.1:0-5606 GCA_035457105.1 Pyrinomonadaceae bacterium
GCTCGGAAGCTGTGCTTCTTCTCGTTCCACGCCTTCAACTGCTTTTCCGTATACATCCTGACGGCCGGTTCTAACTGCGTTCTCTTTAACGAGTGCCGCAACGTCAGATGGTAGTGCTGTCCGACTAATGAAAAGACCAGCGCAACGAGATTGCTCTTGAACGAGAGTCGCGGAACAATTCGTTTATGGAATGGCTTATCGGCAGGCAGTAATACATTAACGGCAATTTCCAACCACGGACCCTTCGAGCCCTGGCGTGGATGATAAAGCCCTGGTAATTCAGTCGCTTGAAATTGACCTTTAAGTCTGGGGTCAGAGATGTAAGGCACGAATCTCACGCGTTCGATGCCTCGCGTGTGTTCGCGGGGAAGACTTTCAAGGGCGTCTTCTACTTGTTCAATGGCGCCTTTTGGGAGCGCACCCTCGTACTGATTTTCAATGCGTATTGGCACAGTGATTGGTTCCTAAGAGATTAAAATGGCACTTTTCGGAATCAATCACTTTAGGGGCTCTCCGTGGTGCCGGTCAAGTGGAGCCTCCGCACGGTAGTTTCTTAATCAGGATCTCTGCGTCTCTCTGCGCGACCTTGCACTTAAAACCTACAAGAGCTCAAAGCAACGCAGAGAGTCGCGGAGGTACAGGTTTGGTTTTATTTAGTCGAGGAGGTTTAGGTCGGTGACGGCTCCGAGACTGGCGCTGCTGACGAGTTTGGCATACTTAACGAGTACGCCCGATCGGTATTTGGAAACTGGCGGTCTCCAGTCCTTGCGCCGTTCTGAAAGCTCAGAGTCGGAAATGTTCAACTGCAGTAACCCCAGGTCAGCGTCGATTGTAATCCAGTCGCCCTCAACCACCAGCGCAAGTCCTCCACCAGCAGCAGCTTCGGGCGCGACGTGTCCAACTACCATTCCGTAAGTCGCACCGGAGAAACGGCCGTCGGTAATTAGCCCCACAGAATCACCCAGACCCGCACCAATAATTGCCGACGTCGGCGCCAACATCTCTCTCATCCCCGGTCCGCCTTTTGGACCCTCATACCGGATCACAATCACATCACCGGCGTTTATCTCTCCCGACAGGATCGCTTTGAGACAAGTCTCCTCAGAGTTGAAGACGCGAGCAGGACCAGTGATCTGCTTATGTTTGACACCTGAAATTTTTGCGACCGCGCCCTCAGTAGCAAGATTTCCTCTCAGGATTGCCAGGTGACCCTCTGCATAAACAGGATCTTCCCACTGTCTGATGACAGCCTGGTCCAAACGTGGAGCCTCTGGAACATCCTGCAGCACTTCTTCAATTGTTTGCCCGGAAACAGTCAGGGCGTCACCGTGAAGTAAACCGTGGGCCAAGAGCATCTTCATGACTTGAGGTATTCCGCCTGCCTTGTGCAAATCAGTGGCGACGTATTTGCCCGAAGGCTTTAGATCGCAGATTAACGGCACACGTTTCCTGATCTCTTCGAAGTCGTCCAGCGAGAGCTGAACGCCCGCGGCATGGGCAATGGCTAAAAGATGGAGAACCGCATTCGTCGAACCGCCCACCGCCATTACCACCGTGACCGCGTTCTCAAAAGCTTTTCGGGTTAAGAGTTGCGACGGGCGTAGATCCTTGCCCACGGCTTCGGATAACACTCGAGCTGACTCTTCGGCGCTCGTTGCCTTTTCTTCATCCTCAGCCGCCATTGTCGACGAATAGGGCAGACTCAGCCCCATCGCCTCAATCGCTGACGACATCGTATTTGCGGTGTACATTCCGCCGCATGAACCAGCACCGGGGCAAGCTCTGCGCTCTACCTCGACGAGTTCTGTTTCGGTAATTTTGCCCGCACAGAATTTCCCCACGGCCTCAAAAGCGCTGACAATGGTCAGATCCTCGCCCTGGTAATGGCCGGCCTTGATCGTGCCACCATAAACAAACACGGAAGGGATGTTGAGACGTGCGATCGCTATCATCGCGCCCGGCATGTTCTTATCGCAGCCACCGATAGCCAACAGGCCGTCGACTGCTTGTGCCTGACAAACCGTTTCGATTGAATCGGCGATCACTTCGCGCGACACGAGGGAATACTTCATCCCCTCCGTGCCCATGGAGATTCCGTCGCTTACAGTGATGGTGCCGAAGGTCTGCGGTACAGTGGCTGACTGCTTGAGAACTCGTACCGCGCGTTCCGTGAGTCCATTCAAACCGGCGTTGCAGGGTGTGATAGTGCTGTAGCCATTCGCGACCGCGATGATCGGTTTTTCAAAATCTTCGTCACGAAAACCGACTGCACGCAACATCGCACGGTTAGGTGTCCGCTCGATTCCGCGGGTGATTGCCTGACTACGAGCGTTGGTCTCTTTTTTTGTTTCCTGGCCCAAGACTCTCTCTCAATTTTTAGCTTTGTCGACCAGGCGACTCTTTGTTAACCACGGCATCATATCGCGCAACTGTGAGCCAACTCGTTCGATGGGATGCTCCCGCGCTTCCTCCTCAAGCTGCTGAAACTTGGGTTTGCCGTTACGATTTTCTTTCATCCAGTCGCGAGCGAACGCACCCGATTGGATTTCAGCAAGTAAGCCTTTCATCCGACGCTTCGTTTCGTCATTCACCACAATTGGACCGCGAGTCATGTCGCCGTATTGAGCGGTATTAGAGATCGAATAACGCATCTCAGAAATTCCGCCTTCGTAGAGGAGATCGACTATTAGTTTCATCTCGTGCAGGCATTCGAAGTAAGCCATCTCGGGAGCATATCCGGCCTCCGTTAAAGTTTCAAAGCCGGCCTTGATCAAGGACGTCAATCCACCGCACAAAACCGCTTGCTCGCCAAAGAGATCGGTTTCGGTCTCTTCTCTGAAAGTGGTTTCGATGACTCCTGCCCTTGCACCGCCAATGGCTGATGCATAGGCCAGGCCAATAGCCTTCGTGTCGCCAGTCGGATCCTGGTTGATGGCGAGCAGACAGGGAACACCAGCACCGCGAACGTATTCGTGTCTCACGAGGTGGCCCGGACCTTTTGGCGCGACCATAAAAACGTTGGCGTCTGCGGGCGGCTCGATAAATTTGTAATGAATCGAGAACCCGTGGGAGAAAGCGAGATATTTACCAGGCGTAAGTGATTCCGCAATCTCTTTGGCGTAGATATCGGGCGCAAGTTCGTCTGGAACTAGCATGATCACAATATCAGCCTCCGCAGCAGCTTGTGCGACTGGAAGTACTTTTAGACCGGCGCTCTCGGCTTTTCCCCATGAAGAGCTATCTTTCCGCAGCCCCACAGTCACGTTGCAACCCGAGTCGTTAAGGTTATTTGCCTGCGCAAACCCCTGGCTACCGTAACCAATAACGGCAATCTGTTTCTGACGTAACAAGCCAAGGTCTGCATCCTTATCGTAGTAAATCTGCATGGGAAGAATTCCTTTCTAAACAATAATCGAGGATTACAACAATGGTGCTAACTCAGCTACTTCTTCTTCGGAGATAGGATCGGCGGTCGCAGCCAGGCGGTTAATAGCAATATTCCCTGTACGAGTGATATCGGTGATACCTATTGGTCTTAACAACTCAATAAACGTATCGACCTTTTCTTTATTTCCTGAAGCTTCAACAATGAGATGTGAGTGCGAGATGTCAACTACTTTGGCCCGAAAGACACCAACCAGGCTCAAGACTTCCTGTCGTTGCAATCCCGCTGACGCCGCCACGGTAATCAACGCCATTTCACGTTCGATGTGAGGCCTCAGCGTTATGTCATGCACCTCACGCACCCGGGCGAGACGTTCGCATTGCTTCACGATCTGTTGAATAGTTCGGTCGTCACCGCGTGTCACCACCGTCACGCGCGACCATTTGGGATCGAGCGTTTCTCCAACCGAAATTGTCTCGATATTGAAACCGCGAGCGCTAAACAGACCAACAATACGCGAGAGCTCGCCGGGCTGATCAGCAACTATGATGGAAAGTGTGTGACGCATAAGACTCACTGGACAATCATGTCTCGAGAGTTAGCTCCGGCTGGGACAATCGGAAACACATTCTCTTCCTTCGAAACAACGACATCGATTACCGCGACCCCCGGATGCGCTAAAGCAGCAGCCAGGGCGCCCGCTAACTCAGATGGTTTTTGAGCGCGGAAACCTGCTGCTCCATAGGCTTCGGCCAGTTTGACGAAATCTGGAGCTACAGAAATATCGACTTCAGAATAAGTACGATCGTAGAACATCTCCTGCCACTGTCTGACCATTCCCAGGTAACCGTTATTCATCACCACGATCTTTACCGGTAAGCCGTACTGGACCGCTGTGGCCAGTTCTTGGTTGGTCATCTGGAAACCACCATCTCCCACCACTGCCACGACCAGCTGATCTCTTAACGCCATTTGCGCACCGATGGCGGCTGGAAGACCAAACCCCATTGTTCCGAGACCACCGCTCGTAATCAGCTGTCTGGTCCGGGTGAAAGGATAGAATTGGGCCACCCACATCTGATGTTGGCCCACGTCGGTGGTTATGACTGCCTTGCCTTCCGTAAGTCTGTGGAGCTCGCGGATAACTGTTTGTGGTTTGATGTGTTCGCTTGAGCCTGAGAAACGGAGCGGTTGAGCTTTTTGCCACTCTCTAATCTGAGTCCACCAGGACTCTTTAGCTTCCACGCCTTGTGCTAACCCTTGTGCAGGTAGTTTCTCAGCCAGTGAAATGAATTCTTTTAGAGCGACCTTCGCGTCCGCCGTGATAGCGAGACTCGGGGCGACATTCTTTCCAATGTTTGCCGGATCAATATCGACGTGGATCACGCGTGCGTTCGGCGCAAACGTAGCTAACTTTCCTGTTACTCGATCGTCGAAACGCACACCCAGTGCAATCAACAGGTCGGATTCCGCGACGGCCATATTGGCTGCGTAGGTTCCGTGCATGCCCAGCATCCCGAGACACAAGGAGTGACCCGACTGAAAACCTCCCAGACCCATAAGAGTTGGCGTGACGGGGATTCGCAACATTTCGGCAAATTTCTGCAGCTCCGTTTCGGAACCGGAACTCGCAATACCACCGCCCACATAAAGCACTGGTTTACTCGACTTGAGCATCGCTGCCACTGCGTTCTCAATCGAGCGTCTGTTCGGAACGACTGACGGAGAAGAGAAGGGAAAGCTCACGTGGTCCAAACGTGAGTAAGATGTCCTGGCTGCACTCACGTCTTTCGGAATGTCAATGACGACCGGCCCTGGCCGACCACTTCTGGCTAGATGAAATGCTTCCCGCACAACCGCTGCTAGATCGCGTACATCCCGAACAAGATAATTGTGCTTGACACATGGTCGGGTGATACCAACGGTGTCTACTTCCTGAAATGCATCAGTTCCGATCAGATGCCTGGGAACCTGGCCCGTGATAACAACAATTGGAGTCGAATCCATATACGCGTTGGCAATACCGGTTACCGCGTTGGTCGCTCCTGGACCCGAAGTAACCAGGACCACTCCAACTTTCCCGGATACCCGGGCGTATCCTTCAGCCATATGGACTGCGCCCTGCTCGTGGCGCACGAGGTAATGGCTAATCCGCTCTCTCGCTCGCCACAATTCGTCGTAAATATGGAGAACTGCACCTCCGGGATACCCAAAAATCGTA
>DATIBX010000522.1:0-4208 GCA_035457105.1 Pyrinomonadaceae bacterium
AATCCCGCGGTGCCCATCATCAACGCTAATCCAGTTTCGCCGAGATGGAACTGATCACGAGCGTAAACAGGAACAAGGGTAAAGTACGGGGCTCCAAATAGACTGTTGATCGCGGAAAGCAGCAGCAACGAAGACACACGAGGTCGATTCGAAACGTAACGGAAGCCCTCGATCAAGTCGCTCCAGATCCGATGGCGTCGCTTAACTGACTCGAGCTGAATGGCGGCATGGTGACGTTTGGGATGGACCATGGACAGTGCGACTACCACCGCAATAAAAGATAATCCATTCGCAAAGAAACACCCGGCCAAGCCAAATAGTCGAAAGCCGACGCCGGCGAGGGCTGGTCCAACCACTCGAGATAGCTGAAACTGCGTCGAGTTCATGGCAATCGCGTTCGCGAGATCTTCTCTGCCAACCAGGTCGTACGTCATTGCCAGATACGACGGACTGGCCAGTGCCATACAACAGCCCGTCATGAACGAAAATCCCAGGATCATCCAGCGGTTTACGGCGCCCGTCGCAACCAACGTGGCAAGGCCCAAAGCTGCCGCTCCGGCGCCAACCTGGGTGTAGAGTAGCAATCGCCTTCTATCTATTAAGTCAGCAAAGACTCCCCCGACCAGCGTGAGGAGAAATCCCGGAGCGGTAGCCATGAAAGCATCGAGACCAAGCCAAAACGCCGAGTTGGTTAACTCAAGCATGAGCCAACCCTGGGCCACTGCTTGCATCCAGGTACCGACGTTTGAAAGAAAGGCTCCTATCCAGAACCGCCGAAAGTCTTGATGGGAAAGCGCACGAAACATTCTGCGACGACGAGGTGGCGCAGTCTCCGCTTCTATGATGGACGTCGAATCAAAAGGCATCTGCTGAAAGTACTAATTAAGGATTTCGAATACGGCGCGATGTGGCGTAGGCGCCTGACTCATGAATGCGCCTTTCGCCGCCAGGAAGATAAGGGTCCACCGGCCGCATGGTGACGTTCCGCTACTATCTCAGAAATAATTGCCAGCGCAACTTCTTCAGGTGATACAGCGCCAATGTCTAAACCGATTGGTGCTCGAATACGACTGAGAAAATCCTCTGAGGCTCCGGATTCACGAAGGCGATCGATCACGATCGAGGTACGGCGTTTACTACCAATCAAACCTACGTAATCGGGCGTAGTTTGCGCTATTGACCTCAAGCACAGCTCGTCTTCGCTGTGTCCTCGAGTCACCACAGCGACGGCAATGCCACTTCCGTTTCCCACAGCTCCAGCAACGTCATCCTGCCAGTTTTTGGTTACGACGGGTTCAACATTAAACCCGTTGAAAAGATCTGGTTCCAGAAACTCACTTCGATCATCAATTAGCGTGATTTGATAACCAACGAACGAAGCTAGCTTTGCCAGAGCGGCGCCGACATGACCAGCGCCACAAATCACCAAACGCAAGAGCGGCTGAAGTTTTTCAAACAGCAGCGTGATCTCACTGGCATTTGTGAAGGTCGGGGCAATCTGATCGAGCCTGATGGTGCGCGTGTCGTCGCGACCGTCTAAAAACTCTGCGGCTTCGTTGACAATCGTCGCGTCCAACTCCGCGTCGCCAAGCGTCCCGGTGTGATTACCATGGAGGTCGACTAAGAGTTTGGCTCCCGGTTGAATTGGACCCGACATCGCGGTCACCAGCAGGGCTACCTCACCGGCCTCCAATAGCTCGCCGATCCTCTGCAAGACGGGTAGAGAGGTAGCGTGGTCCTGTGGTTCTTCCATCGATTAGTTATTTTGATGTCGCGGATCGGTTGACTCGAAATACGGATCCGAGCTTGCGCAGAAGCCACAATGGACCAACGATCAGGTAAACGGGATTGCGAAAGAAAGCTGGTTGATTACCTTCGATGGCGTGACCGATGAATTGGAGAATCCAACCGACGACGAAAAAGGCGAGCGCCAATTTCCATGAGAAAAAGAATAACGGCAGTGCAATAACGATCAGGGGAATACCAATCGAGTGCGATAACCGGTTGAGCGGATGTTGGTGCTTCGCGTTATAGTTATCGAAGAATGAGTCGCCCATAATCAGCGCGAATGATCCATGACGTCCACAAAAATATCCATGGTACCGCCACAAACCATTCCCTCTTCGCTTGCTTCATCAGCGGTTAGAGAAAAATGATGTAAGGCTGACTGTCCGGTACGCATCGCCTCTTTGGCTTCTGCCCAGACTTCCGCTTCTATGCAGCCACCGCCGACAGTGCCGGCAACTTCACCATTCTGAAAGAAGAGCATTTTAGCGCCGCGTCTTTGCGGGGTAGAACCACGGGTATGAGCAACAGTGGCCACGACTACGCGCTCATGCCTGCCCGTAGCTTCGATCACCATTCGGTAGAGTTCTGTTTGCGAGAGTGATGCCATTTCACTCTCAGTTTACGCGATGGTCCAGAAAGAAACAAAACTCACACCACCGACTTCAGCTAGTGTGTGAAAACGCCGAGAAATAAAAAAACGATCATCCACAGATTACACCGATTACCCAGATTCTTTCTTATCAAACTGGGGTGCCGTGCCTTCCCTACGAAGGGATCGGTGTAATTGGCGTAATCTGATGGATTTGTATTCTTGGGGGCCGACGCTGTCCCTTTAAACCCCGGGTGTCGAGCTAATGTCGATTCTTTGCGAAGATTTTATTCAACTCGGCGTAAGGAGCGCCTGCCTCGAGGCCATCGAATGACTGATTCGTAGCCATCTCCTGAGCTGCCCGCATGAAGCTTCCCCACGCAACACGAGCCAACGCTGAACCAACTGAAATGCGTCGCACTCCCAGGTCAGCAAGCTTTGTGAATGTCATATCGGACGACGGTCTGGAGATGATTACATTCACTGGCAACGGAGAGACGGCTTTTACGATCGCTGATATTTCCGCCGGCTTACTTGCGCCAGGAGAGTAGAGACAGTCAGCTCCAGCCGCGGCATAAGCGACCAATCTCTCAAGCGCGACTGCAAACGGATTCTCAGCACCAACAAGCCAAGCCTCGCATCTTGCAGTTAGTAAAACCTTCACGCCCGACTCGTCAATTGCTCTCCGCGCCGCCGCCACTCGCTCGACTGCAAGACTTTGTTCATATAAAGGAGATGAAGCACTGCCGGTATTGTCCTCGATAGATAGACCGGCGACTCCTGTTTGAATGCATAGGCTTACGTTTGCCGCAACGCCTTCAGCATCATTGGCAAAGCCATTTTGAAAGTCAGCGTTCACCGGAAGTGACGTGGCGGCAACAATTTCGAGAAGATGGTCCAGTGTGAGATTGCGGGAAACAGCCGAAGCACTGTCCGGTAAGCCTTTACTAAAAGCAAATCCACCGGAAGTGGTCGCAAGGGCCTTGAAGCCAAGAGACTCTAAATAGACAGCACTACCTGCGTCCCAGGGATTTGGCAGGATGAAACATCCAGATTCGTGCAGGCGATGAAACTCTTTTATGGAAGCTGATTGTCCTGAATTGGACGGCGCCGGTCTTTTTTCCATTGGTCATTTCCATTTCTCATTTTTCATTTGCGAGTCATCGCAATGGCTCATAGATTCCAATCTTAAAGCAGTCGAGTTTTCTGGAGAAATCTACTCACGCCCTCATCAAATGAAAAATGATAAATGGAAAATGATCAATGCCAAATGTTCAGGGCTTACGTGGGCGGGACTCTGTCGCGGGACGGGCTTCATTACTCGAAGCTGCATCCATCTGTTCACGACGCTGGGTCAACTTCGCTCGCAGGAGATCAACTTCTGAGTCTGCGCTAGCGACTGCGCCTTCTAAACGGTTCTTTCCCGATTCATATAAATTCAACTGCGCAGTCACGCGACTTTTTTCCCCTTCAAGCTGTTTGCGCCGCGCCTCTCGAGCTTCTTCAGGATGGACCGTGCCGTAACTCTGGGTAGTCTTTTCGATATTCTCCGGCTTCAATGCATACTCGATCTGTTCTAATCTTACCTGTGCGTCGGCGATCTTCGATTGCACATCAAACAGTTGCGAGCGCAATTGCTCTGCCCGTTGCTCAGCGCGTGTCAGCCGCTCCATGTCCAGCATGTAGCGGTCGTCTTCCTGCATTGAACTTAACTTGTCAGACAGACGATTGACCTGATTTGAAAGCGTCGTAATCGTCTGCTGCATCGTTTCCTGTTCGGCAGGCGTTGTAGTTCCAGTCGATTTGGTCTTCGGAGCAGATGAGTCGGAGC
>DATIBX010000523.1:0-14202 GCA_035457105.1 Pyrinomonadaceae bacterium
CGAGAAATTTATTAATTCCCAAGCCGGTCAAGAGAAACGGCAGAGCCAACCCGGCCGAATAAAAAGCCGAAAGGACCAAACCACTACGCCAACCACCACTGGTAGCCGCCAGTCCGATAATCCCGCCGAGAATTGGACCAATACAAGGAGTCCAACCCGCAGCGAACGCCATTCCTAAGGTCATCGAACCAAGTATTCCGGCCGGCTTATCTTTCGAAAACATCCGGGTGTCTTTATACAACGCAGAAATCTTGAGTAATCCAATGAGCTGCAGACCAAACGCGATGATTACGAGACCGCCGATAATTCGAACCCAGGGATTGCTTGTAATCGCTGCTCCTACCAATCCAGCAGTCGTTCCCAATATCAGAAAGATGACCGACAAGCCGGCATTGAACGCGAGAGAATTCAGGATCACGGCTCGTCTGCTACTTGTTCCTTCTTTTAGACCATCAACGCTAACTCCGGAAATTAGCGAGATATAACCTGGAACGAGCGGCAAGACACATGGAGAAAGGAATGATGCAATGCCTGCTATAAAAGCAATAAAGATGCGAACCAGATCTAAGCCCTGCCCTTCCATTTCTGCCTCCTACTTTTTGTCCGAATTTCTACTCGTACTTATCGGACTTATGGGTTCTTCCATCACCTTCTTTATCATTAAGCCAAGTTGTGCAATCTCTTCTTCTCCGGAACCCGTAGAGATAAACCTGACCACGCCCTGACGATCAATTAGGAAGGTGGTAGGAATTGACAGCACACCATAATTCAGATCGTTCACGTTCGAATCGCCGACCACGAAGCCGTATGAAAGCTGATTCCGTTTTTTGAATTCGCGTAAATAGACCAACTCTTCCCCGGGAGTAAGCGGATGAGTATCGGCCCGGCCGTAATATTTTGTCACGCCCAATATCACTAAGCCCTTGTCTTTATAACTCTTGTTCCACTCATTCAGTTTCGGAAAAGTAAAGCGACACGGTCCACACCAGGTGGCCCAGAAGTCGAGCAGGATTACCTGTCCACGCAGCTCGGACAGTTTTACTGGCTGCTGATCGATCCACTGCGTCGCAATAATTTCCGGAAGATTGGGTCGCGGAAGATCCGTCACATCCTCAAACAACTGCTGAGTATTGAACTCCGGATCTACGACTCTCAAACGAATGGTCGACTGTTTGTAGAGAGTACCGGAAGGCAAGGCAAGGGCGAGCTTACGAAGCTCTGAGAATAGCTCTACAGCTTTCTGCTTTTGATCTGTCTTCAAGTATCCATTGGACAATGTGATCGCCGCTTTAAGCAGCATGTCGTCCCGTTTGAAGGTGTCTTCTTTATTGGTACCGGCGAAGCTCTTCGCGGCTTCAAGAATCTTTTCCGCGTGTTCGACCACCATGTCGAATTTGTTTGACCGTTGGTAAGCGTCTGTTAACAGGAACTCCAATTTGTATAGATCCTCGGCCAGTTGAGGCTGGTGGACCTGGTAGTCTTTGACAGCTGCTTCCGCGGCTGGCAGATCGCCTGCTTTAGTCGCATACAGCACGACCACACTTCGCGCGCTCTGAGCCTTCGCGCCATCCCGATTGTCTTTTAAGAACCGCTGCATCGATGCCAACGCGTCCGCTCCATCACCGGCGAGGTGATAGAGCAAGCCAAGGTAATACAAGTCGTCGCCTTTAAACTTCTTGCGTGACTGTAAGACCGATGCATTTTGTTTTGCCAGACTCAACTGCTCCTGCTTGGTACGTTGCTCTAATTTGGAATCGTAGGGCAGTTTTTGCTTGTTAAATTCCTGGTACTTGCGACTGAGATAACCGTTGGCGTCTTCGAACAGGGTCTGGGCAGGCCGTTCGTCACTGCCGGTAGACTTAACCATTGGAGCCTGCGCTGAAATCGCACCGGCGCAGACCAGCAACAGAATTAGAGTGGCGGATTGAACAGAACGTTTGCCAATCGAGTGGTTCATTACTTAATTAACGCTTGCAAACCTGAAGCGATTTGGACTGAAAGTGGCCAGTTCGCCCGAAATTCGACCGTCTACTACCGTATCGGCTATCAGCTCTCCAGTCAGCGGAGCGAGTAGGATTCCGTTCCTGTAGTGCCCGGTTGCATAGATAAGCCCTTCAATTTCATCACAAGGGCCCAATAGTGGCAAACCGTCCGGTGCCCGCGGCCGTAAACCGGCCCACGACGTCACTACCGGCAATCGTTCAATCGCCGGTGATATCTCGCCGGCATTCAGCAGAATGGATTTGAGGCCGCCGGCAGTCACCAACTTCAAGTAACCTACGTGCTCGGTTGTAGAGCCGGCGATCAAGCGACCATCTTGTCGTGGTACAAGGTAGCCTCGTGGACTATAGATAACATGACGTGTTAACTGTGGTTTAGCGGAGAGACAAACCATCTGTCCGCGTACCGGCTCAACTGGAAATTTCATCGCCCCATTTAGATCGGACCAGGCGCCAGCGGCAACAATAACTGTCGAGCTCTGAATTAATCCTTTGTTTGTGCGAACACCTGAAACACGTCCGGCAGAAGCGACGACTTCATCCACATTCGTCTCATTCAATACAGAAATGCCGAAGCCTTGAACGCTGTTCGCAAGTGCAGCAAGCAGTCGTCTATTTTCGACCTGGACATCGCGCGGAAACAGTAGTGCGCCAGTAATAGCTGGGGAAATTTGAGGTTCAAGCGTCAAGGCCTCGGCGGCGGTAAGCCGTTCGGCACTGAGACCTGCTTTTGACTGCCAATCAAATCGATGATCGAGTTCCCGCTGTTCGTCTTCAGTGAAAGAAAGGCAGAGTGTTCCGGTGAGGTCTAGTTCTATGTCAATTCCCGTTTCCGCTTTCAGTGAAGAAGCCCAATCGGAATAAAGGTCTCTGCTTCGGCAAAGGAGTTGAAAAAACCCGTCCTGAGTGTCGGCTTCGGCCTGGGGCGCCAACATTCCGGCAGCCGCGTACGAGGCTTCGGTTCCACACACCTGACGTTCGATCACGCATATTTCGCGCACGCCTCGCAAAGCCAGGCTGCGCGCGATCGAAAGGCCAATGACCCCTCCACCGACGATAATAGCGTCGAAGTTTGTTAGATTATCTTTCACGGCGAATTGTTACTTTGATGATAAAGCACGCGAGAACGAAGCAGGATTTGTCAGTAACTGACAAAGGCCTTATGCTTAACCTCGATCTTCTAAACGCGATTGCACTGCTATATTCACTGAGATTATGCATCCTATCACACTGATTCCCGGCGACGGCATCGGCCCCGAAGTGGCCTCAAACGTGGTGCGAATTATTGAAGCTTCGGGTGTCGAAATAGAGTGGGAAACCCATTATGCCGGCGCTCAGGCACTCGAGAAATTTGGCGAAACGCTTCCCCAGGAACTCCTGGATTCCATTTTGCGAAACAAAGTGGCGTTGAAAGGACCCATTACGACGCCGGTTGGCAAGGGCTTCACCTCAGTTAACGTGGGCCTTCGAAAGGCTCTGGATCTTTACGCAAACCTGCGACCAGTAAAAGCTTTGCCAAATGTTCAATGCCGTTATCCAGAACTCGACCTGGTTGTCGTCCGCGAAAACACAGAGAGTTTATATGCTGGTCTGGAGCATGTCGTCGTTCCGGGCGTAGTCGAGAGTCTGAAGATAATCACAGAAAAGGCTTCAACTCGGATCGCAAAGTTTGCTTTTGAATATTCTCGACGGGAGTCGCGGAAAAAGGTTACGGCCGTTCACAAAGCAAACATAATGAAGCTCTCCGACGGCTTGTTTCTCGATTGTTTTCGCAAGGTGAGCGAAAGTTATCCCGAGATTGTCGCGGAAGATAAGATCGTCGACAACGCCTGTATGCAGCTCGTCATGCGACCCGAGCAATTTGATGTAATGTTGTTGGAAAACCTTTATGGCGACATCGTATCGGACCTTTGCGCAGGTTTAGTCGGAGGCCTCGGACTTGTGCCCGGGGCAAACATAGGAGAAAAAGGCGCAGTGTTTGAAGCGGTCCATGGCTCAGCACCAGACATCGCCGGTCAAGGTATCGCAAATCCAACGGCGCTGCTCCAGTCAGGTATTTTAATGCTGCGATACCTAAATGAACGCGAAGCAGCGGATCGAGTCGAGAATGCGTTGATGACCGTATTCAAAGAAGGCAAAGTGCGCACACGGGATATCGGAGGCACTGCTAAAACGGCTGAGTTTGCCGATGCCATTATTCGAAAAATCTCTTAGCTGAATTTCCCCTCGGCTTTTGCGTCGTAGAAATCGTACCCCCTTTCACACGTTACCTCCCTCAAACGATGTGGGAGGCAGGCTATCTCTGGGCAAACTTTTCCAGCTCCATGAGACTACGCACCAATCTCCTTTACCTCGTAGTTGGTACCATCGTACCGCTTATTGCACTGGCAACCGTCCTCGGTTTACTACTGGTTGATCGGGAGCGAGATGCAGTTCGACAAGGTGCGATAAACCGTAACCGCGCGTTTATGACGGCTGTGGATGCGGCCTTGAAGGGGCACATATCCACACTTCAGGCGCTTGCGACTGTCTCCAGCCTGGAAAGAAATGACCTCGCAACTTTTCGCAATGACGCAATCAGGGTGCTCGAAGCCCAGAGTGACTGGCAGAGTATTGTGCTCACAAAACCAAACGGTGAGCAGCTGGTAGTCACTAGTAGGAATGGTTCGGAACCGACCACTCATACGGTGGACGAGCCAAGCTTGCAACGCGTGGTCAATGAAGACAAACCTGTTATTGGTGAGTTGAGATACAGGGAGTATTCGAAGAAATACGGAATCGCTGTCAGAGTTCCCGTGCGACTCAGCGGTCGACTGGCCTTCGTGCTAACGGCCGTTGTAAGCCCTGAGCAATTTTCACGGCTAATCATTGACCAGCATCTCCCGGCTGGATGGATTAGTGGTCTCGTTGATCCCACCGGACATTTGATTGCAAGGATCCCGGCCCGACCAAACTCGGACATGGCGACGGAAATCTTCATGAATGCGCTCAAGACAGGGTCAGAAGGTTGGTATCGGGGACGAACGCTTGAAGGGGCCGACACCTATACCGCTTTCAAAACCTCGGAGTTTTGTCATTGGAGTGTGGGACTGGCGATACCCATTCAAGAGGTGAACGCAGGAGTGGTTCGTGCAGTGTGGGTCATGGTGGCCGGAACTTTGATCACCATCTCCATCGCATTGGGATTCGCATACTGGATGGGGCGTCGTATTACAGCTCCGATCGACTCGCTAGCGGATGCAGCTCGCGCAATGGGACGCGATTCTCAAACCACACCGATCGGTGACACGGCTAATATAAAAGAAGTTAGTGATCTCGCAAAAGCATTGGACGAGGCCAACGTGGCTATTCGCGAACGAGAAAGCCTCGCCGAACGTGAGCAGCTTGCGTTGAGATCCGCCGATCGGGCAAAGGATGAATTTCTTGCCATGTTGGGCCATGAGCTGAGAAACCCGTTAGCTGCCATCGCAGCTTCAGCAAGAGTCCTGCGAACTTCAAAACCGGACTCGACCGTGAGAGTACGTGCTCACGATGTAATCGAACGACAGACTGACCAGATGACGCGACTGGTGGACGATTTGTTGAATGTCAGCCGGCTGACCCGCGGCAAGATCACCCTTGAGCTTGAAGTCATCGATCTGATGCAGCTGACTCAGAGTGTGATTCACACCTGGGAGCAATCAGGGCGTATCGAACGAAATCGAATTGTCTTTCAAGGTGAAACGGTCTGGGTCGACGTCGACAAAGCTCGCCTCGAACAAGTGATTTCTAATTTAATAGATAATGCAGCAAAGTTTTCAAAGCCGGGGACTGACATTCAGATAGGAGTTGGTATAGAAGAAGGCAACACGGCTTTTCTCAGTGTGACGGACCACGGCGAGGGGATTGATCCCAATTTAAAGGAACAGGTCTTCGATCTTTTTGTTCAGGGCCCTCACGAATCGGATCGATCCCGAGGCGGCCTTGGCCTGGGCCTGGCCGTGGTTAAACGGATAGTTGGCTTACATGCCGGATCGGTCTCGGTGTCCAGCGCGGGCGTAAGTAAGGGAGCAACTTTCAAAATCAGATTGCCAGCTGTAGAGGCGGTGGTGGGAAAACCGAAAGGTCCCACACAAGAACAATCGGCAAATGGATTTGGGAAGATTCTGGTAGTCGAAGATAACGCTGATACTCGCGACATGATGGAAGCAATGTTGCGTATCGAAGGCTACGATGTCATCACTGTGGAGCACGGAACCCTGGCTCTCGAAGCTTTGACAGATCAAAGAATCAACGTGGTGCTACTGGATATTGGTTTACCGGATCTCGATGGATATGAGGTGGCTCGACGCATTCGGGCAATGCCGGAAAGCGGTCGTTTCAAGCTGGTTGCGTTGACAGGTTATGGACAGTTAAACGATCAGCGTCTCGCGTTCGAAGCGGGCTTCGACGAACACTTGACCAAACCCGTTTCAATAGACAGACTCTCAGAAGTGATTCGCGTGTTGAATGAGCGAGGAGCCGATAAAACTTAACTCAACTTCCCTATTCGAAATTAGCTGGGAGGCAACAAATGAGCATTAAAATAGTGGTGCTGTTTGTTTTGCTAGTGCTTCTGACTATCGGCGGTGCTGTCTGGGCCAGGCGTTCGGTGACTCAGGATTCTGCAAAGACCCCGACTCCGGTAATAACCAACAAAGCGGCAATCATCGCAGGCTACCAGCACTGGACAAGGGTAAATCCCGAGCCTGTTCAGATGGACCAGCAGGTGGCAGCGATGTGTGGGCCTGCTTACATCATCACCTCTAACGTCGGGCCTCATCGGGCAAAGTTCATCACCGTCTACGTTAACGATCTGGGACGTCACGCAATGACAGAGGAACTCAACCCTCGGTTTCCTGTAGGTACGGTAATAGTGAAGGAAAAACTGCCTAACAAAGACGCGACTGCGGCCGAGTTGCTTACTGTTATGCGTAAGCGAGAGCGCGGATATGATTCAAAGAATGGCGATTGGGAATATCTGATGCTGGATGGTCCAGGTCGGGACATACAAGATGCTGTCAAGGTCGAATCATGTCAATCGTGTCATATGGCTTATAAACAGCAGGACTATGTGACCCGTTTATACTTGACCCCTGACACCCGAAAATCTCTCAAGTAACTTTGAATGCCCCTAACCTTGGAGTGCGCCGGCCCGGCGGCGCTTTTCAAACTACTCCGCACAGCGAGGCTTGATTTGAAACTCGGTCTCGATAAACCGAGCCGCTTGAAAAGCGCCGCCGGGCCGGCGCACTCCAAGGTTAAGCGATTTGGGCGAGGCCGGCGATGTCCTCACCGGCAACGAGTGTTAGTTCATTTCGTGCGCCTGCCAGCCGAGTCTTGAGGAACGGTGCATACTCCTCACTTTCGTAGAAAGCCAGCGCCGCCTCTTTGGAAGGCCACTCGATAATCAGAAAAATATGAGGTACTTTACGCTCACCTTCAAGCTTCTCGAGCGTGGAAGTTCGAGCCAGGTATCTACCGCCAGTCTTTTCCACCATCGACGTGACGTTTTGTACGTAGGCTGGAACCCAACTCTGATCGGTAACTTCTAATTCTGCAACACAGTAGTGTTTCATAGGCTCCTCACATTCTGGGGATTCATGCTTTGAGCGTTAGCATTTGAGAAGTCAACCCGCAAACAAAACCGACCCTACTTTCACTTCAACTTTGTCGAGTTGCGACGCCTTTCTGCGCTCTTTCACAAAAGCGGCCAGCGCCCGATATTCAGTCTTGTTGAGCAGATAATTTTTCGCCTTATGCGGCTTTAAGGCCATCGAAGCTTTGGTTGCTGCACCACCGGGTTTATTCCCCAGTTCGATTGTAAAGGATAGCTCGTTGCCAGCATCACTGGCCTCGGTAAAATTGAACTTGATCTCTACATAGACCACGGTCTTGTCCGAAACATTCTTAAGCCTGATCTTGAAGTCAGACAGCCAATCATCTCCATTCGCAAATGGGTGGTCCAGATCAACCGTGTTCTTCCCTGAAGTTAGTGCTAGGATCCTTACAGCCTCTTTACCCTGCGGGTTTACTGCGGCGCTCGCAGTAGTCTGAGCGCCAAGTAGAACGCAAACTAGCGCTAAAACGAGTGAAGAGCAGAACTTAATTGAAAGTTTCATGACATGAATTTCCTGCTATTGCGGTCTGGGCGACACGAGGTGTTGGCTGGCTCAAGACTAAACCACAAGGCAAAAAATAGGAAGGCGATTGTAGATTCTTATTCCTCGCTATTCATTTTGATAAGCCTGTTCCGGAGTATCCTAACCTCCCGCTTCATCCAGAAGGGAAAGATGATTAGTGAGGTCGTACTGTCTTCGATCCACTTTCCATCTTCGCTCCCTTCAAGGGTCCAACGATATGGGAAGCCTCCACGCCGGTACTCCTTGAGTCGACAGTCGGAGGATAATCCACAGGCAAATACATTAAATGCTTCTTCGTCAGAGTCAAAGTTCTCGTGCCAACCATTGAAACAGATGGTGTAGTTGTGCTGCCCATGGTCTTGAATGGACACTTCAAATCCATCTGAATCGAGCGGCTCAACTGTGATGGAGTTATCGTTACGCTCGTAGGTTGCCTGGGGATATTTTCTTAGTCTCTGTTCAATCTCGTCGAGCAAGTTCATTTCGACTCTTCAATCCAGTTGAAAAAGCAAACGGTTCGAGACTTCCGCCACCACCGACTTTAAGCTTGGGGAGAATGAGACCACGCGACTGAAGTCGGTGGTTTCGCGCCTAAACAATTCACTCTTTGACGAAGTTATAGCTAATTACGCCATTGGCCTTGACTGCGCGTCCCGAGACTTTCATTGGACTGTATCGCGCCCGGCACGCCGCACTGACAGACACTGGTTGCAGCAACTCATGACCTTCTACGGCTTTGGCCCAGATGACCCGACCTTCCTCATCTATCACAATATCGACGACCACTACTCCCGAAGCTTTCGCCTCTTTCGCCTCTTCGGGAAACGGAGGTTTGGGCAAGCTAATGGCCTTACCACAAAGAAGAGACATTCTGGACTTTAGTTCCGTGGACGGCTTTTCCCTCCCTGGCTTCTCGCACTCCTCCAAAATTTTCTTATTCTGCTCTTCACGACCATCCTTCACAGTTTGTGCCGGCGATCGGGTGGTCGCAAAAAACGCCGCTAAGCTGATGCAGCACCATGCAAATAATACCTTTAGAGTTTGTTTTCTCATCACGCTACTCGTTAGATAAATACAGGGCCTGGTTCGAAACGGGCATCGCAAAGACATGTTGATGCGAGCCTCGAAATTCATGCTGTATATAAACTTGTTCTCCAAGTTGAGGTGTTATTTCAAATGCCATAACTGTGGACTCACTTTTAAGAGGTTTAGAGGATCTAAATCGGAAAGATTCTCCGATTGGACGCTAATGACACTTTACTACAACCCCCCGCGCTTACTGCAAGCATTTGTTATAGAAAAGCAATCGTCAGTATTGGAGTCACCTGAGTACAGTACCATCAAGCGAAGCGACCGGATGATACCCTCCAACCTTAGCTTGAATCCCAAATGATCCTTTCGCGTTGAGGGTATTATCCGGTCGCTTCGCTCGCGGTGCTGCGCTGTTGGCAATCACTTTTGTGGAAAGCTGTCAGGCATTCTTCTTGAGGATGGCGACGTAACTCGCTTGCTTTGCGTTAAGAAATCGTTCTACTCTCCAATCAGTGTCAACGAGAAGCGATTTCAACTCTTCGGGTGAGACTAAGAGGTAATCAAACCATGGACCAACTGCCCTCTCGAAACGGACCCGCATTCTGATCTGACCTCCCATCCGGCCACGTTTCTTGTTTAGCCGGTGGTACTGCAGATGATTCTCATCCTGGGTCATGTAGGGATTTCGTGAGACAGCGATTATTCTTGCTTCAGCGGATGTTATTCGCGTCATTTTTCGCAGGATATTCTTGACGCCTTTCGCACTCGCAAATAAGCCAAAGTTATTTCCAAACATTAAGATCGTGTCGAAGCTGCCGGGCTTAAATTTGTCGAGTTGCGTTACCGATCTAACGAGCGCTTTCCTGACTCCTCTTAGCTTGCACACTTGTATGGCGCCTGGAGAAAGATCGATGGCAGTTACGTCAAGACCCTGCCTTTGCAGGTAGAGTGAATGCCGACCTGCGCCACACCCAATATCTAAAACACGACCACGCGCGTACTTAATGGCACGACGCTCGAACGGCGCCCATGCCTTGAACTCACGAAAATACAATCCCGGATCCGACCCCGTCGCAATATAACCGTCCTCTCGCTCAATAATCTCAACAGTCACATTCTGACTGTGGTATTGGGCCAACATCTGCCGGCCCCATGCATCCTCAGGTTTCTTCATGCGCGAGTCTACCGGGTGAGTACGGGCAAATAGGCCTGCCATGGTCCAACTGCTTCGCCATATTGTTTCGACATGACCCTTGCAATTTGCGCGATATGGCCCAGATCGTGAACAACCCACGTTGCCAATAGCTGGCTTAAGCTAACCGGTCCAAATTCAGGATGTTTGCCCTTTTTCTCCAATAATGCCGGCGTAATGTTCATCCGTTGTAATTCTCCCAGGCTTTGAGATCTCATTAGCTGAAAGATCTCGAGCAACTGATGCATCGTTTTGCCTTTGGATTTTTCGATCATGGCGAAACGATCGAACGGTTCAAAGGCACGCGAGTCACCATGTTCGAGAATCATCTTGACGCGGGGAATCCAGTCGGTCTCTTCGGCGTGGATGAGATGGCCGATCACTTCATAAGGGCTCCAGGTTTCAGGCCCTTCGTTTTGCTTTACCCAGGGTTCAGACAGATTACCGAGAAGCGCACTGACCGTGTGCGGAGTTCGTTTAAGGATTTCAGTCCCTTGCGTTAGTTCGAAATGCATGAGCTCCCTCCTCCTACCTGTAGGGGCGCACTCCGTGGGCGCCCCGTCTCTCGATGCGACAAGATTAGCAGGAAAATGGTGCCCAGAGGATCGCCGGAGGATGCCTACGAAGTGACGTTTGCACTACTTGAACTCTTCGCCTTGTTGCTGCATTAGCGTCAGAAAATCTGCCAATATTTGTCTTTGATCCGCGGAAAGATCGTAAGGTGACCCACCTACAATCAGTCGGACCTGCTTACCTGAAGCGATACGCGCGAAATCCTCATAGGGGACCGCTTTTTCCAGGACGTCAAAAAATGGCCCTCCCGGCTTCACACTTCGATAAAACGTATGCGGTCGTTCCAGATGACCGAGGTCCACCTTCTGGCCATCAATAATTGCCTCAAACCCGTCGTACTTGAATTCAATCGTTTCTTTAGTATACGCGGTAAAAACCATCGAGACTGTCTTGGGCGTTACTATGCGATGAGTTGGAAAAACAAAAGAAACATTCATCGTTACCTCACCAAGTGTTCCAGGAGTGTCCCACAACTTCAACTGTTCCAGCACCACAACGCTGAGGTCTTTTTGTTTGTTGTACTTGACATCAACTTTGGTCTTGCGGCGCTCTTTCTGCTTCGTGCTTCCTGAGCTATCAGCGACTTGCGAATTGGTCGCGAAGAGCGGTCGAGGTCTTTGTCCGAAAGTTGATTCGATTAAAAGGAGGCTGAGAAAAAGATTGAGTAAGGTGTATCGAAATTTCATCCAGGTCTCCTGAGGTTCTACACTCTTCACCAACAAATTTTGAATGACACCCATCAGTCACTTTGGCCCGTTGTACTGATGAAATGTGCCAGATAGACCCCAACAAAGAGAATGGCTTTGCCAACTGAGACTCTGCCTGTATTACCTTGCACCGTTAGGGGTGATTGACCTGACAAGATAGAGACTAAATCCCTGAGCCCGGGTTCTTGCCCAAGCCAACCGTCGTTCCTGCCCTGTCATTTTAGGCGTGTCATGATGCGCAAGGACCACAAACATAACGACCGCAATGACAAGAAACGACAAAACCTGGCCAAAACAGACGATACCACCCACAGATAAATCCAATGGTCGCGAGCAACAGAATGGTGAGTTGCGTTGTGAAAAACCGTCTATCTGTAACCATGGCTCAGATTGATTACTTTGTAATCAACAGTGACGAGTTGACCGTGTAATTAACGAGCAAAGCTTGATCACCGGTTACGTGGAACACGAAGTCTTCAGTTCCTTTACCTTCAGCGAATTCAACCTGGTATCCGATGTTGACCATCGTTCCAAGTGGGGTCGCATTGACGCGCCAACCTGCCATCCTTGAGTCTTTTACTTCGCCAAGTTTTCGGTGCACCGCTTCAAAATAGGCAATCGCGTCCGGTTCACTAGTAGCTTTCCGAAAGCTCTCGTCGGCCTGGGCATAAATCTCATGAAACTGACTGGCGTTTAGTTGGCTGTGAAATTTAACGACAGCACGTTCACTAGTCTCTTTCCCCTTTGTCAACGAGCAGGAGGTGCTTGCCAGAAAGAGAAGAGAAATACAGATCAATCCGCCGATTTTGTTCGAGTTGATTTTCATAGAGTAAGACCCCACGTAAGGATGAGAGTTGACTTAAGATTTTCCGTACAACCGATAAGCTTCTTTGAGTTCGATGCGGCGGGCGCGAATCAAACCATCTTTCAATCTTTCGCCGCCGAGAGGATCGATGTAATCTCGACCACTGAAATCTTTTGCGGGATTAATTCCAAACACCCCAATATTGAACATGAACACTGGCTCGGTGAGTGCCTTGAACCAATGGATGTTCGTACTCTGATCCGAGACTGTGGTGAGTTCTCCCTCATTTAGAATTTTGTCGCTGGTTGGCTTGATAGTCAGATAATCCTTTTCGTCATAGATACGTTCAAACTGCCAACCTTGAGATTGTCCCTTCAGCATCATGTGCATCGACGACATATTGCGATGACCGTGAGGGACAATTGCTATGCCCTTTCGGAGCGCATAAAAATACGGGGCAAAGCTCAGCTCATCGGGTAAGCCTTTAGTCTTAGCGAAATGAATGTCCTCGGCCGATTCATGATCTTCCGGAAAGACTGCTACCTTCGCAATCCGATCGTAATCGATCGCAGCCAACAGATCGCTCATTTCGACTTTTGATAGCAGCGACTCTATTTGACGCTGCCATTCAACCGGGGCGACTCGTCCCTTTCGGAGCTCGACGGTTACCTGCTCCATGTCGACAAGCCATTTCCTGACGATGGGCCTTACCGGACTGGCGAAGGACTCCAGCCGATCGACACTCTTCACGAGCGTAAGCGTGAACAACGAGCTGATCATGCTTTGATTAAATGTTCGACGTGATAATTTCATCGGTACTGTCCGTAGCGAGAGATGATGGGTCTTAGGCTGAACTTGAGGTCCGAACCGCGCTTTATGTTATCAGTTTTTGGAAAAAGTCCTCCACGTTATTTTGGGTCAAAATGGTTTAGGTACCTAACAAGATGGCGGAAAGCGCGGACCATGATGGTCGCTGCCTCTGTGCATCCCTTGTGGTGCTTTGTGACTCTGCGGTGGACCTAATTGTAAGTCCAACCACCACGGAGACAGCGAGAACACAAAGGTTGCACCGAGAAATCCACTCGAAATACCTATTTGCTCGATCACTCGAACACCGGAAATAACCGGCGGTGGCTTCACACTTTGCGGGTGAACTTAGACAGCGTTTCGTCCGTCAACATAGACCCAGGCGCGTCTTCCAGATTGCAGGATCACTGAGATTCGACGACAAGGCTCAACTTCATATTCGTCGGCCTGATGGAGCTCCTCAGCCGACACTTCAAAGACGGTGCCGGCGATCGTATCTGAGTCACGTCCGGTGAAGGCCGCAATCGTATGTTCACTTTTCCCACTGACTGCAATCACATACTCATCCTCGATTGGCAGCGGTCTTAACTCAAAGCCGGCGAGCACATCTGAGTTACCAGTAAGCAGTCGGCCAAATGTTGCCTGCTGAACTGCGTCCAGTTGAAGTGTTCCATACGAGAAGAGATATTCTGACGGCATCGGTTAGTTTGCTTGTTAAATGTCCGACTTGCTTTAACCTTGTCGGTTCAAATGGTAAGTGTGCTTTAATTGCCATCCAAGCCGACAAGCTTAAAGCATGTCGGACAGTCTCAGGATCTTGATTTTGCCTCGACTTGTTTCCAACGAACCTGATTTAACAAATCGGCCCAGCATGCGCGCGACAACTTCTCGAGTTGTGCCCAGGTGAGCAGCAATCTCACTTTGC
>DATIBX010000524.1:0-5913 GCA_035457105.1 Pyrinomonadaceae bacterium
ACTCGGAAGCTAAGTGGATCAAGATCTCTGGCTCGTATAAATTGGAGTGCCAACTTAGGTTACTTACTTTATTTCGCACGCCAGTACAGTCAGGCTGTAGACCAATTAAAGAAGACGATTGAACTAGATAAGAACTTTGGATTTGCACACTCTACCCTCGGTTATACGTATGAGTCGCTTGGGAGATACAACGAAGCAATCGCCGAATTTGAAGAGGCTTTATGGCTAAATGGGGACAATACCAGCGATCTGTGCTATCTCGGTCACGCTTTAGCAAAGGCAGGCCGACGCAGCGAAGCAGAAGCGATTCTCAAACGCTTGGAAACGACGAAACAGTATGTGTCGCCCGCGGAATTAGCGACCCTTTAAATCGCACTGGACCAGAAGGAACAGGCACTGTCCGCACTTGAGCGTGCCTATGCAGAGCACGACGTTCAGGTGCAGTTTCTCGGTGTAGCACCGTTCTATGATCCTCTGCGCACTGAGCCACGCTTCCAGGAACTCATTCGCAAAGTCGGCCTGCCGAGTTGAAAAGGTGCCACCCAGGATAAAAGTTATGCCGGTTCCAATCAACGCGGGGACAATCAAGAAACTGACTGGGTCCGTTAGAAAGAGCCTCGTTTCATAGTCAGGCAACTGCCCTTCGAAGAATCTCCATCTCTTTCAGCCAAGCATGATCCGGTTCCAACTCGGAATGCTTTGGGACGCCAATACTGTCAATCACTTACGAGAACTCTCCTTTATGAGACGTACAGCGATGCTACGATGGCCCGTAATGATCACCGTTCGATCTGAGGCTGGAGTTTGCGCTTTAACCTATGGCTAAAGCCGGGTAAGACTGGCGAAGTCTCCTATCGTCCGAATTGTAGCTCGGCCGGATCGAGATGCGGTTCCTCACGGTGATTTAAAAATTCTGCCCACTCCTCTTTCCACCGGCGTTCGGCTTCCTCGTAGGGCTCTCCACCAGGATCCTCGTCGACCGACGGCCCATCGTAATCGGCAAAGCTCGTCTCAATGCCTCGCCGAGAATCCCGGCCAGCGCGGGCGCCATCAAAATATGCGGAGAGTAGATCCTCTCGAAGTGGTGCCGGGGCCTCCACTTCGCTGTCTGGGTAGTTCCAGCCAAACATGAAACCATCCGCAAACCAATCGCCGGCGGTCTCGGGCGGGCTACCAGGGTGTCCTTCAATCGTTATTTCAGGCATCGTGTACGTCATAGCAATTCCTCCTGGTTAGTACAGAGAATAGGATCTGCAGCATTGTTCTACATCTGGGTAATACAAGGAACGACACTTTAGGATACGACAACAGCGTCAAATGTTGGGAATCTGATGACCGTCCCAAATGCAGGATACGCTGCGAGGTCAATCCCGGCCTTGTTGGGATCCGCGGGATCGACGTAGCTGACATTCAGCATGTCACCGAAATTATCATGTGCACTTGCGCGCGAAATGTGCAGTGCGATTCCCGATGATGGCACGTCGCTGGGCAGTATCCCTGGAAAGAACATAGCCATCTCTTCTCCGTCAGATCGCTTCACGGCGTTGATCGCGCGTAGATACCACACGTCATTAACTACCTCGTCTCCTCGCGTCAGGCTGACGCGGAAGGCGTGAGACCTGTCAATACGCCTCGCCGTTCCGACAAGTTGCGCAGGAGGTCCATCGGCGAGAACCCCATACCGTACTGTGAGCACGTTGCCGATAGTAAATGGATTCGCCATCCCTGGAATTTCCCGTAGCGAAAGCGCATCCTCGATGGGATTCGCGGAGTTTGTAGCTCCGCCGTCCCTGAAGACCGTCGTCCCGAAGAGGGTCAGATTCTTGAGAGCCTTGCAGGACGCCAGTGGCGTAAGGTCGGAGATTTGATTCCCTGAGATATCCAAGGTCTCGAGCGCCACACAGATGGAAAGCGGACTCAGATCCGAGATTGAGTTGTCGACCAAATTAAGATTCCGAAGCGCAGGCAGCGAGCTTAGCTCGTGTATGGAACGAACAGCGTTATGAGACAGGTCGAGATTGACCAGTGTAGTGAACTGTTCAAGTCCTTTCGTATCCTCAATCGCGTTGTTACTGAACGCCAGTGATTTGACGGTGAATGGAAGCATCGTCGGCAAAGCGGAAAGAGAGGTCAGTTTACCGCGCGATGCCATGTGCATTCCGGCGTGATCCCAGTCGTATTCTTTGAATGATGCGACAATGCGCGACAGCGCTTCACCCTGCATCCGCGCCGTGGTTTCGGCGTTCCCACCGGGATCGCGAATCTCGTTGAAGTCATTAAGCTCAGGAATAGCCGCGTAACCAATGTCGGTCACGAGGTCGCGATCGGTGTGCCGCGTCCCGGGCCTGTCCTTCGCCACCCACCACTCGGCGAAGTTTCTTTCCAGCCCGACATCCCTCTTACGCAGCACGAGCTCGGGCTCGATCACCGGGGGTACGAGCTTGGAGGGATCAAAAAGCTGAGGCGGATCGATCCTTCCAGTCGACAAGCGGACCAGATGATCGATTACGCCATTCAGCAATTGGAGATACTTCGCCGCCATTTCCAAGAGAATGGCGCGGGCAGGCGGATCAGAAAAATATTCGGGATGTTCGGAGGCAAACTCGCAGTCGTTCCGTGCTTGTATGTATTTGAGCTTTTTCGCATTGGCGTCGTCGAGCGCCAGCAGAAACGCTTCCTTCTGTTCTTTCGTGGGAAACGCCAGCGGTATGGTGTCGTACGTCGCGACTTCAATGAAATAAGGAAATGGATGATTTTTTACTGCATCAGGAAATTCCTTTAGTCGCTTCTTAATCTCCTCGACATCGAGGGTTGCCTCAGTTTCTCCTCTGCCGAGCCCGCCTTTTTGGTAGTAGTGAACGGAAAACTCAGATTTCGTATTCTCGTTTCGGCTCGCGGTGTCGAGCTGCGCCTTGAAATCGACGGCCGCAACGAGACCCTGCAGTGCGGCGTGCAGAGATATGGCAAGGTTCGATTCTGTTTTCGAGTCAACGGACGTCAGTCGCATTACGGCGTAGAATTCGCCGCCGGTATAGTGAGCACGGACGAACGAGTCGCCGAAAGCTCTGGCGAACACCTCCTCCTGGCCGGGACTCAGCAGGTGCTGCAAGTCCGGTTTAAGCTTGAAGTCCTTCCCTCGCTTTACGGTATTGTTGATTACCATTCGCGCGACGATGAACGTGGACGTGCTGTTGTATTGTGTTTTGGTCGCGAAATCGACTTTACCGCCTGCCGTTGCAAAAGCGTAGCGGCCCTCGAGCTGTGCCGACATGTGAAGCGTGTTCATCAGCTCATGATGCGACGTGACAATAGTTATATCCGCTTCGGTTTCCTGCGACACGTCCGTCACTGGAACAGTGAAATCCAGCGCTACCCCGACGCCGAGGCCTGTGTCGCTGTTGAAGCCCATCCCTATGTCTTCACCGGCGTAGTTCAGTCGGCGTACTTGTGCAATGGTATTGTTCGGCATTCGCGGTCTCCTCTGGTGACCTTCTCCACTCTGTTTCGGTAAGCGCGAATTGTTGGGCCAGCGCTTCGACGGTTGCTCTAAACTGATGGGTTTCACCATCACCGCTGATTTTGAGTAACGGCAACATTAGTGGCTGATAGTCTGGAATTGCCATAAACACTTTCGAGGTCTAGCACTGGCGTTGCCACTGAGGATTCGCTTAGCCAGTTCGGGACTGACAAATTCAGAATCAAAAGTCCAAGAGAACAGAGAACGGAGTCGGTTGGTTCGATTCAACGGCAGTCTACTTCGTTATCTGGGAGGAAAGCAACGAAGCTTTGGCCCGTACCCATCCACGTAATTTCTTTGACCGGCTTCTGCCCTTTTACTTGGCCATGGCCTAGGCTTCCGCTGTGTAATGCGAGGCAAAGCAATCGATTGCAATATGCATTTGACGAATCTCAAACTTCGCGATAGATCACGCTCGTCAATCATCGACGACTGCTAATGTAAAGGGTCGCTCTCCATGGTGCCCGCGTGACCATTAATGATCGTATTGAAGCTAGCTCTGTGCGCAGACTTCACCGTCCGGAGGAGTATCTTCGGGGAGACTGGCGGTGTGCCGAGCCACGATCTGCCAATGCCCTTTGCGCTTCATCCAGGTGTTGGTGATGCACAGACGCCGCTTGATCGGGTGTCCTTCGAAGGTTGCTTCGGCGGCCATGCGATAACTTGATACTGCTGTGTCGCCGAACGCGCGCACCTTCAGATCGGTTTTATCGTAACGGCCAACAATTGCCTTCTCAGCCGCAGCTCGCACCTCGGCCATTACCGCTGGCTTGTCAACACAGATGCCAATCGGCGCGGTGACAATGATATCGTCAGCGTACACGCGATTGAGCGCGTCACCATCCAATCGATATTCAGTTTGTGACAGTTCTTCTTCCAACCGAACAATCTCTTTTTCGACGTCCTTCATTGCTGTGTCTCCTTTCATAACGCCGTTGCCTCGACTGGTGCTCTCAAATTAGAATCACCCACCGTCATGCTACCGGGATAACGACAGGTCGAAGATAGACGCTACGCGGGTCGAAGTCCTTCACGAGTTCAGAAAAACTTCGGAAATATCTCGGAGGCCCGCACCAACAAGCGCACAATGTTGATTGCTGGCCTCTCATATGGTCGAGCTTCTGACAATCTAGCCAGGAAAGACACTAATGGAGGGAAGGACACGGATTTTCACGATATAAAATGGACTTCTTATTTGTCGCCTCTGTGTTTATCTGTGGCGGATTCTCTCTGGCTCAGGCGCAAGTGATCGTTGCTGACAAATATGGTTAAGCCATGCTCTGGCAGACAGACATTAGTTATGAATTTGGTCCGTTTCGCATCGACATGCGCGAGCGCCGGCTGCTGCGCGACGGCCAGGTCGTCCCGTTGCGGCCCAAAGTGTTTGAGGTTCTCCTTGTGCTCGTGCAGAACGGCGGCCGGTTCCTTAGTAAGGAAGAGCTTATAAAGCGAGTTTGGCGCGACACCGTAGTCGAAGAAGGAAACCTCGCGCGCAACATCTCCACTTTGAGAAATGCACTCGGCGAGCGTCCGAGCGAAGCTAAATTCATTGAGACAGTTCCATGGCAGGGGTATCGCTTCGTTGCGGCAGTAAAAGAATTGACCGACGAGCCGGCGAGACGTTCGATCACTTCACTGGCGGTTCTGCCGTTTGTCAATATCGCCGGCGATCCCGATCTCGATTATCTCGCAGACGGAATTGCTGAAGCGCTCATCAATCACCTCTCGCAGTTGCCGCAACTGAAAGTGCTATCGCGTAACTCTACATTCCGTTACAAAGGTCGCGAATCTGAAACGTCCCTCATCAGGGGCGAGTTGAATGCGGAGGCGGTACTCGTTGGTCGGGTAGTTAAGCATCACGAACTACTTTCAATTAGCGTCGAGTTGGTGGACGCGCGCGACGAGAGCAATCTCTGGGGTGGACAATACATTCGGGAGCCATCGGATCTCTTCACCCTGCAACACACAATGGCTCAGGAGATCACCAACAAACTACGAGTAAAGCTAACTGCCAAAGACCAGATGCGACTCGGGCGCAGGCACACGGACAGTACCGAGGCCTATCAGTTTTACCTGAAGGGCCGCTACTACTTCAACAAACTGAACTTTGAAAGCCTGCAAAAAGGAATCGAGTATTACCAGCAGGCGATCGAAAGAGATCCTGGGTTCGCGTTGGCTTACGCTGCTTTGGCCGATTCTTTCAACTATCTCGAACAACCGGCGGACGCTAAGCTGGCGGTGAGCCGTGCGTTGGAGTTGGACGAGACGCTGGGCGAAGCGCATGCGACGCGCGGTTTCTTTAGATGGATTTATGACTGGGACTTTGTCGGTGCGGAAAAGGATTTCGGGGAAGCCATCGAATTAAATCCAAATTACGCGCAAGCGCATCACTGGTC
>DATIBX010000525.1:0-4631 GCA_035457105.1 Pyrinomonadaceae bacterium
ATCTGTTTCCGATTGTCGTTGCCACGTCCTCCGCCTCCGTGAAGGTAGACCACCAGCGGGTGTTTTTTCTTCTGATCGTAGTGGAGCGGAATGAAGAGCCGGTAAGGCAAAGTCTCACCCCGCGAGTTCTTGAAAGCCTTCGGCGCCAGAATTTTTTCGCGCTGCCCGAGCGTGCGCAGTTGCTGCGGAAAGACCGCAAAGCCAGAGAGCAGTATCAGGACGAAGATCGGGCGAACTTTCTTCTCACTAAATCCAGAGTTCATACGCTTCTGCATCATTTTATGCCTGACTAACCTTCTCTTGGGAAAAACCTGAGCCCGCCGATTTGCGTTTAGCGTCGCGGTAACATGCACCTAACGGAATCTGGCGCTTCGCGACAAACTTTCAGAAAAAAATGTCGCCAAGATTAGTCATCCTCCGCCCCCTTGTTCGCCCGGCAATAATAAGTGAACTAAAACGCAATGTAAGGAGATTACTATGTCAGCAACAAGTCCAGGACAGAGTAACGCACGGACGCAGCCAACGACACAGAAGATCACAACGTTCCTCTGGTTCAACGACAATGCCGAAGAAGCGGTGAACTTTTATGTCTCGGTCTTTAAGAACTCGAAGGTTCTACAGACTGTACGTTACGGTGAAGTTGGACCAGGACCGAAGGGCAGTGTGATGACGATCGACTTTGAGCTCGATGGTCAGAAGTTCATGGCATTGAATGGCGGACCACAGTTCAAGTTTACAGAAGCGATCTCGCTCATGGTTTCTTGTGAAACGCAGGAGGAGATCGATTACTTCTGGGAGAAACTCTCGGAAGGTGGTGAGAAGGTCGAATGCGGATGGTTGAAGGACAAGTTTGGATTGTCGTGGCAGGTCGTTCCAGCTATCTTGCCTGAGTTGATTGGCGGAGGCGGTGAAAAGACGGATCGATTTATGGCGGCGATGATGAAGATGAAGAAACTCGATCTGGCGGAATTGAAGAAGGCTGCGGAAGGAAGGTAAAGACAGGCCCAGGGATTTCACAGATTATGCGGATTTATTCCGTGTAATCTGTGAAATCGATCCAGGCCAGATCTTAAGATACCACCCTCATCCGATTCGCAACGCAATCTTGCCCAGATGGTGTTTAGTGAGCGCTTTGTGCGCCTGGCTCGCTTCTTCCAGCGGAAACACTTGATTCACCTCGACTTCAAACGGACCAGAATCGATCAGGGCGTTGAGCCTGTCGATAAGTTCCCGGCTGGTTTCTCCATCGTACGCCTCAATTTTGACACCGTCAGGAGCAGCCGGCTCAGGCATCACGCCATGTGGATACGCGATCCGTCCGCCTTTGCGAATCGCTGACAACGCTTGAGCAGTTCTCTCGCCTCCCGCAGTGACAAGTGCGGCATCGATTCCGTTCGGCGCGAACTCTTTGGCTGCCTTCAGAACATCATCGCTATGTCCATCGACTGCACTGTCAGCTCCCAGTTTTTTCGCAAGCTGCACACCATCGTCACCGGAAGCGATGGCAAATACATCGGCACCGAGACGCTTGGCAAGCTGCAAGGCGAGGTGTCCAATGCCGCCGCTCGCGCCGTAAACCATCAACGATTCGCCGGATTTCAAACCAAGTACTTTTTCCAAACCCGTTAGTGCGGTAAGCCCATCAGTGGGCAACACCGCTGCTTGTTCAATCGACAAGTCCCCAGGAATGAGTGCGACGTTATCGGACTTAATCGCAGCGTACTGAGCGTAGAAGCCACCTTTCGGATTTGCTAGCTGTGCCGCGTAAACACGGTCGCCTTCTTTGAAGTGACTTACGTCTTTACCCACCGCTGCAATTGTGCCTGCTCCATCAGTGCCAAGCACGTATGGAAATGTGGGTTTGACCCCCATAATTTCGACAAACTGACCTTCACGCTCAAACGGATCCCACGCGCCGATACCGGCAGCTTCGACCCGAATCAAGACCTCGTCCGCTTCTATTTGGGGAACCGGCAAGTTTTGAATTTGAAGTGTATCGGTGCCGCCGAACTCATCGAGAGCTACGGCCCGCATTGTTTGCGCTTTTGCTTGTGATGTTTGTGCCATGATTTTACGTACACCGCCTGTCTGTTAATCGTTCAAGGCATTTCGCCAATCCATTGTTCTTTCGGGATGACCAATTCACATCAGCAAACGCGATACCTGTGGAGAGACCCGGATGTCAGGGGAATTCCTGATAAATGTCCGCGCTTATCTACCAGTTAGCCGCGCCTTGCGCGTCGGCCAGCATCTTGTCCAATGCCTTCCGATCAAATAAGCGCCCATTCGAAATAACTGCGTTGATTCTTTGTGTGTTGCGAATGTCCTGCAACGGATTCGCATCAAGCAACACCAGGTCGGCGATCTTTCCTTGTGCGATTGTCCCCAGCGTTTTGTCCAGGCCAAAAAACTCCGCGGGATTGAGTGTGGCTGAGCGCAAAGCTTCCACCGGTGTCAATCCGGCGATGACCAGGAGCGCAAGTTCTTCATGCAGACTGAAACCTGGAAAACAAAACGGATTGCCCGTGTCTGTTCCGGCGAGGATGGGTACGCCGGCTTTTCGCATCGCTCCGACGATTTCGAGATCTTTCTGAAGAATCTTCTTCGCGCCGGCGTGATCGCCTTCATCGCTATTAGAAATGCGCAGGCTCCACCTTTGCTGTATTTGTCGTGGGATATATTTGAGACGTCCATCCCTGCGAAAGTTTTGATCTCCCAGATATGCGCTGCTGCGCAGGACGGTCAGCGTCGGACACTGCCACGTATGGTTCTTAACGAAGCGCGCGAATAAGTCTGCCGCTTTCTTTTCATCGTAAGTTTCCAGTGCTGTCATCTGGACCCGATGGCGCGCTGCTGGCGACTTTGCTTTCACAAGTTCGTCTCTTAACTCAGTCTGTTTGGGAGAGCAGTCGATCAGAATTCCTGTCAGGTGCTCGATGCTCTTTTGCCCCGCGTCCGAAGCTTCCGCCGGAGACACCGAGAACGGAACGTGGCCGACAAGAGTCATGCCTTGCTGCTTCGCTTCATCCGCGATGCCAAAGTAAGCATCGCGCGGTAAGAGCGCATAGACCTTCACAAAGTCTGCGCCCCACTGCTTGACTCTTCTGACTGCCTTGCGACCTTCTTCTTCGTTGCGCACCGAGATTGAATTGGGCCAGACGGGTTCCGGTCCATCGATGATCGGACTGGCCACAACCATACGCGGGCCGAGCAACGAGCCTTTGGCAATCTCATCACGCCATCGCAGCAGATCGGGGTTACCGAACATCTGCCGCACACCCGTCACGCCGTTAGCAGTAAACAGGCCCAACGTGTCTTTCGCGTACCAATGCACGTGCATGTCCCACAACCCGGGAATCAGGAACTTGCCGGTGGCGTCAACCACCTTCGCGTCTGCCGGCACAGAAGTATTGGCGCTGTCTCCGATTGCCGAGATGCGATCGCCAGTGATCACGACCGTCGTGTCGCGCCTGGCTGCCCCACCGGTAACATCGATGACGGTGACGTGAGTCAACGCTATCGGCGCTTGAGTGTGATCGGGCTTCGCTTTCACGAGTAACAAGACCGGGAGGATTAGCAGTAGGGACAGAATCAGGGATAAGACGATGCGCGGTCTCATTAGTACGAAATATGCGGTCGGAACTTCGTTAACTCATAACACGAAAAGGCGACAAACAACATCGGATAACCAAGCGCGCCCGCCCTTGGCGAGTCAGCAATGGAAGTTCATCCTCAGACTGACGCCCTTCGCCACGTGAAATCGGCGTTCGTCACTTAATGATTCAAGGTTGCTAAGCCCTCATTCAAACTGCCGGGAAAATGAATGAGGCAAACTTTATGAGGGTGATGGTAAGTCTAAACCTCGCGGATATAATGACCGCAGCTCGCCCGACAACCTCGCAACATGTGTACGAGACGCCGAACAATCAGGCCGATCCTGCTGATCTCAGTCAAGAATCTCAGCTTCCTACTAACTCCGAACCTGTGACAAACACTAGGGAATTGATCGAGTGACGTCTCAATATCAAACCCTGAGCTCAACCCAACTCTTCGGTAGTGCCTCGGTCTGAATTTAACGCTGTAAGCGTTGGCTAATTGAATTTAACGCCGAAGGCGTTATTCAAACTTAGGCTCAACCCAACTCTTTGTCTGATTTTTGCAGTCGCGATGGAGATGTCTTAATCTTCAGGTTTCAAATGGCATCGCTTGGGAGCGCGAGTTGATGGTGAGCCAGGAACTCTATCTACACAATTCTGAGAGTTTTTATGCCAGGCATCGCTGGTGGCTGCGCTGGTGTTTCTTTTTTTGCGTGTGGACCTTGCTAGGAGTCTCCTTCGCACTCAGTACTTATCTCGGCGCACGTCAGGACAACGTCCAGATATCATGGAAAAGAATTCTCTCGGGGTACCTGGCTGACTTTTATTTGTGGGGAATGCTGTCGCCGTTAATCTTCCTGTTGGCGAGGCGATTTGAACTTCGGAAGCATTTTCCACGAAACGTGCTTATACATCTCGGCGCCAGTGTCGTCCTCTCTGGTTTTGTGATTTCGGCGGCGTCGCCATTAGTCTGGTATCTCGGTTACGTAAACACGGTACGCAATCCCACACTCGCAATACTCTGGCGCAACAACG
>DATIBX010000526.1:0-3387 GCA_035457105.1 Pyrinomonadaceae bacterium
GTAGTTGCGCTTGCCAATCCTGTTAACACCCTGGAGCCCGTGCTATTGGAACTCGTCGAAGAACTGGAAATTCTGACAAATGTTTTCGAGCCACTCTTGGCTACGGATCGAAACGGGAACCTGGTACCGAATCTCTGTGAAAAGTGGGAGGTTAACGAAGCGGGCAAGACCGTAATATTAACTTTGCGCAATGATATTCGATTCCAGGATGGTCATTCCCTTACCGCCGCTGACGTGAAGAGATCTTTCGAGAGGTCAGTGCGTCTCACCAACGCGGAAACGCCTCCAGCTATAGCTGCGATTCGTGGGGCGGCCGAGTTCACGGCTGGCGAGGGTGTCGATATTCCGGGGATTGTGGTCCATTCGGAAAATCAACTTGAGATCGAACTAATTGAACCACTTTCAATCTATCCGTCGCTGTTAACTGACGCACATACAGGCATCGCGCGCGAGTCGGCGACAGGTGAGGACGAACTAACGACGGTCTATGGCACTGGACCTTTCCGAATTCTTTCTCAGAACCTCGAGCGGATAGTCTTGCAACGTAATGCGGATTACTGGAAAGGCAAAACCGCTCGTCTCGAAGCGGTTGAATTTCGACCAGGTTTGAATGCAGTAAAGATCGCTTCCGGATTGCGGACCGGCGAGTACGACATTGCTGGCGACCTAGTGCCAAATGATCTCGATGACATTTTGCGTGACCCTCGTTTTCGCCGGGGCCTTAGTGAAATCCCAAAGAAGAATACTTACTTCGTGCTCTGGAACACTGCTAGCGGTATCGCAGCGCAAAATCCGGCGTTGCGGAAAGCACTTTCGGGTGTTGTGCGAACGCATGAACTGGTCTGGCAAACGCTAGGCCGGTTCGCCCAACCCGCCGCTTGTTTGATTCCACCAGGTCTACTGGGTCACGATCCGGGCAAGCGGCGGAATGTGCTCACGCGAGCAGAAGCGCTGGAGATGCTCCAGTCCGCGGGTCTTCCTGAAAGGATCGAACTCAAGGCCTCACTACATCCAATACTCCGCGATCGTTACGCTTCGCTGCTAACGGCTCTGTTTTCACTCTGGTCAGAACTTGGAGTCGAGGTCCAAGTGGCGACCGCTGATATGGACGCGTACCTTGCGACTTGGCAAAAGGCGGATGGACTTGATCTGCTTATTGGCCGGTGGAACGCCGATTACGACGATCCCGATGACTTCACGCATTTCCTGTTTCACTCACGCGCCGGCAGTTTTCGAAGTTACTTCTCCTCTGTTGAAGGTGATCGCATTCTTGATGACGCGCGTGCCGAAAGCCGCCCACGCTCACGCGAAGTGTTGTATCGAAGGTTTGAAAACCTGTTGCAGGAAGGCGGAGTGCTTGTTCCGTTATTTCACGACATAGACTACCGGGTAGCAAATCAAAGGGTGCGCGGACTAAAACTGCGCAGCACACCTCCTTACGTCAACTACTCGGAAATCGGCAAGCATGAAGCGACGGCAGCTCCTGATTTGCCACGCGTGAGTGGCGGAATCATTCACGTCCCCGTAGCTGGTGTGCTGAATGATCTGGATCCGGCAATTTCACTAGCGCTCGAGCAAGTGGAAGTTGTTGGCAGCATCTTTGAAACTCTACTTCAGGTTTCAGGTGGGATGAGAATCGGTCCCTGGCTAGCGTCGGACTTTAGCGTCGATTCTGGAGGCAAGGTTTATCGCTTCAAACTCCGCGACGATGTGAGGTTTCATGATGGACGCCGGCTCACAGCCAGAGACGTGCGTTATTCCTTCGAGCGAATGTTGCAACACAGCGAGAGCGAGTCTCGCTGGTTCTACTCGTCAATACTCGGGGCGAAGGCGCTATTAAATGGCACGTCTGAAGTCCTCACTGGCTTTCGAATTCATTCAACAAACGAGTTTTCCATCGAGCTTGAAGAACCAGTATCGTTTTTTCCTGCGCTCCTCGCATTCAGTTCCGCGTCAATTGTGCCGGAAGGGAGTTCGAGCTTCAGCGGAAATTGGCAGGATGGATGTGTAGGAACCGGTCCATTCCGGGTGGTTCAACAGAAGCCGGGACAATTCCTTGAACTTGAAGCCAACAGACACTACTGGCGTAAAGGCGTTCCCAAGTGTGATGGTTTGATTTATGAATTTGGAATCACGCCAGTCGAAATAATGAAAGGATTCCGTGAAGGAAGGTTTGCCCTGGCCTACGATCTTTTGCCGGCCGATGTGGAGGCCTTGCGACGCGATCCTGCATTCGCAGCAGGATATCGTGAGACTCCGAGTCTCTCTACGTATTATGTGGCTTTTAATATCCATCGCGGCCCACTTACCGACAAGCAGCTTCGTCAAAGCTTGATCGCATCTTTTGACGTTCCGGCACTTATACAGCGAACTCTTGGGAGACTTGGCGTTCCGGCACATGGAATCATCCCGCCTGGTCTGGCTGGTCACAATCCAATACAAACTTCGCGAAGTAGTTATACTTTTACTACGCCTCCGGCTCGACCCGAATCACCAATCGAGTTGAAAGCGGCGGTCAACCCAGTTTACTTCGTCGAGCACTCGATCATTTTCAACCAACTGACCAACGATCTTCGAGAACTCAATTTCCAGTTGTCTCCTATGAATAAAACCAGCGCAGACTTCAACGAGTTCCGACAGCAAGGGGTGGCCGATGTAGTGGTAACGAGGTGGATCGCCGACTATCCCGATCCTGACGCTTTTGTTCAGTTGTTCCACTCGCAAGAAGGCGGCATTGGGCGCTTATGCGGAACCCCTGAAATGGACAAAATGATTGAGAGGGCGAGGGCGGAGAGTTCACCAAGCATAAGACATTCTCTCTACCAGGAAATTGAGGAAGTCATCAAGCGCGAGGCCCTGATTCTGCCTCTCTTCCATGAACAGGCTTATCGTTTTGCGCGACCTGAGGTAGCAGGGGTCGCCGTTTCCTTTTGGGGACAGGTTGTCGATTACGCGAATCTGAGAGTCATAAAGTGAAGCCGTGGGTGAATGAGAGCAAATCCACGTGATTGTTCCAGAGAAATCGTCCTTAAAAACTTATTGTGCGTTGCCACCCATTAGATCAACGAGAGAAATGTACGGGTGCCGGATAGAGTCTTATGAAACGATGCCTTGAATGTCGACAAGCTTATTGAAAGACCATTGTGTTGAAGACTTGAGTAGAGATGAATAAGCAACTTAGAGAAGGTAACGAACTGTCTCATTACCGCATCCTCTCCAGGATTGGCTCGGGCGGTATGGGCGAGGTATATCTGGCCCAGGACACGAAACTCGAGCGTAAAGTTGCCATCAAGTTTCTGCACGAGGAATTCAGCCGTGACAGTGACAAGCTAAATCGCTTTATCCAGGAGGCGAAGGCCGCGTCCGCACTCAATCATCCAAACATCC
>DATIBX010000527.1:0-2233 GCA_035457105.1 Pyrinomonadaceae bacterium
AAAGGTATGACCAGAAAGCTCTGGCCAGAAATCGCCAGCGACTTGCGAGCTCATTTTGGAGCATTCAGCATCGTTTTTACCGACTCCCCGGAGGATGGAGTGCGGCTGGCTGTCGAAGCTGCTCGAAAGGGAGTGAAGTTCATTATCGCCTGCGGTGGCGATGGAACCATCTCTGAAGTGGCAAACGGAATCTTGTTGTCAGGCAAAGATGTTGAACTAGGCGTATTGCCGAGTGGAACCGGTGGCGATTTTAAAAGGAGTCTGGAAATTCCTTCGGACGCGCGCGGTGCTGCGCAGGTGTTGCGGAATGGCCGGACACGACGCATTGATGTTGGGCGTGTTTCGTATACCGATCACAGCGGGCAGGAACTGACGCGCTACTTCCTCGGTGTTGCGTCCTGTGGCCTGAGTACGCAGGTCATTGAGCGTGTAAAGAAAGGTGGCGCTGATTGGCTTCCCACCAACACACCGCAATGGATAGCCGGGCGCGTGTCATTCGGATCTTCGATGCTACAGACCGCACTGCGCTCAACCTCAACAAGGGTTGTGGTTCAAGTTGATGATTCTCACTCCCACCACCTCAATGTGGTAACTTTGTGTATTGCCAATGCGCGATTTTTTGGTGGTGGGATGAAGATCGCCCCTAACGCCAGATTGATGGATGGAAAGTTTGACGTTATCAGCGTCGGCGATTTAAGTGCATTTAAGATATTCACAAGCGCTCCACGCGTTTATCTTGGCTCACATTTGTCGATGCCTGAGGTCAGTCATACTCTTGCGAAGAAGGTCACACTTCGCGCCGCAGACGCTACGGAAAGCATTGCTCTCGAGATCGATGGCGAATTACCGGGTCGGTTACCTGCTACGTTTCAAGTCATACCACAGGCACTACGTGTCCGCTGCGGTGCCTGACACAGGTTACTGCTGAATATTGGACCATGTTTCGTTACGAGCGAAAACACGAAGGACTTGCGCCCTTAAGCGTATTCGTCCAACGAATTTTCAAGTCGCTCGGGGCCGGTCTTGTAATGATTTTTGGGGCTTTAGCAATCGGTGTTGCTGGTTATCACTGGATTGCAGGTTTTGGCTGGATCGATTCGATCCTTGAAGGTTCAATGATTCTGGGCGGAATGGGTCCAATTAACCAACTCCAAACCAATTCGGCCAAAATTTTTGCATCGGCGTACGCGCTCTTCAGTGGCCTGATTTTCATCGGCGTCATGGGTGTAGTGCTTTCGCCTTTGATTCACAGAACGATGCATAAATTTCACCTGGAGAGAGAAGGCGACCAATAAATTCTTCTTGCGTCACATGCCAAAACTTCTAAGATAAGACGGAATGGACGAACGAAGGGCAAGACCCCGACTTAGTGTACAGCTCGATGCCGAGTGGGACATCGACAAGCAGAGACATCCGGCCCGGATCACCGACCTCTCAGAGGGAGGTTGTTATCTCGATACAGTTGGAGAGGTACTGACGCGAGAAGTCGTAGCCTTCCGCGTACTGCTTCCCGATGGCGACTGGCTGTACCTGGAGGGAGAAGTAAGACACCACCGACATGGCCTGGGATTTGGCGTTCAGTTTATTGAATTGAATGAAGAACAGCACGAAAAGCTGTTGTGGCTGCTGCAGATTGCAAGGGATGCTGGTCCGGGCGCCCGAACCATCTCTGCGGATCTGGTCTCGGAGTAAATGCGGTTGGCTCCAGGCAAAAAAATCAGTTAGCGCGGGAGAACCTCCGCCCGCCGAAAATTAGACTTGAATCTCACCGCAAATCACAGCTAATCTTCCCCGTTTCGTTTTTGGCACAAGGAATGGAATGACCCTCCCAAGGAAGCCTCACCGAGAAGCACCCAAACGATCTTAAGTAGCGGCGCAAGAACGAACAATGGCTATTCAAGGCACTCTAAAAACGATGAATCTTTCCGATCTGCTTCAGTTTCTGGCAGCAGGGAGGAAGACGGGCACTCTGAAATTTGTTCATCAGAAGGTTAATAAACAGATCTATTTTCAGAATGGCTTAATCGTAGGCTCCAGATCAAATGATCCCAGAGAGTATCTCGGTCAGATCCTGCTGCACTATGGAAAACTCAATGAGGCCCAATTACAGTCGGCTCGCGAAACGCAAAGGGGCTCCGGAGCTAAGTTGGGCGAGGTTTTGGTGCAACAGGGTTTCATGACTGAGAATGAAGTACTCGACATACTTAAGACAAGAACTCTGGACGCGATTTAC
>DATIBX010000528.1:0-11444 GCA_035457105.1 Pyrinomonadaceae bacterium
GATTACGCTCTGGTCACCGGCCATTCTTTGTTGCCACCACGCGTGACTCACTACTGCGACAGGCGAAATGGCTGCGGACTTATCATCATCATCATTTATTAATCGCCCTAAGCGAGGCGTAAGTCCCAAAACTTTGAAGAAAGAACCTGAGACTAGCTGGACTTCAAATCTCTCGGGTTCGTTAACCTCGCCGCCATTGTTAACTTTACCGTGTACGGTCCAGGTCATGCTCAAGAGTGCGCCGAGGTCCGAAAAGACTTCGTTGTGCTGACGCACATCCTGATAGAAGGGATAGGAGAAAAGGTCCCAACTCTCCCCGGGAATGCCGTCGGTGAGTCCTCCGCTTTCTGCGTTTCCAAACAACACCAGCTTGTCTGGTTCTTTGACTGGAAGTGATTTCAGCAAGACGGCGTCAAGCAGACTGAAAATCGCCGTATTTGCTCCGATCCCGAGGGTCAAGGTTAAAACTGCTATGAGCGTAAACGTCGGATTCTTGATTAAAAGCCGCGTGCTGTAACGAACATCTCGCAGTAAATCCTCGATCACTGTAATTCCTCTAGCGTCACGACACTCTTCTTTGGACCGATCGACGTTTCCAAAGGATCTCAATGCCGCCAGTCGAGCCTGTTCTTGACTCAGACCATTGGCGAGGTTGTTTTCGATCTCGCGATCCAGGTGAAACCTGAGCTCTTCATCGAGTTGTTGTTCGACGTCATCTCGCCGGAAAAGTGCGTGCAACCTGCGTTTTAATCTGCTGAGAGACATACAACCTCCATCACGAGTCACGAAGGACCAACGCCACAGCTCCCGTGAACCTTTCCCACTGCTTGAGTTGTGTTTCCAGTTGTTTTCTACCGGCGGTGGTTAACTGATAGAACTTCGCCTTGCGATTATTTTCCGACGGACCCCAGGAAGATGAGATCAGCTCGCGGTCTTCAAGCCGATGAAGAGCAGGATAGAGCGCGCCTGGGGTCACACTCAAAACTTCGTCCGACACTAGCTGCAACCGTTGCATGATGTCCCAACCATTTAGCGGCCCGGTGCGCAGCAGTCGCAACAGCAAGAGTTCCAGAGTCCCCTGTAATAAATCCGCCTTCTGTTTTTTCATTCATGTGCTCCTGTATACCCTCGATAGGAGCAGGAGTTTATTACTCGTCCTATCGACTGTCAATAGGAGGATCTGGAGTGCGCCGGCCCGGACGGCGCTTTTACGACTCCATCGCAACATGTCTGCGCCCGTGTAACAAAGCGACGCCAGGCCGTCGCACTCCAGGGAATAAATCGCCCAGCGCGCAGGTATCTACACCAGAGGCGTTTCAACGCCAATTAATGTGGGGGGAGAAAGATGAAGAAAAAACTTATGAAAGTGTTCGCGAGCACCGGCCTTTTGTCTGCGCTGTTGTTAATCAGTGTAGCGACATCAACCAGGGCACAATCTCTCGAATACCGGGTCAGGGCCAATATTCCATTCGATTTTAGTGTTGCCGAAAAGACACTTACGGCTGGCAAATACTCTTTTGGGAGAGCATTGCAGAGTTCGGACGACACGATTTTGTCGGTCATTGATTTGAGCGGCAGCTCGCGATCGCTGTCGACATCAATGCCGGTCGAATCCTGGCACACAACTCCGAAGGCTCGGCTAGTGTTTCATCGTTATGACGACCAGTACTTTTTATTTCAAGTCTGGCCACCGAGCGCGACCACGGGGCGCCAGTTCACGAGGTCTCGAGCGGAGCGCCAGCTGTTAGATAACGTGGCGAAGAATCGATCAAAGGGACACGCCAATTCGGGCCAAATCGTGACCATTTTTGCGTCGGTTGAGTAACGACGTCAGGGGCGGGTTCGTTAATTGTTGGTGATAGGAGAAGAGAAATGACGGTAGATCCAGATGCACAACGGGCCGCGAATGGTGACATAGACGCATTCGAGCAGATCTACCGTCGCTATCACAAACGGGTCTATTCATTGTGTCTGCACATGATCAGAAATGTTACGCAGGCAGAAGATCTGGCCCAGGAAGTTTTCATCCAGCTCTTTCGGAAGATCCATACGTTTCGTGGCGATTCGTCTTTCAACACGTGGTTGCACAGATTGACTGTTAATCACGTTTTGATGCACTTCCGGAGACCAATCGTGCGAGCGGAACACACTACCGACGATGGCTCACTTCCGATTCAAATTGCGAACGGCAGTGCCAATCCGGGCCGGATGGCGGTGGTCGATCATATATTTCTAGTCGAGGCAATCAGGCAGTTGCCACAAGGTTATCGCACTGTCTTCATACTCCATGATGTCGAGGGTTACGAGCATGAAGAGATCGCAAAAATTCTCGGCTGCGCGGCTGGGACCTCGAAGTCTCAATTGCACAAAGCGCGTCTGAAACTTCGAGCAATACTCTGTACTCAAGCCGCACAGCCCACCAAAACAAAGATTTTTGGAGTGCGCCAGCCAGGTGGCGCTTTGTTACATAGCTGTCCGACTTAATCGCGATAACTTCTTCGGAATACAAGCGGGAATATCTCAGGCGGTTTTTCGGTATAGCAAACGGGCAAGCAGTTATTTTCAAGTTGGGGCTGGCAGGCGGGCGCAGCCGGCCTCAGAGATAAGCGCATGAAAGAGTCGTCGCTTGAGGGTGGATGACGACGTGCGACGATGAAGTCATGCGCTTACTCTCAATCAAATAGGGTGTTCAACAGCAGGAAAAGATAGCGAAGAACAATGGTAAATACATACAAAATTCTGGGAATAATTGGAACAGTGGCGGTGGCTGGTTTACTGATCACCGCATGCACTTCGAGTAACGCAACGCAGTCAGACCGTCATGCGGTAGTTAAGACAAATCCTTCTTCAAATCCGCCAGTTACCGAGATGGCGAATATGAACATGTCTGGTTCCAGCACTGCAAACTCCAAAACTCGCGCGTCAGCCGCTCCTAACGAGGTGATGATCGAAAATTTTTCCTTTGCACCGGCAACAATAACGGTAAAAGCCGGGACCAAAGTGGTCTGGATAAATCATGACGACGTTCCACATACGGTAGATGAAAACGATAAACGATTTAAGTCAGGCACCATGGATACTGACGATCAGTATTCCTACACGTTTACTTCTCCAGGAACGTTTAATTACTTTTGTGCACTTCATCCAAAAATGACTGGCCAAGTCATCGTCAAGTAAAAGGGGTAATAAATGTCAGACAATGTAAAGGGAGTTCCAGAGGGTCAAGAAATGCAGCGGCGCAGTTTTTTGAAGTGTATGGCTTGGGCCGGTGCAGGGGTTTTATGGGTAATGAACGCAGGCGTACTGTCATCTTGTAGTTTGTTACACGCAGGCAGCCGCCGAGGCAAGTTTAGTTTTGTCCAGATCAGCGACAGTCATATAGGTTTTAATAAAGAGCCAAACCCCGATGCCACCAAGACATTCGAGGAAGCCGTCAATCATGTAAACTCGTTGCCGGAAACGCCGGCGTTTCTAATCCACACTGGCGACATCACGCATCTCTCGAAGCCAGAACAATTCGATACTGCTTCGCAAATTCTTAAGGGCGCAAAAGCAAGTCAGGTCTATTTCACGCCTGGTGAACACGATGTTTTCTCTGACGATGGCAAGCTGTATCTCGAACGTTTTGGTAAGAGCACGCAGGGAAATGGCTGGCAGAGCTTTGACTTCGATGGAGTCCATTTTATCGGACTGGTCAACGTTCTAAACCTTAAACAGGGAAGTGGTACTGGCCTGGGCGGAAGTGGCCTGGGCCAGTTGGGCCAGGACCAAATAGCCTGGTTGGAAAAAGACGTTAAAGGGTTATCGAGCAGTACTCCAATTGTGGTCTTTGCCCACATACCTTTATGGACGGTCTACCCCGAGTGGGGTTGGGGTACAGAGGACAGCGCCCAGGCATTGTCGTTTCTCAAGCGGTTTGGTTCCATCTCTGTACTGAACGGTCATATCCATCAGGTTCTGCAAAAGGTTGAAGGCAACGTAACGTTTCACACTGCTCGTTCTACCGCGTTTCCTCAACCTGCGCCCGGGACCGCTCCGGCGCCTGGACCATTGAAGGATGTCCCGGCTGACAAGGTGCGGACACTACTTGGGCTGACGGAAGTGACTTATGTCAGCAACAACAGCCCGTTGGCCCTGGTTGATTCGACGTTGGCTCAATGAATAATCACGCACGTAATTTGACGGATGGTGAGTGGCAAGCGAGTGTAAGCGACGAGCGGTTGTTAAATTCAATCAACAATAGTCGGGGGGCCATGCCGGCCTGGGGCAGAAAGCTGACGCAAGCGCAGATCGAATCGTTGGTCGACTTTGTTCGCAAACTCAAGGTTTGACGCGGGTTAGCTGGTTCCTCATCCGGACGTCGGCATTGGGGGGAGGCTTAAACAAGTCGGTTTGGTAGACCGTTAAGCGAAGAAATTTGCTAGTAGAACCCGAACACCTTTTGGGGGCTCTTGACTTCCAATCTTCTCTGAAACACACTCGGTCATGCGACGGAGTTGTGCTGAGTCAGATGGGAAATGTTGGGCCAACGAAGGTAAAACCTAAACCTAATTCGCCTTTCGACGATGGTCAAGAACGAGAGATAAATGAGGCTCTGCGCTGGAGGTCTGTCTTCGAAAACTCTGCGATCGGAGTTGCTTTAACAGACCTTAATGGCCGCTTCCTGGCCACCAATTCTACCTATCAAAAAATGCTTGGCTATACCGAAAGTGAGTTTGAGTCACTTTCTTTCCTGGATATTACTCACGAAGATATCCGCGATACGAACCGCACCCTCATGGCCGAACTTGTTGAAGGTAAGCGGGGCCAGTTCCAGATTGAGAAGCAGTACCGGCGCAAAGACGGAACGCTCATCTGGGTTCGCAATAACGTTTCGCTGGTCCAGGGCTCATCCAGTATGCCGCCGGCTGTGATGGCGCTATCGGAAGACATTACCGAGCGAAAACTCGCAGAGGAGGCGCTGCAAACGAGTGAGGAACAAGCTCGTTTAGTGTTGAATTGTGCGGCTGAAGGTATCTTTGGCTGCGACTCAACTGGCACTTGTCTGTTTTGCAATCCAGCAGCGGCGGAAATCCTCGGCTATGCAACTCCCGAAGAATTGCTCGGGAAAAATATGCATTCGCTTGAACACCATACTCGGGAGGATGGAACCCCTTTTCCAATCGAAGAGTGCCCAATATTCGTAGGATTTCTGGAGAACCGCGGGGTTCACGTCGATACGGACGTTTTTTGGCGGAAGGATGGAAGTAAATTTCCAGTTGAGTACTGGTCGCATCCGTTGGTGCGAGAAGGTAAAACAGTCGGGGCCGTCGTCACTTTCTTCGATATTACCGAGCGTAGGAGAGCTGAAGAAGCCCTCCGCCATAGCGAGCAGCGCAAACGTACCCTGTTAGAGATTAACAACGCGGTCATAAATAATCTTACTCAGGACGCTCTCTTCTCCTCAGCTTATGAAGCCATACGGCGCGTCGTGTCGTTCGATCGCGCTGCCTTTCTTATCTACCAACCAACCAGCGGAACCCTCAAACTTCTGTCGATGGATGGTGAAAATGAATCTGAGTTCTTCCGCCTTGGTAAAGAGTACGACCTCAAGGAAACTCAGATCTCGGCGTGGGTGCTCGAAAATCAGCAGTTCGTCATGCAGGGAGACGTGAAAGGTGGACAGCGTTCCCCGGGCGAGAAGCGTCTGGCGGACGAAGGCATTCAATCGTATTGCGTCGTGCCGCTTGTGGCCAGGGGCACGAGCATCGGCACATTCACGGTTTGGAGCGAGACCAAGAATCGTTACACACTAGCCGACGCTGAGTTACTGCAGGAAGTTGCCAATCAAGTTTCACTGGCCATCTCAAACATGAGGTCGTATGAGGAGATTGCCTCGCTGAAAGCGCGATTTGAGAAGGAGAATGTATACCTTCAGGAAGAAATTAGAACGGTTCACAACTTCGAAGAGATTGTAGGCGACAGCTCGAAGCTTCTTAATTTGCTGCAGCGGGTGGACCAAGTGGCGCCCACGGACTCGAGCGTGCTCATTTACGGTGAGACTGGAACCGGAAAGGAACTCATCGCCCGAGCAATTCATGATCGCAGCAATCGCAAGAGCAGGCCGCTGGTAAAAGTAAATTGCAGCGCCATTTCCGCGGGCTTGGTCGAGAGCGAACTCTTCGGTCACGTGAAGGGTGCGTTTACTGGTGCTTTTGAGCGGCGTATCGGGCGTTTTGAACTGGCGGATGGTGGGACAATTTTTCTTGACGAAGTTGGCGAGCTACCGCTTGAAACTCAGGTAAAACTATTAAGGGTCCTACAGGAGCGTGAGTTTGAACCAGTAGGCAGCAGTAAGTCGGTGCGCGTCGATGTAAGAATAATTGCCGCGACAAATCGAGACCTGCAACAGTCTATTCGTGAAGGCACGTTCCGATCAGACTTGTATTATCGTCTGAATGTTATCCCGTTGGAGGTCCCGTCCTTACGTGAGCGCTCGTCAGATATTCCTCAGCTGACAATGTTCTTCCTTTCGCGGTACGCGCGTAATCTCGGCAAAAAGATCGACGGGATTTCTGCAGCCACTAAGCAGAAGCTCGCAAATTACTCATGGCCGGGCAACATACGCGAACTACAGAACGTGATTCAACGTGCGCTCATTCTTTGCGAAGGCCCAATTCTCGATATCGATAAGGAATTAGTTGGTTTGGCTGGCGAGCGCGTGTGGGACAAGGTCTTAGAGCCGCCTGGTCCACCGCCGCTTGACCTCACGTCTGACTCAAACTTTCCCACCCTGGAAGAGGTCGAACGAGCCCATATCGCTGCTGCGCTGGAGCAGGCTCACGGAGTGATAGAAGGCGAAAAAGGTGCTGCTAAGACGCTTGGCATGCATCCGAACACCTTACGCCACAGGATACAGAAGTTAGGACTTAAGCGGTCGAGCCACCGCATTTAGTAGTTCCCACCAGATTTGATGTCCACGGACAAGGTTCCCACCAGATTTGAAACTCCACTTCCTTTGATTTCCTTAGCAAATTTCCACAATTGAATTGAACGGGGACGCGGCACAGCGTCTGCACTACCTTTTCTGCGCGACATAGTTAAAGGGTACAGGTGAGGTGTCATGCCCCACAGTTTGCGTCGCCAATACAGGAAGTCATTCTGAAAGGCAGAGAAGTCGTGGCACTTCAGATCTTTTGAGGGTTCAGGGTGTTGAGATAACTATTTATCACCAAGCCTGAACCTTCACCGTCTCAGAGTTTTAAAAGTGAACGAGTGAGTATAACGGGGTCGCTGATGGTCGACTCCTCTGAAAAGCGTAAATCCAATGCTGAGAATTACCAGGACAGTTCTATCACAACAGGAAATAGTGTTGCACCTTCATGGCCGTCTGTCTGGGCTATGGGTTGAATTGCTACGTCGAATTGCTGAGCCTGTGCTCGATGAAAACCAGATACTCACAATCGACCTGACAAACGTCACCTTCGTTGATTGTGAGGGAATTACTGTCCTAGGGATTTTGATGGACCGTGGCGCTCGTGATGTTAATGCTCCCCTATTCGTGGCGGAACAAATTAGAAAGTGTAAGGATGCAGAGCGGCGCTACTCAGATGACGGTGCTTCACTGTCGAGCGGAGAACGTTGATGCGAGACCTGCTTCATGAGTTTGAAGAGGCCGCCGTCCCGCATTTGCCGGCGGCGTATAACCTTGCTCGTTGGTTAACCAGAAATGACAAAGACGCTGAGGATGTGGTCCAGGATGCGTATCTTCGCGCCTTTACATATTTCGATAAATTTCGCGGTGGCGATGTGCGGCCCTGGTTGCTGGCGATCGTAAGAAATACTTGTCACACGTGGATTCGTCGCAACCGGTTGAACAGACAGGAAATCACGCTCGATCTCGATTTGTATGACGTGGCCCAGGACACAGTTGATCCCGAGCTGGCACTCATCAAAGAGGCTGACCATGAGATGCTGCGAGCGGCACTTGGGAAGTTGTCAGCAGAGTTTCGTGAGCTGATTGTTCTGAGGGAATTTGAAGAGCTTAGTTACAAGCAAATTGCGGATGTCGTGAAAGTACCGATCGGTACCGTCATGTCTCGCTTGTCTCGAGCTCGCAGAAGTCTCGAACTGATTTTGACAGGTCAATGTGGTAGGCAACTGGCTAACGCCGAAAGGCGTTAACACGCTACTGCTGTACGTAGCGAGTAAACTCCTGCAGCTCGACGCTGTTCAAATCAGAAACGGCCCAATACATCATACCTGAACTCGTCCATTGGATCAGGTTGTAACCTTGCAGTTGCATCGACGACTCTTTTACGTTGTTTGAACTTTCAACTGGCCAGATATACAGGTTGATAAAGTGGCTGCGACGCTGGTAAACCAGAGTCGCCACGGTTCTATTATTCAAATAGCCCACGCGTCCGCCGTAGAGCTGAAAATCATGCTCGGCAAAATCTCTTACCGGTGGCGAGAAATCGATCTTGCCATTGAACCAGGGCTTTACGGTGTGCTCATTCGTTGAAAGCACATCGATCAAGTGGCTGGTCATTTGTAACGATCGAATGTGGTCAGCCACTACCTCGTGCGCAACCAGTTCATCGTTTGAAGAAGCTCTGAATGCAGGAGCGAATTTCCAAAGAGTTGTAGCTAGTAGCAAAACAGCAAGTGAAGCAGCCATTAGCGCCCAGCTCCAGCGAAACGGCCGGTGCGCAGTCTCAGCTTTGGCCTCGATTTGAAGAGAGGTATGAATGCGCCTCTTTAGATCTTCCGGCGCCTTGAAATAAAGCGTGGTATCTCGCAAAGCTGAACGTAAGATGAGCTGCTTTTGATAGGTAGAGTCACACGCTTTGCACTCATGAATGTGCCGCTCGATTTCCGCAGTTTCACGTACGTCCAACTCACAATCGAGATAGCCATGAATCAGCTCCTGCGCTGTATAACAACTCAACTTAGAACCTCCACGTTCTTTTGATTAATAAGCACCTGTTGTAATCGTTTGCGACCGCGGGCCAAACGCGACATCACCGTGCCAATCGGCAATCCTGTGATCTGAGCGATCTCTTTGTAAGAGAACTCTTCAAGCTCGCGTAGTACCAGGACTTCGCGAAACTCGAGTGGCAACTTTTCGAGAGCTTCTCTGACCATTTTGCCATCGCTTGTTTGTTGTAGTAGTGCTTCTGGATTCAGCTCGTTGCTCTCGATCTCGTAGATCTCGTCGTCTAGAGGCACCGACAGGCCAGGTGAGCGATTTTGCTGGATCCATGTGTAACTTGTATTGCGAACTATTCCCAGGAGCCATGCGCGACCGTCGATGCCATTGAAACTAGCAAAGAATCTAAATGCGCGGAGATATGCCTCCTGCACAACATCATGCGCATCAGCGTCATTGCGCGTCAGCCAACGCGCCAAATTATATGCGGCATCAAGGTGCGGTAAGACCGCTTCCTCAAAACTTGTGAGTTTTTTCCGCGTGTTCAACCACCTGCTCGCTGGCTTAAATCGACGGTCCGTTTCTAATACCGCTCAAGTCTGATTTTTATTCCCGGACGAAAGACTTTTTTTGCCCGGGATGGGGAATATTGCCGATACCGTTCTGGTATTAGAAATTGAGGGGTCGTAAAACGCGGAGCCAGCTAACTTTCCGGGATAAATTAACATTAGGGAGTAGAACGTGAAAAGATTCGTTGGTGGTGCTCTAACAGGGCTGTTTTTATTATGTCTCGTCGGGCTGGTGACCGTTTGGCTGGGACTGATTGGAGTAAATGCAGACGGTAATCATTCGCAGCTTGAGGCTCGAATAATGCCTGCGGCGCTTCATTCCTCGGTTGCCAGACAGGCCTCCAGAGAATCGAATCCGCTACCAGTCAATGAGGATAGTTTGAAGATGGCCGCCACAATCTACAAAGCGAACTGTTCCCAGTGTCATGGCGCACCTGGCGGCTCTCCGAGTTTGATGGGAAAGTCACTCTATCCTCCTGCTTCACAATTGGGGGACGGATTGGATCAGTACACTGAAGCGCAAGTGTTCTGGATGGTCAAACACGGCATTCGAAATACTGGAATGCCGGCGTGGGGTGAATTGCTGACCGACGATTCGATCTGGCAATTAGCTAGTCTATTGAAGAACCAGCAGAACCTTCCCCCTTCAGTTAAAGCGCAGTTGAGACCGGGCGGAAATCGAAGTGCAGAGTAACAGTTGAGTTGTGTGTTAACAAAGGACGCAGGCGATAGAGTGAATGGAAAATCTGTACACAATCATCAACGCGCGGCCCGACGACGTTAGCGCGATTGGACAAATCGAGTTGGCCGCCGCCAGCCTTCTGAGGGGTTATGCGCCGGAAGAAGTCTTGCAAGAAACCACTGGCGAGCAGGATTTGCAACGCGCTCAAGCCGAAGGCCGTCTCTGGGTAGCGTTAGCTGGGGAAATACCAATCGGTTTTGCTCACGTGGAAGTATTCGATCCAATTTCAGTTCATCTTGAGGAAATCGATGTACACCCAGATCATGGGCGACGTGGGGTTGGAACCAAGCTGGTGACTACGGTATGTCGCTGGGCGTGGAAGCGTGGGTACCGAGCGGTCACTCTAACGACCTTTCGAGATGTGCCATGGAATATGCCGTTCTATTCACGCCTGGGTTTCGAGGAAATTCCCAAGCAGGCGCTTACGCCAGACCTCAGATCTATTTTGCGGAACGAAGCTCGGCGTGGCCTGGATGTATCACGTCGAGTTGCCATGAAATGGATGGTGCCTTTCATCTGATCCCGAAAGAGAAACAGGTGCTAACAACTAATGTTGTAGGGGCGGCACTCCGTGGCCGCCCCCATTCCAAACAAGATACTCTCAGTCAGTTTCTTGTTCGTCTTAGTTCTTCGCTTTATCTTTCTCTTTAAAGCATGTCATCATTCCCGAAATGAAACTTAAGATTGTGCAAGCGGGCGATCCTGTCCTGAGAGTACCGAGCCGGCCACTAACCACCGACGAAATCAAGAGCGCCTCGGTCCAACAGCAAATCGAATTAATGCGCGAAACAATGCGTGATGCACCAGGCGTTGGCCTTGCGGCCCCGCAAATTGGTGTTGGCATTCAACTGGCTGTCATTGAGGATCGAGAGGAGTATCAGCATGGAGCTGCCGACGACCAACTCTCGGAGCGGCAACGAACGCCAGTAGACTTTCAGGTGATAATCAATCCGACGATCGAAATCTCCAGCGACACGGTTGAGTTTTTCGAAGGCTGTCTCAGCTTGAGTGGTTTCGCAGGGCTGGTCCCTCGAGGGCTCCGTGTCACAGTCAAGTGCCTTAACGAACGCGCCGAACCCGTTACCATCGAAGCCGAGGGTTGGTACGCTCGTATTCTCCAACACGAGATCGACCATTTGAATGGAACTTTGTATATCGATCGAATGGAGACTCGCTCATTTAGTACCGTAGAGAATATGAGCCGAGTTTGGAATGGCCTGTC
>DATIBX010000529.1:0-10686 GCA_035457105.1 Pyrinomonadaceae bacterium
AGTTACCACAATGAAACTTCTAGTGAAACAAAATGATGACCCGCAGTTTGTTGAATTGGTGAAGCAGGTGATCTCTGCCTGTGTAAATGAGAGCATTCCTAACAAGGTTTTCGTTATCAAGATTGATAACTGGTTTGACCATAAGTGGCTCGGCTTTTCTGGAAAAGGGCGCGTAGGTTTCGGCTTTTTCATGGACTTTCTAGTTGATATGGACAGGTCTTGCTAAGAAAGCTACGTGGAGCGTTATGCAAACCAAGGGAATTACCCCGGAGCAGGTTGAATCGATGTTTGGAAAGGATATGATGCGCCGCACATAACACGTGCTTGGAGCGGACTCGCCATGAGCGGGCTTATTTATTAAGTTGCGTGGGCGAGCCGCTCAAGCGCAGCATTAGCCGCCTCCCTAACACCTCGCACGGGCGCTTTGTTATGATGCGATTGAGGTGAATTGAATGTCTGCAGAGATTTGATCCAGCGCTCGGAAGAAATTCTTGGCGGCACTCCTGTGTTTGCGGGCACACGTGTGCCGGTCCAGACCTTAATTTCCTACCTTGAAGAAGGCGATACGCTCGATGAGTTTCTGGATGATTTTCCAGCCGTCAGTCGAGACCATGCGGTGAAAGTGTTAGAGAAAATGAAGGAGAGTTTACTGGCCCAGGATTATGAAAGTGCTGCTTGATGAATGTGTGCCACGTAAATTGAGGAGAGAGCTTGCGAATCATGAAGTGCGCACGGTCACTGAGAGTGGTTGGCGGGTCTGAAGAATGGAGCGTTGCTCGCGCTGGCTGAGGTCGAGTTCGATGTTTTTCTCACCGTGGATCAGAATCTGATTTTTCAGCAGAATCTACAGCGCTTCAATATCGGAATTATTCTTATGGTGGCGCGAAACAATCGCTTCAAAACATTGTTGCCGCTAATGCCTGAGGTTAACGCAGCGATTGAGGGCGTTAAGGCAGGAGAGTTGGTTCGCATCGGCGGAGGCTAACACGCGCTTGGAGCGGAGTCGCCGGTGAGTAGCCTTTATTCGCAGTAACTTGGGCGAGCCGCCCAATCGCAGCGTTGGGCCGCAACTGAATTCGATGACTAGTGTCGTAAAAACCGATGCGGAGATCGCAAGACGTTTCGTGGCCAACGCGGCCTCCATTCGTACTCTGCTGATTGCCTCGTTCTTGTTGGGCATCGCCGGTGTGAGCGGTAATGCACAACCTCCGCCTCCATCGAGCAAAACTTCACTCACAAATTCGCCATCACCTCATTATCATGTGGTCCACAGCTGGCCGGTGCTGCCGGAAAACACCATCCTGGATGAAGTCTCGGCGGTCGCGGTCGATTCGAATGACGACGTCCTCGTTTTGAAACGGGGCGGGCGGAAGTGGCCAGATTCGGGACCATTCGACACGTCGCCTATTCCAGCCCCTACCGTGTTTGTTTTCGATGGGCGCACGGGGCGGCTGCTAAAGAAATGGGGAGAGAAGATTCTGGCCTTGCCGCACAGCATCACCGTCGACTCAAAAGACAACATCTGGATCGCTGATGTGGTGCTGCATCAGGTGTTCAAGTTTTCTCATGACGGTAAACTTCTGCTGAAACTCGGGGAACGCGCTGTTGCTGGCGACGACACGTCCCATTTCAACCAGCCGAGCGATGTCGCGGTTGCGCCCGATGGCTCCTTCTATGTGAGCGACGGTTACGGAAACAACCGCGTCGTCAAATTCGGAGCCGATGGAAAGTTTCTGCTTCAGTGGGGCACCAAGGGAAAGAATGCGGGCCAGTTCGACCTGCCGCACGCTCTTACCTTCGACAGAGGTCGAGTGTATGTGCTTGATCGTGGTAACCGGCGCGTGCAAATTTTTGATAGTCAGGGCAACTATCTCACTGAATGGAAAGGCCCGCCGTTCGCGTCTTTGCAGGACATCAAAATTGGCCACGATGGTCTTGCATTTGTTGTGCAAATGGGACTAGGCCCTGACAAGTTCCCGGACGTCACCGGGCTTTTGGTAATGCGGTCGGATGGATCATTAGTCACACGGACAGGGCGGTATGGAAACTACGACGGCCAGTTCTTGGATGTTCACTGGGTGGCAGTCGCAAAAAGCGGAGCGGTATATACGGCCGATTTCGGAGGAAGAAGAGTTCAGAAGTTTGTGCGCGGAAAGAATTAGCTTCGGGTGAAGTGGTCAACAAATCGTTGGACGCGAGCCGCGGGAGCGTGTTTCGCATGAAGCTTTTGTAAATCACAGTTGTCGCTACCGCGCGGCCGTGTCAACTCAACCGTTCGGCGGCTACTTGTGAAAATCATGACTCGCAATGAAACGGTGGCCAATTTCGTAATCGGCGGTTTGGGATCCTTGGGTCAAGCAATGCTATTGGCGCATGTTCTGGCCTCCTATCCATTCAAGATTCTCAATTACCCACCTGGTGAATTCTATTCGACGGTCGGGTTGGTCTTAGCATTCGCATCACCAGTTTTGTCATTGCTTGCGTTGCGAACATTTCGTTCGATGCGAGCGCCTTTCGTTACTGCGATTCCCGTTGTTGCGTGCCCTCTAATATTTTTCGCTCTATTTAGATTGGTTTTCATCTTAAGTGGTTATCATTATGTAAGTCCTGGCTCAGATTTGTCGCTTCGAGTGCAATTGAAGCCGGGTTCATTCAATGGTTCTTTGGCTAACTATGTCAGGGCTCGTAGTTGGTGTCGCTTGTGGTTGTACTTTCTGGTTTGTTTTTAGGAAGCTATTCCGCGATGTTGCTTGAATTCGAACGCGCCGCCGAACACGCGCTTGGAGCGGACTCGCCATGAGCGGGCTTCTTTGTTCAGTTGCGTGGGCGAGCCGCTCAAGCTCGACGTTCGGCGGCCAGGTTGATGATATCGAAAGGGTTGGGCTAGACTGCGAACATGGACGTAAAAGAAATTGAGAGCGCAATAGCAAACTTGCCGCCAGCAAAGATTGCAGAATTGGCAAAGTGGTTTGAAGAATTCCAAGCTCAAGTCTGGGATCAGCAGATTGAGAGGGATCTTAAGGCCGGTCGTTTGGATTCTTTGCTCGAGGAAGCGAAGAAGGACTTTGAGTCTAATCGCTGTGGAGAACTGGGAAGCATTTGGCTTCGCCGCGCTTCTGGCGGCATTATCGCAACTTGCCTGAAGCGATTCGAAAGTTAGCGGACAAGAATTTTGAATTGTTGAGAGCCGATCCTCATCATCCGTCGTTACATCTGAAGAAAATTGATCAATTGTGGTCGGTACGAGTAGGCGCCCACTATCGAGCGTTAAGCATGGATGCTCCTGATGCCATAGTTTGGTTTTGGATTGGCTCGCATGCGGAGTATGACAAGCTCGTTTGATCGTGGCCGCCGAACAAGAGCTTGAAGCGGACTCGCCGTGAGCGGGCTTCTTTGTTAAGTTGCGTGGGCGAGCCGCTCAAGCGCAGCGTTATCCGTCTATCCTATGCAGAAGTTGGAGAAACTGAATAACCAACTCGCTGTTCATAGCAAGCGACTTCTTCGCGACGTTGGCCTCACCGCCGACGAAGCCTCGAAGGTCGCAACGTTGGTCGCGCGTGATGTTCACGCACTCTCCCCCGACGCAAAAGCTGAAATCAAGGCCGCATCTCCAGTGCCAATTTCCGCTCGCATTGATGAACTTCTTGTTTTCCAGGGTTGGATGGACTTAGCTCATTCCCTTCCTGAACATCCGATTAAAGTTCGAACACAGGTCATCGTGCAAAACTACATTTGCTTCGTCTATCTCACAGACGCACGTTTCAAAGTTTTATCAAAACAAGCGCCACCGAAATCGGTCGCGGCTCGATGTGCAAAACATCTCTCGCGTGGAGCGATCCGTGATTTCCGCAACGCGTTCTCGCACGCTAACTGGCATTACAACTCAACGTCCACCGGACTTGAATGCTGGGTGCTTCAAAATGCTCGCAATCGATTGGGACGACTGAAGCATTTCTATGTGTCCCATGACGATCTTGCTTTCTGGCACGCGCTTTCGCGCGCGGTGGCATATGCTAGGTACTTGCAATTCGCTGCATAACAGCGCTTGGAGCGGACTCGCCTTGTGCGGGCATCTTTGTTAAGTTGAGTGGGCGAGCCGCTCAAGCGCAGCGTTAGCTTGCTAACGAATGCTCACGATGGTGAGGCTTTGATGTGTCTCATCTGTGCTAACCTCCTTTTTAAGGACCGTGGTGGCTGGGAAGAGATTTATGGCTATGACCGAAGATGAAACCTCGAGGATGTCGCAAGGCTTACCGAATAAAAAGCGCACAAGGTTCACATTTCGACTCGGTGACACGGTGCGCATCAAGTGTGGTCCATTCACGGCGTTTACCGGCAAAGTTGCGGGCATTAATCAATCAAAATTCCTTCTCAACGTGATGGTGAATATTTTTGGACGTTCAAGGCCAGTCAAGTTGAGATATCAAGATGTCGAAAAGGTTGAACCTGAGTAGACCAAATAATCCAATAAAGAAGCTCTTTATCTTTGAGCGCAAGCTAACAACCTATAAGCGCTTGGAGCTGACTCGCCATCAGCGGGCTTCTTTGTTGAGTTGCGTTGGCGAGCCGCTTTGCTATCGAATCGTAAGGGAAAGCAAAATGTAAGGTGCTGTTATTGAGGTTGGCGAATGGTTGTGGGGCAATGCAAATTTTGGGGCTTCAGGAGTCATCGATATGATTAGGTCTTCGATTCTTGCGTGCATTCTCGTTACAATGTGGATTGCTCGTCCTGTTGTTGCGTGCACATGCTCCGACTTGGGATCTATAGCTGATGAGTACCGCCAGTCTAGCGCGGTATTCGTCGGACGCATCATTTCAATCGAGGTTTCGTCGACGATAATCAAGGGTGAGAGAGTTGAAAACATGATTGCGACCTTTTTCGTTGAGCGACGCTGGAAGGGGTCGTCCGTCCGACGCCTGCGCGTGCAAACATGTGGCACCCAAACCTTCGTGTGCACATGCGGTGCCGACTTTCAACTTGGGCAACGATATGTGGTATTTGCTGGTGGGAAGCCACTGCAAACGAGTTCCTGTAATCGCAATACGATCTTGGCCCAGCTCCCCAAAGGCGAAGCCGCGAAGATACGGGCCACAGGCGCGGAGGTGTCAGGCTACGATTTGCTCAGGGAATTGGACGTCATAGCTAATCGGAAATGACCCCAGCCACCTTACAGCTTGTTCTCAAGAATGAAACGTTTATGAAATTCTTCAAAGGCATCGAGGCGTTCATTCGACCGGCCTAGCTTTTTGGAAGAGATTCGATTACCGCAGCACTGAGGATGATCTTTAAGCAACGGAGCAATCCAACAACCCAAGCGCTTGGAACGGACTCGCCGTAACGGCTTCTTAGTTAAGTAACTTGGGCGAGCCGCTGAAGCGCAACGTTGGGTGGCTAGCACGCCGTAAGGAAGAAATAGATGATAAAACTGGTATCGCTCACTCTTTTGGCGAGTCTTACAGGTGCTTTCGTTGCCGTTAAAGCACAGCGGCAAGTATCAGTTTTGGATCGAATCGAACAGTCTATTCCTGAGAGAGAGAGAGAGAGAGATAGGATGGAAGCTCGTTAAAGATGATGCTTATCTGCGGACTGAAGCAGATGATTTTCCTCAAGCGGCTCTTTCATGGACAAATGGTAAAGAGCAAGTGAGCGCATTCATTGTAGTCTATAGAAAATTACAAACTGCGAAAGAGGTCTTCGAGCGTGAGTATAAAGATGAGGATTTCGAAAGGCGTAGTACATTGGAGGGAATAGGGGATGCGGCTTTCTTATGGATACCTTCAAAAGAAAATGGTAGTTACATTGTTAGATTCAGCAAGGCTAATGTCATCGTTATGATGAGTTCAAAGTCGCAGGAAATCGTTAAGAGAGGCGGGCGCTCGGTATATTGCTGAATCAATCGCCGCCCAACACGCGCTTGGAGCGGACTCGCCGTGAGCGGGCCTCTTTGTTAACTTGCGTGGGCGAGCCGCTCAAGCGCAGCGTTCGGCGGCTAAATTGATGGACAGATCTATTAGAAAAAATATCTGGTGGTTTGGAATTTTGGCTCTTACGTTTTCGTTGTTTGGAAGTGTGCGCGCGCAAACTGAACCGGATGAGGTGATCGGAAACCTTGAACGGGCGATGAAAGAAAACTATCCAGGATGGTATTGCTCCAGAGTCCACACGCCACAGGGAGAACCCGGCCCGGAGAGTCCAAGAGGAAACAGGTATCAATTCCGGTGTCGTCGTCAAGCTCTTACTGTCACCATATTGATACTCTACGGCGAATCAAAACTAGATGCTGAAAAGGCATTAGATTGGTCACAAAGATTGCAGATTAATGAGAGTAAGCCAGTGATTGGCCTTGGCGAGCAGGGATATCAGTTGGCCAAGGAGCGTTTTGCCTGGATAACTTTCCGCCAAGCAAGTGTGTATGCACAAATAAATGTTGGATTCGAACCCGTCCCTGAAGCCGATGGGCCTTCAGATCTGCATTCTATTGGTTCGAATGTTCCGATCGATGCTGCGACATCATTTGCGCGATTCTTGGTGGACCATCTGCCCGCCCCCGAACAACAGCGCTTGGAGCGGACTCGTCGTGAGCGCTGTGTTGGCTCAAACTTAACCTTGTCGAGTTAAGTTATTCCAGCACCATGAAGCAATCGATAACTTTGACGCTTGGAATTTTTTGGGAGAAGAGATTGTCGGCTGCGCAAAAGAGATTTACTCGAGCTTGCGAAACGCTCACCCGAGTTAGAAAACTCTCGCGAAATTGTCCGGCACTTCAGGTCAATATTGCGGCCCAAGGCGGCAACAGGTGAATCTTTCACAATAAACCGTGATCAGGTTACAGAGCGGCAAAGAGCAAGTGGCGATTTTTTTGAGTTGTAAGATCATCGTCCTTAGCCGATGCCAAATTGATATTATTGAGAGCGTGAAGCACTACTACGAGAACGTGCCCGAACTCGGTAATGTAGCGGTCAGTCGCCACGCGCAAGACCGAATACGTGAGGACGGAATCACCGACAAAGAATTCGAGGACGCATTATTCAAAGGCGAGTTAATACCCGATACTCACGAAGCATCATTCAGGGATCTCAACAGGATTAGACTTGTAATCATCCATCGACCCGAACCATTCAAAGGTGCGAAGTTGATCAAAACTGCATTCCGAATCCAAGCACAGAAAAGAGCTTATTAGTTTTCAGTTTTTGGCGGCAACGTTGCAGCGAATTCGCAAAAACAGTTCATTGCTTTAAACAACGTCCGGGCCGACCGAGTCCGCTGCAAAGCACTAATTAGCTGGCGGTAAACAGGGACCACGATCAGTTATAGCGAAGGAGAGTTGATCATGGCATTCAACATTCGTCGCGTCGATTACTTTTACACCACAGTCAAAGATGAACCTGGAGAGGCTTACAAGGTCCTCTCACTGTTAGCCAATCTCGGTATCAATCTGTTGGCTGTTACGGCCGTTCCGTTTGGACCGATGAACACTCAACTGACAGTCTTTCCTGAAGTCAGTGCACAACTTCGGAACGAGGCTCAGAAGTCTGGTCTCAAGTTAGAAGGACCGCAGCCCGCTTTGTTGGTTCAGGGTGATGATAAACTCGGCGCGCTAGCTGAAGTGCATTCAAGGCTTTATGCGGCTAACGTGAACATCTATGCATCGAGTGGAGTCGCTGATGGGGCGGGCCATTATGGTTACATTATCTACGTGCGTCCCGATGATTACGAGAAGGCAGTGGCGGCTCTCAATGTGTAGCGGACGGTTTTCCTCTATACGATGGACAATGCCGTATTCAGCACGACCTTGGAGGGAAGCGAACGGCTACGTTTCAACTCATTTTCTCTGGACTGAATGCTATTGTGAATGCGTATTGCTGGCATTATGTGGAATTAGATTGCCAAGACAAAATCTGAGCCTCCTTCTTTAATACCGGCGCGTATCCTCTGCTTCAGAGCTCGTCCACTGCTGGCTGTTAAGCGGCCGATACGCTTGGAGCGCCGGTATCAACTCCCTCTGCATCGCTGCTGCTGATGAAAAGCGGTCGCCTCGATCCTTCGCCATACAGTTCTGCAGCACCGCATCCAGGCGCTCAGCTTCTGCCGAATTTAATGGCAGGTGAAAGTCTCCATGGAGGATCGACGTTAGTAGCTCGGGGTATGTTTTCCCGCTGAAAGGACGGCGCCCGGTAAGCGCTTCGACCACTATCACGCCGATAGAGAAGAGGTCGCTGCGCTCATCTACTGTCGTGCCCGTCAACTGTTCCGGCGACATGTAGCCGAACGTCCCCAGCACGGTGCCGGGCGTCGTCACGGGCGCAGTCGGACTGTGCGTATCGATCAACTCCGGCAATCTGATTTTCGCTAGTCCAAAATCCAGTAGTCGGACTTGGATTTGACCATCCTTTCCTTGTGAGATCAAGATGTTGTCAGGCTTCAGGTCGCGGTGAATGACGCCGGCCTGATGAGCCGCTTTGACTCCTTCGAGCACTTGCACAAACAATTCGGCCGACATCTGAGGATCTACGCATCCTCTTCGCTTGATCACCTTCCGAGAGTTTCCCCGGAAACGAGTTCCATCACCAGGTAGGCGCCTCCGGTGCCGAGCACTCCGTAATCAAACACGGTGATGATATTCGGATGGTGCAGCTTTGCTGAAGTCTGTGCCTCGCGCTCGAAGCGGCGCAACGCCTCACGGTTGCCGAACATGCCGCTACCCAAAATCTTGATGGCGACCCGCCGGTTCAATCGTAAATCCGTCGCTTCATAAACAGCGCCCATGCCACCTTTGCAGATCAACCGCTCTAATCGGTATCTCCCTTCGACCGTCCGCTCGACGGGCAACGCGAACGTGAGTTCGCTTCCGTCCCGAGTACATGACAGCACGGAGCTATCAAAAACAGGCTCCACATCGCGGGCACTCCTTCATCAAATCGATGCGCCCTTCTTTGAAACGCCCGAGCACTTCCTGTTTGATCTTTCGCTCACGATCCACCCGCTCTTTTAACCGCGAGTTTTCGTATACGAGTGCGATCTGACTAGCCAATGCTTGCAGAAGGTCGCGGTCACGCGCCGTGTAGGGTACTTCGGACTTCTCCTCGCCCAGCAAGAAAAGACCCGCCAACCGGTTGTCGGTGCCCACGAGCGGTACGATCAACCGCGTTCCGAGTCCGGCCAGCCACTCTTTCTCACTGTCTGGTAAGTTGTTCTTCTGCGCGAGAGGAAACTGTTGCGCGGCGGCCTGGCCTTCGATCAGTCGCAAGAGGCGAAACTCCTCCGGGATGTGTAGCTCTTCTGAAGTCCCGCCTGAGGAGTAGCCGAGCGAGAGGTCGCCCATCTCTTCCTCACGGTAGAACAGGTAGATTCGTTTCGGATGCAGTGCAAACTCGACCTTCTGGCTGACCAGTCTGGACATCTCCGGGAGTGAATCATGTTTCTTGACCTCCTCGATCAGTCCACGCAAGATCGTCTCCTGGTTGTACTGCTCGCGGAAGAACTTTCGGTCGATCCAATCGTTCAGCCTCTTACGGAACAAGAAGATGATCGCGGCAGCGATCATTAAAGTCACATAAAAGTAGAGAGAATTCCGAAAGAGGATGTCCGAAACCGTCCTGTCCGGATTCGCGAGAATGGTCAGCGTGAGCCCAATGATGGGAAGCGCGATCAAGGTCCGCAGCACGTTCTTGGCGAGCAGGTACTGGAGGCCACGGCGGATGATCAGGCTAATGGGGATAACCCGGTGCCGCAATATCGCATATGCATACGCAGGTGGTACCAGCAGCATGGCCACTAACATCGCCGGCAAAGAAGAATGGCAACTGAGGACGAAGAAGATCAGACTCGCGAACCTTTGGGCAGGATCGATGGTGAGATCGAGTTTCAAACGTCAGCTTCGAATACCACGACGACACACCTGTACTGAAGAACATTTCTTTTACAGTGCCGGCAGGATCAACGACCGCTCTTGTCGGTTCGAGCGGATGAGAGGAACCGCTTCATCAATCCAGGCGAGGACTTCACGCCCGAGCCTCAGAAAATCAGACCCGAGCCACGAGAGACGTCGACTGTGCCTAATCTTTAGTCAGGGCACCGAACGAGTCCGTGCTGGAACCAGTTTGTTTCCCGGCTGGATTAGATGGAGTTAGTCCGAGTATTGCCGCGTGGATCACATTGGGGCATTATCGTAGAGTCGTTTCCAAGCATCATCAATGGATTGGAAGTGGCAAACGCCCATTGTAGGAAGAATCCATGCGATGCTTAAAACATCCTCTTTTTCTGTGCAGTGTCCTCGCAGCGATTTGCCGCTCAATTGCTTATGGTCCGTTCGCGGCTCTCAGCGCGATTTCTCGGGCAATTGTTGGCGATCGTGAGACATGAGTACTTCAGAGGAAGGACGAGCCGAGGGCTGAACACGAAATAAACTGCCGTTCATGCCATCAAGAAACTCATTCGCAGGAGACGCGAACATGAAAAGATCCTTTCAACGTACGTTCGTTTGTGCCGTAGCCGTTACTTTGGGTCTAGCCGTCAGTTGTGCCTCTCCTCCTCCTAAGCAACCAAAGGCGGTAAAGACGATAGCGTTCATAACTAACAGTACTTCCGACTTCTGGAAGATAGCCCGCAAAGGATGTGAGAAAGCTGACGCCGAACTGCCTGACGTAAAAGTTGCATTCAAAACGACAACCACGGGAACAACAGAA
>DATIBX010000530.1:0-9350 GCA_035457105.1 Pyrinomonadaceae bacterium
CAGTCGGTTTTGATGATAAGGGAATTCTCCAGATTACCTTGATTGCATCGTGGTTCAACTACATCAACCGTGTCGCTGATGCGCTTGGCGTCGGCCGAGAATAAGAATTAATGATTATTTGATGTTTGAGAATTACTAATTAAGAAGGTCTACTCACCAGAATCATGCAAAATTGGGAAGGGTACCAGAGCGGGAGTTTTGTACAAATCAGCACAACGATGCAGTTATCAATTCTCAAATATCCGATATCAAATATCAAATAATGCGAAAAGATGATTTACTCCTCCTCTTCTCGAATCTCTTCCTCTTCGTCCTCATCAGTCTCCATCTGTCCGCTCGCAGCAAAGTCCGCGAACCACCCCGGCCTACTCATCAATTCTTCTGGCGTCCCCTCTTCAATTACTTGTCCGCCGTCTAACACGTACACGTAGTCCACGTCTCTGACCATCGAGAAGCGGTGCGCAATCACAATTGTCGTGCGCCCTTTTCTTAACTTCGCCAACGCATCTTTCACTTCAACCTCAGTGGCATAGTCGAGATTTGCCGTCGCTTCGTCGAGTACCATGATGCGCGGATTTGCAGCCAGCACCCGCGCCATTTGTAATCGTTGCCTTTCGCCAACGGAAAGACCTATGCCACCCTCGCCGATCCTTGTTTCCAGACCGTCCGGCAATCGATTAAGAGCGTTTCCCAGTCCGGCTGCCAGAGCTGCGACCCGAATTTGTTCATTCGAAGCATCGGGACGCTTGTATCGAATATTGTCGGCGAGTGACCCGCGGAACACTGCACCATCGGCCGCGACTACTCCAATGTCACGACGCACAGATGCCGCCTGAAGTGCAGACAATCGTTGCCCATCAATGAACACTTCTCCTGAGTTCGGCTCGTAAAGGCGCATCAGCAAATCGGTTGTAGTCGTCTTACCGGCACCGGATGGTCCAACCAACGCGACGACTTGGCCCGACTTGATTCGTAACGATAATCCCTTCAGTACTTCCTGAGCGGGCAAATAACCAAAATGCACATTCTTGAATTCGATCTCCCCTCGACCGGGCTTCAAAGGCTGTCCTTCTTGTGGCTCAACCTTTTCGTCGGTAAGTCGAAGAGCACGACGCAAGGCGATGCCATTTTGTTGTAGCTCAATCGCCATCGCGGTTAATGCATCGATCGGATCGTAAAGCATCGAGACGTATGAAACGAACATCACAACATCACCGGGCGTCAGCTCGTGCTTCAACGCAAAGTAACCTCCGACTGCGAGAACCAGAGCGTTACCTAAGCGCGTAATTGCATGTTCCCAAAACTCGTATCGATTGCTCAACCGATTGCGCTGGATATAGGCGTCGTATGCGTCTTCTGAGATCTCTTTAAAATGCTCTATCTCTCTTGTTTCGGCTCCAGATAACTTCACTGTTTTGATGGCCGAGAGCGAGTCTTGAATTCGACCCGAGACATCCTCCCACTGTGCGTAATAACTTTCGAGACCTTTCTCAAGTCTCTTTGCTGATCGCCAGGCAATGAAGAAATAGAGCGGCAGCGTAGCCAGAGCAATCAACGTCATCTGCCAATTCTGCGTCAGCATGATGATGAAAGCCCCTACGATCGTCATGGTCTGAGGCACGACTGTTTGAGTAAAAGCGTTAACGATTGGGGAAACCTGATCAGACTGGTCGATCTGTTTGGCGAGCGCGCCGCTAGCACGCTTGCCAAAGAAGCCCAGCGGTAGACGTAAGACATGACCGAAGATTCGTTGGATAAATCTGGTTTCTATCTGGCTTCCTAGCCTGGCACTCAAGTTGTCGCCAATCAGCCAGATGAAATAGCTAAAGACACTCAGGCAAAACATGAGGGCTACCGCCCAGATAAATGTGTTTAGAGTTTGCGTAGGTGTTCGCGGGGCAACGTGGCCACGGCGATGAGGTTGTTGATAACGGAGGTGGTGTTGTCTCTCTGTGCGACTTTCGACGTGGCGACGTGGTGTTGGTCCTGGTATGTGAGATTGATAGGCAATCGTTTCAAACTCGGTGGCAAAGCCTGCTTCGGCATCTACAACATCAGGTTCGATCTCAACAGGTTCGCGCTGTTCTTTATCAACAAAGAGGCCTGCTACGTCGTTAACTGCTACCCGGTAAATTAGTGGCTCAATCAAACTTGCTGCCGTGCTTAAAGCAGCTAGCAGCACGATCAATAGCAATCGGCCGCGAAAGGGACGGGCCAGTGCGATCAGGGTGCGCCATGGATTTAGCCCAGATCGCTCGTCCGCAAAACCATTAGCGCTAAACTCCTCATCATTGGACAACTTGGCCATGGACAAAATCCTCCTTTGTTCAGAGCGTCTATTTCATTCGCCTGCGAACTCACCGGAATGCATCTGAGGCAAAATGCCTCTGCATAACGTCTCTAATCAACAATTGCAGAGAATTTCGGCTAACGTCAATTGAATGCACCCTGGCGTTTGAATGGATTGAGAAAGTGGATGTTTGGCACCACCGTGACGTGGGGCGAGATGAAACGGACAGCCTCTCTCCAAGAGAAACCCCAGGGCGTACAGTAAACTTCTGGCGCTTGCTAACGATCCTGAAATCGATCTCAGCGGGTGACAACGGCTGTTTTGTATTTGCGGCGGAACTGAGCCGGCGGACATTTGAATTCACGCTTGAAGGCGCGATTGAACGCGGCCTCTGAGCCGTAGCCGACGGCTGCCGCCACTTCCGCCACACTGTTTTCTGTAGTTTGAAGAATATCGGCACCCAGTTTTAGACGCCATTGAGCAAGGTAGGCCATCGGCGATTTGCCAAGAAAGTTGCGGAAGCGTTCAGCCAGTCGCGTTCGCGATAAACCTACCCGTTTTGCGAGATTGGCGATGGTCCAAGGGTCCGCAGGTTCTTTGTGGAGCAGGGCCAGCACCTCGCTGATGACTGGATCACGTGCGCCAGCCAGCCAGCCTTTCTGATCTGGCGGCAGCGAGTTGACGTACCTTCGCAAAGTTTCGACAAATAAGACTTCAGAAAGTTTGGTAAGAACCAGACCGCGTCCCTCGTCCGGGCCATCTGCGGTATTGACGGAATATCGAATCGAGTCCTCGATCCATTTGCCGGATGGTTCGTCAGCGATGTGTATCTTCAGAATTTTGGGCAAGCCGCTTAATACAACTGAGCTGAGATGTGGCTCGCAGGCCATGAATCCACATACAAATTTAGTGGTTTCACCTCCGCCCCCGAACCGCATCAGTTGGACTCCCTGCGTTAGGTTCTTCTCAAAAGTGCTAAAAGTGGGTGCGGGTCTTGCGAAACTGCCGTTGCCCAGGACATGGGGATCGCTGTGCGGAAACACAACGATATCGCCCGGTTCTAATTCCACCCGTGGTCCATCCACCAGCTGAGCATAAGCGTGGCCCTCGGTCACCAGGTGATATCGAATGACATGGCCAGCGGCGTGCGAGATATAGGGCGCCAGCGCTTCATGTGGGCTGGAGTTTATACTCCAGGGGGCCGAGAATTCGGCATTGAAAAAGACGGCCCCCTCTAATCTTATTACTCTTAAAACTTCAGAAAGTACGTCCATTTTACTCCCCTGAAAAATTGGGTCTGGTAAAGAATACGGGACGATCAATCAAGCATTCAAGACGAGGATCGTGGATAGTAAGCGGTCACGGGCCAACGGTAGGAGATAGGGTGGACCGGGAAGATTAACTTAACCGTTCGCTGGGCCTGGACGAAAGGAAAAAACACGATGTATTCGAAAGAAAATCTAAATAAACTGCCGAAGTTGGGTGAGCTTTCGCCTGAGGCGATGACGACATTTCGTGCTTATGACAAGGCTGCACTTGCAGAAGGAGCGATTCCTAAAAAGTATAAAGAGCTGATGGCGATCGCAGTGGCGTTAACTACACAATGCCCGTATTGCATTGAAGTGCACCGGCAAGTAGCCGTAGAGAACGGTGCTACTGAGAAAGAGCTGGCTGAGGTTGTGTTCGTGGCGAGCGCGCTCCGAGCAGGTGGAGCGATAACTCACGGCACACATCTGTTTGAAGGATGAGTGAGTAAGCCTTCAAGACCGCAATCAGAACTACCAGTCAGGAAGGGTGGCAGAGCAGCACTTTCACTCAGCTTCCATACTCGGACCCAGCGACGCCCCCGCGCAACTCTGCTTACATTCAAATTCATTTCAACTTTTGTGGTCCATATGGATAAGGAAGAGCGGGGGCGCCGCTGCCTTCGAGTATTGAAGCTGAGTGAAAGTGCTGCTCTGCCACCCTTCCTGACTGCCGGATTCTGGTGAGCTGAGTGTAGGGCCGCTCTGCCACCCCTTCCGGTCTGCAGGATACTGGTGACGCGTCATTCCGGAAAGTAAGAAAGTCAGATCGTCCAGTGTTACAAATCGAATCGGCCGGTACTGTCTCCCAGACTTTCCTGGTGAACTCCCACTCTATCAAGCAGTGACAGATATAGATTTGTGATTGGTGTGCCTTGAGCTGCGACGGCATGTTTACCAGGCTTCACTCCGCCTCCACGACCCGCGAGTAAGACGGGTAACGCCTCGTGTGTGTGATTGTTGCCGTCGGCGATTCCACTTCCGTAAACCAGCAAAGAATGATCTAACAAGGACCCCTCACCTTCGGGTGTGGACTTCAGACGCTTCAGCAGGTAAGCAAACATTTCTACGTGCAGAGTATTAATCTTGGTAACCTTTTCGATCCATTCAGGATTATTTCGATGATGCGTAAGTGGATGATGAGGATCGTCGATTCCGATTTCAGGATAAACGCGGTTACTTCCCTCGCGACCGATGACCAACGTGACGACTCGAGTCAAATCCGACTGAAATGCCAGTACTTGCAGGTCGCACATCAACTTTACATACTGAGGAAACTCGAACGGAATACCGCTTGGCTTCTCGATGCCCGGTGTCGGTTGCCGGGGATCCTTTTCCGCGCTCTGAATTCGTTGCTCGACTTCCCGAACGGAAAATAGGTATTCGTCCAGCTTTCGCCGATCGCCTGCTCCAAGAGTCTTAACCAAACTCTGAGTGTCACGAGTCACTAAATCAAGAATACTTTTACGATACCGAATGCGACGCGCTCTCGTTTCGGGATCCAGGCTCAGGTCCTCTGCGGAACCGAATAGTCGTTCGAAAACTGCTCGTGGATTTACTTCAGGAGGCATTGGGTTCTGCGGTGTACGCCACGAGAGACTGTTTGTATAAGCGCAACTGTAACCTGAGTCGCAGTCCCCAACCGTACGTGAATCTTCACAACCCAATTCGAGTGAAGGGAAGCGAGTCACGCCAGTGAACTTTGCCGCGGCAACTTGATCCACCGAGACGCCACCACGAATATCAGCACCAGCGGTCTTTCGGCAATGCACACCCGTCAGGAACGAAGCACCTGCTCGGGCATGATCACCTGGTCCATCACCAAGGGCATTGCCGGTATGTGAGTCCAGGTTAGAGAAAATCAGAAGATCATCTCGAAAAGCTTCAAGTGGCTTGAGTATGCGGGTGAATTCATAGTTGCTGCCCGTTGTTTTGGGCGTCCAGTCTTTCATGACAATGCCGTTTGGCACGTAAGCAAATGCCATTCGAGTGGGCGCCTGACTATCAACACCGCGTGCAAAGGCGGGAACCATAGCATCGAGCATGGGAATCGCCATCATCGTTCCCATTCCCCGAAGAAATGTTCTTCTGGGTAAGCTTTTACGCGTAATGATCATTGCACTTTCTCTCCCCTTCGCCTTTGGAACGCCTGACTCTCAACTATTCCCATGATCATACTAGAGAAACGATAGTCATTTGCGGATAAGTTTTTGACTATCTCCTTGACTGTTCCTTCGTCCGGAGGCTCAAGGCCGCGGCCTAAGGCATAAATCATCAGCTTTCGAGTCAGGCATTCTGCAAAAGCATCCGGCTTTTGCTTGAGAATCGCTTTTAAGCCAGCTGGACCACTGAACGATGTGCCATTGGGTAACGTCCCCGAAGAATCAATTGTAAACTCGCCGTCCTTTGTCCGCCATGCGCCGATCGCATCAAAATTTTCCAGTCCAAACCCGAGCGGATCCATGCGCGAATGACACGACGCGCAAATAGCATTCTTCCGATGCTGTTCCAGTTGCTCTCGCATCGACGACGTCTTACCAATCTTTGCCTCGTCCAGATTTGGCACGTCGGGCGGTGGTGGTGGCGGTGGTGCACCAACCAGATTTTCCAAAACCCATTTACCGCGCAAAACCGGTGACGTCCGATTGGCATAGGACGAGATTGTCAAGACACTTGCCTGAGTCAGCAACCCCCCACGATGAGAATCTGGATTGAACGATACCCTGCGAAACTCAGGACCACTAATATTTGGAATGTTATAAAGCCTTGCCAGTCGTTCGTTCAAGAACGAGTAATCGGCATCAATGAAATCGAGAATACTGCGATCCTCCAGAATAATGCTCGAAAAGAACGCCTGAGTTTCGCGAGCCATTGAAAGTCTCAAGTATTCGTCGAAATCTGGAAAACGTTTACCATCGGGCTTTACCGACTCAAGCTTCCTAACCTGCAACCACTGTCCGCCAAAGTTTTCTACCAGCGCTGTAACCTTTGGGTCGAGCAACATGCGACGCACCTGCGCATCAAGTACGGCGGGCTTCGCCAGCCGGCCGCGATCAGCTGCGAGCAGCAGTTCATCATCTGGCATGCTGCTCCAAAGGAAATATGAGAGGCGCGATGCGAGTTCGTGCTGCGACAGCTTGCTCGCCGCTAAAGCAGTTGAAGCGGGTAATTGTTCGACGCGGAAGAGAAAATTCGGCGACATCAGAATTGCTTGAATGGCAACCGCCAACCCCTCCTCAAAAGAGCCAGTCTCTGTCTTCACGTTTCTATAAAGCGTAGTCAGCGTTTGGATCTCAGCCTTGGTGACTGGGCGGCGGTAGGCTCGATGGGCCAGGCGTTCAATGATAAGACGCGCGCATTTATCATTGTGGACTCCGTTCGAATGTTTGCAGACATAAATCTTCTTTTTACTTTCGGCCGAAGGTCCTTTCATCGAAGCATATGGACCACCCAGTTCCAGGAATCCAACCCGCGGACTATTAGCCGGAATCTTCTCCAACCCTTTCTTTTCGTGTTCCAGCCGTCGCTGTTCAATCTCTTTAGGGGTGAGATCCGGTGGCGGTTTATATCGTGGCCAGGGCGGAATGGGTAACTTCGATGGGTTTGGACCGTTATAGCTGGGTGGCAGACCTTCATACAAGCGCGGTATCGCCACTCCAATCCAGTGTTCACCTTCCGGCACCGTGACTCTGAATTCGGGGCGAATACCCCAGAGTTGCTGAGGCTCGCCAAGCTGTCCAAACGAGGCGAGGTTCCCGGGATCGACGCGAATCGTTTGTTTCTGTTCGCCATCAATCCAAAGTGACAACTGGAACGCCTCGGATCCAGCTGGTCGGTCACCACCAAGGTTAGCCCTGATAACGTACTCACCGTCGACCGGAAAGCGATAAGTAGTGTGAACTGCGTTTGGAAGGCTCAGTCCTGATTGATCGTAGTCGGTCAAAGGTGCAGATTGCGGGGTAAAGGTTCGCTCTCCACTTCTTAGCCTCACCAGGGTGGGCTTGATGGGCTCGACACCAAAGATTGCCGTGCGCGAAATTTTCTCGGCCGCAGCAAGATATTTCTCCATCAAAACGGGAGACAGTGAAAGGACATCGCCAATGTTGTCAAAACCGTAGCCAGAATCATCCTGGGGAAAATCGTCTGCCAGATGTCGATCGACTCCGACCAGATCGCGAATAGTATTGTTGTACTCAACGCGGTTCAATCGTCGCAGGGTAACTCGCCCCGAATTGGAATTTGCTGAATTCGCTTCCGGGTTTGCGGCTGTCTTCTCCGGCATTTGAGCGAGCTGATGTGTCAACCACGAACTCAATGCTGTGACTTCTTCTGGCTTCGGTCTTGGCATCTTTGCCGGCGGCATCTGGCCGCTTTGAACCTTGTCCAAAATAAGTTTCATCGTCGCGCGCTGTTGGATCAGCGATGAAGCCGTCTTGAACCCGCCCAGATTGAGATTAGCTGTTTGTAAGTCCTCGTCGTGGCAGGCAAAACAGTTCTTGGCAAAAAAAGGTTTGACGACTGTTTCAAACGCGGGATCGTCCATCGGAGGATCCTGGGATTTAGATTCGACAGTTGTGATGTGGTGTGTGAATGCCAGTAGCAACACCAGTACAACCGGACACAGTGATAACGGGAATAGTCTGGTAGTCGAGAATTTCACGTTCTTGTAAAGGCCCGGCCTGAATTTCGAGCCTGGAAACCGCTGGCGATCTTATTGCAAATACAGAATATAAGGCATCAGACTGGACGAGGGAAGGTGGGAAATGCCGGCCCTGGGCAAAAAGTTTTTATAGAGCAGTAAACGAGGCCAGCTGTGGGCTGAAACGGGCAATCCTTAAGCGCTGTGCGTGTCCTGACGGGTCAATTATTACCACCTTTGAGAGCTTCCTCGATTGATGCGGATAATCGGTCGCCACTGTGTCCGGAGGAGTAACCTGCCCACTGTTCGACAATCCGGGCGCGACTGTCCATTACTATTGTCTGCGGAATCGAGCCGCGGCCGTTCATCAGCAGTCGAGCCATGTCTCGGTCAGCCCATCCGAGACGGAATCCGAAGTTTACTTCTCTTAGGAATCGGTTAACCCGATCCGAAGCGGAACGGGGATCCTCTGTGGTTAGACCAATGAACTCAACATTCTGACCCTGGTAGGATTTTCGGACCTTTTCATATTCCGGGACTTCGCGCCGACATGGGCCGCACCATGATGCCCAGATATTTATGACGATCACTTTGCCGGGAAAATCTGAGAGTCTGAAGGTCCCTTTATTGAGAGATTTGATCTCGCGGTCACGGTATCTTTCTGGTATGGATATCAGTTCAGCAGCCGGGGACTCTCGTGTTGGCTCAGGTTCTGGGGTGAGTGGTGCCTGAATCGGAGCAGTTGGTGCCGTTCGAGTCGTGCTAATTTTTCTTCCGGACTGTACGGCGAGGCTCAACGATGAGGTGATGGCGAGGATCAGTAAAAGCATTGAGTTTCTCATGATCTTTTCCAAATATGGATTTGAGACAACTGCTTGCGAGGGCTTTATATATAAAAGATCGGGACTTAAACAAGTCAGAAATTGCAGTTCCCGTCCCAGGGGGCCACCTATACATTCCACTTAGACTGGATAAAAACCATGACCAAGAAGCCCAAAGACGTTGATTCTTACATTGCGTCGGCCCCGAGTAGCACCCGAGCGATGCTAAAAGAGTTGCGGGCCATCATTAAAGCTGCCGCGCCCGAATCAATTGAGAAGATTAGTTATGGAATGCC
>DATIBX010000531.1:0-5386 GCA_035457105.1 Pyrinomonadaceae bacterium
CGACGCGGCGGTGGAAGCTGTCAGGCCTGCCGCCGATGCCAAAGGAGTGCGAATACAAAAAATCATCGACACGGGAGAGGTTTCAGTCACGGGTGATCCGGTGCGACTCCAGCAAGTCGTTTGGAATCTTCTTTCAAACGCGATCAAGTTCACGCCGCGTGAGGGACGAGTTCAGATCAGACTTGAACGAGTTAATTCGCATGTCGAAATTGTGGTGAACGACACCGGGCAGGGAATCGATCCCGACTTTTTACCTCACGTGTTCGATCGTTTTCGTCAGGCAGACCAACGTACTAGTCGGCAGCATGGTGGAATGGGACTCGGACTGGCAATCGTTCGGCATCTCGTGGAACTTCATGGTGGTAGTGTCGATGCACGGAGTCCCGGGGAAGGACAAGGCGCAACGTTCACGGTCCTGTTGCCAATTACACCTATATATCAGGTTGATGTAGCTGGTGAACGGGTTCATCCTGCTGCGCGCGACCTGCTCCCCACAACCGAGTGCTCCGACACATTGAGTGGACTAAGAATATTAGTGGTTGACGATGAAGCCGACACGCGCGAGTTGCTAAGACAGGGTCTTGAATTTTGCGGGGCCAACGTAACGTTGGCGGCATCAGCTACCGAAGCGCTGGAAGAGTTGAACCAGAAGAAGTTGGACGTTCTTATCAGTGATATTGGAATGCCAGGCGCAGATGGCTATGACTTGATAAAGCAGGTACGAAGTTTGCCGGTGGAAAGTGGAGGCCGAATTCCCGCGATCGCTCTCACCGCATATACACGTGTTGAAGATCGCCTGCAAGCTTTGCGATCGGGTTATCACATGCATGTGCCCAAGCCCGTCGAACTGGCCGAATTGGTAGCAGTTGCCGCCAGTTTAGTTCGCCGACTGACCTAACCTACCAATACAGACTTGTCAAAATTGACCACTCTCAGTTTCTTTGTTCGTGCTATTTCGTGTGATTTGGTTGATCGTCTGTGACGTTTCGTGAAAAGCGATCCACGAAGGACACAAATTAACACCAACGACTGACTTAGGAACCCACCAGCAATCCCCATACTTTGACAATCTAGGTATGGTGGTTTTATGATGCCTCGACTTTCTAGGCATCGCATAAATCTGATCGATGGGACGAGTAAATGGTGGGCAAAGATAAAGCTGACCTGCTGCAAGGCACGCTCGATATGTTGATCCTGAAGGCACTCTCTCTCGGTGAACTGCATGGATACGGGATCATTCAACGAATTCGCCAACTGTCCGACGAAATGTTGAATGTCGAACAGGGTTCTCTCTACCCTGCGCTCTATCGCATCGAGCAAAAGGGCTGGGTCTCGTCGAAATGGTCAGTACATGAAACGGGACGCGACGCCAAGTTCTACAAACTGACCAGATCTGGTCGTAAACAATTAGAAGATCAGGAAGCCAGCTGGGATCGGCTTGTACTCGCCGTCACAAAAATCCGACAAGCAACATAGAGGTGATTGATGAAGTGGCTCAATCTACTTCGCGACCGGATACGCGCTTTGAGTGGTCGCGACCGCGTAATTGAAGATATTGATCGTGAGATGCGCGCGCATCTTGATATGCAAACCGAAGCCAATATCGCCTCGGGAATGGACCCGGCTCGGGCGCGCGACGAAGCTGTTCGGAGTTTTGGTCACATCACAAATATTCGCGACGACGCCTATGAAGTTAAAGGTGGCGGCTTCCTCGAAACGCTGCTGCAGGACATGCGCTATGGCGCCCGAGTACTGACAAAACATAGAGGTTTTACCGCGGTTGCGGTGCTCACCCTGGCGTTGGGAATCGGCGCCAACACGGCCATCTTTTCAGTCGTAAATGAACTGCTCTTGCGACCGATGGCTTATCGAGACGCAGAGAAGATCGTGATGCTTTGGGAAGTCACGCCTGAGGGTAGACATCAAAACACGACTTCGCGAGCGAACTTTCGCAGTTGGCGTGAACAGGCATCAAGCTTTGAAGATATCTCCGCATTTACCGATCAGCGACTCAACCTTACTGGTGAAGGGGAACCGGAAGAGTTGTCGGTTCAGTTTGCTACGCCTGAGTTGTTTAAGATTCTTGGAGTTGATCCAATTCTCGGACGACCGTTGGTGTCTGAAGATGCGGCAGCGAAGAGCTCTGTCGCAGTCTTGAGTTATGGCCTGTGGCAACGCCGGTTTGGAGCTCGGCCAGATATCGTGGGCCAATCGATCACCCTGAACGGAGTGCCATTTTTGGTCGTTGGAGTAATGCCGCCGAGCTTCCAATTTCATATTAAGCAGCGTTCAGGTACGGGTAGACCGCCGGAACTCTGGAGTGTGTTATCGATGCGGACTGGCGCCTTAGCAAATGATCGAGGCCGGTTCCTGTCTGTTGTCGGGCGCCTTAAGCCGGGAATCTCAGTGGACCAGGCGAATGCCGAGTTACGGACCATTGCCACTCGTCTATCTGCCGAGGCGCCGCAATTCAACTTTAACTATGGTGCCGAGGTGCTACCGCTCCGTGAGCAATTTTTTGGCAATATTCGGCGATCTCTCTGGCTTTTGTTGGGGGCGGTTGGCTTTGTTCTGCTTATTGCCTGCGCCAATGTGGCCAACCTTTTGCTGTCTTTAGCCACATCTCGCGAGAAAGAGATTGCACTGCGGGCCGCGCTCGGCGCGAGTCGTTTACGGGTCGTTAGACAACTGCTGACCGAGAGTTTGATGCTGGCAATTTTTAGCAGTTTGATGGGACTAGGATTCGCATGGCTCGGCATTAAGGCATTGATTGCTATCAGCCCTAAAGACCTCGTCAGTTTGCAGGATACAAACCTTAACCTCAAGGTGTTGTTGTGGACTCTGGGAGTGTCTGTTCTGACCGGAATAGTTTTCGGGCTGGCTCCGGCATTACATGTCACGCGTCTTGACCTTAATAACGCGTTGAAAGAAGGCGGTAAGGGTGAGACGGGCCAGGCCGGTGGTAGTCGAAAGCTTCGCAGTCTCCTGGTGGTCTCAGAAATTGCGCTCGCTGTAGTTTTGCTCGCCAGCGCCGGCTTGTTGATAAAAAGTTTTATAAGACTTCAGGAAGTCGATCGTGGATTCAACTCCGCCAACGTTATGACTATGGTCGTGCGCCTTCCTGAAGCGAAGTACAAAGAGGATCAGCAAGTAGTTGATTTTTTCCGCCAGGCATTGGACCACATTACTGCTCTGCCGGAAGTGCGTGCGGCAGGTGTGATCAACTATCTACCATTTTACGGTGGGTTAGGTTCCGCGACGGGATTCACCATCGATGGCCAACCTGTACCTGCGCCCGGCCAGGAGCCAACAACTGACGTTAGGGTAGCGGATCCCGGTTATTTCAAGACCCTTGAGATTCCGCTACTTCGAGGCAGGCAATTCAGCGATACGGAAAACAGAGAAGCCAAACACGTCGTGCTGATTAATGAAGCTTTGGCGCGAAAGTATTTCCCAGGTGAAGATCCGATCGGCAAACGGATCGACGTGGGAATGTTTGAGGGTCCAAATCCGACAGAGATAATTGGTGTCGTTGGGAACGTGAGATACGAGACTCTAATTGATAGTTTTGAACCTGCAGTTTATTTTCCGCATCCAGAATTGGCGTATTCCTTTATGACCTTTGTTGTTCGCACTGAAGGTAACCCCAACGCAATTGCGCCGGCGCTACAGCGTGAAATTAGAACTCTTGATCCTAACCAGCCCGTATCAGACGTGCGGACAATGGAGCAGGTCATGTCGGACACGTTTAGTCGGGCGAGATTCAATACTTTGTTACTTGCATTGTTTGCTGCGCTGGCGACGTTACTTTCGGCGGTTGGCATTTTCGGAGTGATGAATTACTCGGTGGCGTTGCGTACGCGCGAGATTGGATTGCGAGTGGCAATTGGAGCGCAGCCTCGCCAGGTTCTATTGTTAATCTTAAGACAGGGATTGGTGCTGACTATCGTGGGAGTTGTGATTGGATTGTTGGCGGCCCTGGCATTAACGCGACTTTTGTCCGGATTGCTGTTTGGAGTCGCCGCGGTAGATCCTCCAACGTTTGCGACTATTTCGGTCCTCCTGATAGCTGTGTCGTTGGTTGCCTGCTATTTGCCGGCGAGACGCGCGATGAAGATTGACCCATTACTGGCCTTGCGCTCCGATTAGCCCGGATTCTAATGGTCTGATCATTTCTCATTTGGACCAGCGAAGAGAAACTGCTCCTAGACGATGGTCTCTCCCATTACAGATCGGGCTGAAAGGAACTCTGATCCGCTCGGGTTAACACCTTCGGTGTAACCCAAAGACCAAAGACCAAAGACCAAAGACCAAAGGCGTTAGCTAATTCTTCCTGTGAGTGAAAGTAGTAGTCGCCGTCGATGTAGCCTATTAGGTGTTTGCCATGCGAGAGAACACGCGTGACTTTTCTTTTCAGCAATGAGCTGCCGTTTTGTTCGAGCCACTTGCGCGCCTTCACGGTGCGAGCCATGAAGTGCTTGATCTGTCTCCCTGCAAGTACCTCATCCAGCGCGTCGGCATACTTCCTAACTTCCGGACCCTCAGGCATTCGTTGACGATTGGCGTACCAAGCAGTTGGACCTACAAGTGATCAATTTTCATTTTGATATTTGATCGTTACTAATTCCCACGTCTCAAAATGCTGACTATGGTCTAAGACTTCATAACTCTCAAATATCAAACGGTCATTATCAATTATTTCGAACCATGGCCATGAAGCTCACTGTCCACCTAAATTGATCTTCTTGTTCTCGCCGAGTTCGACTTGCTTGCCGGTGAAAATGGCGGAGACAAAACTGATCGCCTGAGCCACAGTACTTGAAGGACCATCCCAGAACTCAGCCTTCTCTACATTTACTCTTAGCAATGCTACATCCGCTTGGTCTGGACCATCAGGAAACCACGCCTTTAGGATTGGCTTCCAGAGTTCCTTGATCTTTTGCCGATCATTCACCAGTTCTGCATTACCAGAAATCGAAACGTAGCGTTGGTCCTTGGTATCCACAAAGCTCACGTTGACCTTTGACATTCGCTCAATCTCGCTCGCCTTATGAGAGTTTGATGAAGTAAAAAACCAGAGATCACCGTTATTGTCTACATCACTGTTCAATGACATAGGTCGACTGTGAAGACTTCCCATTTCATCAACTGTCGTCAACATACACAGATCGATGTCCTTGATCATCTCTTTTAATTTTTCAAAATCTGAATTGTGTTCACCCATATTGATTCCCCCCTAATTGTCCAGGGAGTATCAAGAATGAACTTCACGGATAATTGTCGAGGATGAGACGAAAATGATGGAATGTTAGCGGCTATTGGGAGGCAGTACCGATTCGCAGTAGCGTCGGGTCAGTCTCAGTAAAGGTCAAGACGTAGATCTCGA
>DATIBX010000532.1:0-4147 GCA_035457105.1 Pyrinomonadaceae bacterium
GAGCGGGGGCGTCGCTAGGTTCGAGTAAGGAGAGTTTTAATATTCGCCGCTTTGCCACCCTTCCTGACTGCGGGATTCTGGTGAGTTGATGAGATCCTCCGCTTTGCCACCCTTCCTGACTGCGGGATTCTGGTGAGTTGATGAGATCCTCCGCTTTGCCACCCTTCCTGACTGCGGGATTCTAGTAGGTGTCGATCTGGGCCGCTTTGCCACCTTCCTGACTGCGGGATTCTAGTGAGTTGTGACAATTCTTATTAGACAAATGAAAAATGAGAAATGGAAAATAAAAACGGCCCCGATGCTCGAAAGCACCGAGGCCGCTACTCGAAATCTAAGATCTCAAGGATCTTAGATTACATTCCCATGCCGCTCATGCCGCCCATTCCACCGGGCATTGCAGGCGAGCTCTTCTCATCATCAGGAAGCTCAGAAACCATCGCTTCCGTCGTCAGCATTAAACCGGCGATTGAAGCGGCATTCTGAAGTGCTGTGCGGGTGACCTTTGCAGGATCGATGACACCGGCCTTCACCAGGTCTTCGTATGTTTCGGTCGCCGCGTTGAAGCCGATGTTCTCGTTCTTCTCAGAACGGACACGCTCAACAACAACTGCACCTTCCTTACCAGCATTCTGAACAATCTGACGGAGCGGCTCTTCCAACGCGCGACGGACGATGTTCACGCCAATCTGCTCGTCGGGATCGCCTTCGCCATCCTTGTTGATCTGGAACTTCTCAAGCACTTTGGCCGCGCGAACGAGTGCGACGCCACCGCCAGGAACGATACCTTCCTCGACGGCTGCACGGGTTGCGTGCATGGCATCTTCGACACGAGCCTTCTTCTCTTTCATTTCTGTCTCGGTAGCGGCACCAACCTTGATAACAGCAACGCCACCAACGAGCTTGGCCAAACGCTCTTGCAATTTCTCACGATCGTAGTCTGAAGAAGTCTCTTCAATCTGCGCGCGGAGAGTCTTCACGCGACCTTCGATGTCGCCCTGCTTGCCGGCGCCTTCGACGATCGTGGTGTTGTCTTTGTCGATCGTGATCTTCTTGGCACGGCCGAGATCTTCCAACTTGACGTTCTCGAGTTTGATACCGAGGTCTTCGCTGATGACCTTACCACCAGTCAGGATCGCGATATCTTCGAGCATCGCCTTGCGACGATCGCCGAAGCCGGGAGCCTTCACGGCCGCGATGTTCAATGTGCCACGCAGCTTGTTGACTACGAGAGTCGCCAGCGCTTCACCTTCGACATCTTCCGCGATGATCAGCATTGGCTTGCCCATCTTGGCAACCTGCTCGAGCAGCGGCAGCAGGTCCTTCATCGAGCTGACCTTCTTCTCGTTGATCAGGATGAGCGGATTGTCTAGCACTGCTTCCATTCTTTCCGGATCGGTGACGAAGTAGGGGCTGAGGTAGCCGCGGTCAAACTGCATACCTTCAACAACTTCGAGTGAAGTGTCCATGGTGCGGGACTCTTCAACAGTGATGACGCCATCTTTGCCGACTTTGTTCATCGCTTCGGCAATGATGTTGCCGATGGTACTGTCGCCGTTGGCGGAAACAGTTCCGACCTGGGCAATCGCGTCACCTTTAACTGGCTTGGAGAGACGCTTTACTTCTTCGGTCGCTCTTTCGACAGCCTTGTCGATGCCGCGCTTGAGGGCCATGGGATTCGCACCCGCGGCCACGGTCTTCACGCCTTCGCGGAAGATTGCCTGCGCAAGCACAGTTGCGGTGGTGGTGCCATCGCCGGCTACGTCAGAAGTCTTCGAGGCAACTTCGCGCACCATCTGGGCGCCCATGTTCTCGAGACTGTCTTTCAATTCAATTTCCTTGGCGACGGTCACGCCGTCCTTGGTGATCGTGGGCGAGCCAAATTTCTTGTCGATCACGACGTTTCGGCCTTTTGGACCGAGGGTGATTTTGACTGCGTCGGCGAGCTGATTAATACCGCGCAAAATCGCTGCCCGCGAGTCCTCACCATGAATTACTTGCTTTGCCATTTCTCTTTCTTCTCCTGCTAATGATGTGGGTTTCGGTTAACGCGAAAAAACGGCCGATAGTCTGGTGGGACTATTTGCCGCCTTTTTTGCCTCCAGTGGCTGCACCAGCGCGTTCGATGATTCCCAGAATCTCGTCCTCGCGCATGATCAGAAGCTCTTCCCCATCGATCTTGATTTCGGAGCCACTGTACTTACCGAAGAGAACTCGGTCGCCAGCTTTGACATCGAGGGTTTGGCGGGTACCGTCATCCTTATATTTGCCTTCGCCAACTGCTACTACTTCGCCTTCCTGGGGTTTTTCCTTAGCGGTATCTGGGATGATGATTCCACCCCGTACCTGCTCGCCCTCTTCGAGACGTCGCACAATCACGCGGTCATGAAGCGGCTTAATGTTCGTCGCCATACTTGTCTATCTCCTTTCAGTTTTCCTGCAAAATTCGGTGATTTGGAATTAAAGATAATTGCTCTCGGGTGTTTTTCTAGCACTCTCTGAGTAAGAGTGCCAAGAATAAAGGGGAGCGGCTATTGTTGTCAAATGGTGAGGGGAATTTGCTGGAGTATTGACGAATTAGGGATGAGAATTACCCATTTGACGTTCATCAGCGTCGAACTCAAAGCGGTGAAGAATTAATGGAGAATTATGAATTGAGATTTGAGAATTAGTAATTTAAGTCGAGTCACGTACGTCTGACTCAAAAGCTGGATGGCGCTGGGAAATTAAAAATTATCAAATCTCAATTGATAATTCTCCATTATTTAGCGGCTAACGGCGCGGCGGGTCTTCTTTTCCTGTTTGTCGTAAGTGGCAACGCGCTTGGAGAGGGTGTTGCGGTGGATACCGAGAGCGGCGGCGGTTTTGGAAATGTGCTGACGGTTTCTGGCGAGTGCTTTCTTGATGTAGAGCTTCTCGAATTCTGAAATCGCTTCATCCAGGAGGATTTGCCCTTCGAGCATCTCCTCGATCAGGTTTTCAAGACGATTGTGCATCATTCCAATCTCCGCAGAGAGAAACTTACCTACCGCTCGCCGCCCGTTTTATAGTTCCTTGCCGGTCAGTAGCTTGTACGCTTCGAGGTAGCGCGCCGTCGTAGCCGACGCAACTTCAGGAGGTAACGCTGGAGCGGGAGGCTGTTTGTTCCAATTTAGAGTCTCCAGGTAATCGCGCACATACTGCTTGTCGAAGGAGGGTTGTGGCTGACCAGGTTTGTAAGAATCTGCAGGCCAGAAACGAGATGAATCAGGAGTAAGTACCTCATCGACTAAAGTTAGCTCGCCGCTTTTATCGAGGCCAAACTCAAATTTTGTGTCAGCAATAATGATGCCTTTTTGTCGAGCGTAATCCCGAGCTCGTGAATAAAGCTGTAAAGATGTGTCTCGCAGTCGCGCAGTTTGTTCGGCACCAATTAGATCGCGCACCTGAGCCTCGCTAATATTTTCGTCGTGTCCCTGTTCGGCTTTTGTTGATGGTGTGAAAAGTGGTTCTGGTAACTCGGCCGACTCGAGTAAGTTCTCGGGCAACTTGTGTCCGCAAACTTCTCCGGTGCGCCGATAGTCTTTCCAACCAGAGCCAACAAGATAACCGCGAACGACACATTCAACCGGAAAAACTTCTGCGCGCCGCACTAACATTGAACGGCCGGCGAGTACCCGCGAATGACGACGTAACGCTTCAGGCATATCGTCGATCTTCGTCGTTATCAAGTGATTAGCAACGACATCGCCCAGTTGATCAAACCAGAACTGTGAAAGTGCAGTGAGCACTTCACCTTTTCTTTCGATCGGTGTTGGGAGCACACAGTCGAACGCTGAGATTCGATCGGTGGCGATGATTAAAAGACTATCTGAATCGACTGCATAGACATCACGTACTTTACCTTTACGAACCAACTGAAGATCAGACAGTGATGACTGCAGTAATGTACCTGCGCTCATGATAATGGCAACCCGAAGCTCTGGAATTTAGAGTTTGTATAGAGGCAAGTGCGGATTGTGCTCGCGCTCCAAAAGTTTGTCAAGACACTTACTGATTTACTTCTGTAGGGGCGGCACTCCGTGGCCGCCCCATGTTTCCAAATCGGATCCGCATTTTAAAAAGAGGCTCTTCACCAATCGGAATCTGGTTAAGGAACATGGGGCGGCCC
>DATIBX010000533.1:0-6023 GCA_035457105.1 Pyrinomonadaceae bacterium
GTGGCACATCGATCGACAGCACGTTGATCCGATAATAGAGGTCATCGCGGAAACGACCATCGGCAACCATGGCCCGTAAATCGCGATTCGTAGCAGCGATCACTCTCACATCCACACTTAATTCATGCGTACCGCCAACTCGCCTGATCTTTCGTTCCTGAAGTGCTCGCAACAGCTTTGCCTGAATCCCAACATCCAATTCGGCGATCTCATCAAGGAACAGGGTGCCGCGATCTGCAATCTCGAACAGACCTTTCTTTTCAGCATGGGCTCCGGTGAACGAGCCTTTCTCGTGTCCGAATAATTCTGACTCCAACAGGTTCTCGTTGATGGCAGCGCAGTTAACCGCCTGAAACATTTCGCTAGATCGAGGTGATTGATTATGAACTGCGCGTGCAATCAATTCTTTTCCTGTTCCAGACTCTCCTCGAACCAGAACCGTCGAGTTTGACCGAGCCACCTTCAAGATCATCTTCTTCACTGTTTCCATCTTTGGAGAAGCCGATATGATCTCACTGTCAATCGCATCAAGACGATCTAGTGCCCGGTTAATGGTTTCGAGCAGCGCATCCTTATCGTAGGGCTTTTCGAGATAGTCAAAGGCGCCACGTCTCAGAGCTTCTTTGGCGGATTCGATCGAACCATGCGCGGTCAGAAGAATGACGATGATTGATGAATCGAACGCCAGCAGATGTTGGAGCAGCTCAATGCCATCCATACCCGTCATCTTTAAATCGGTCAGTGCCAAATCAAAGCGACGGTCCTTGGCAAATTTGATGGCGGCCTCGCCCGAAGCCGCAGTGGTTACGTCATAACCCTCGTCGGCCAAGATCAGTTCGAGGATCTCTCGCTGAGCCTTTTCGTCGTCTACTACCAGGATGTTCTTTCGAGCCATAGATGCCAGATGAAATGTGAGGGAAGGAGAAAAATAAAGACTTAGCCCTCCGGATTCACCATCTCTCCTTTCTCATGTACGGGCAAAATCATTGTGAACGTAGTACCGATGCCTTCGTTTGACGTCACGCTAATGGTGCCATTGTGATCGTCAATCGCCTTTTTAACAATCGCTAGTCCCAATCCTGTCCCGGTTTCCTTAGTCGAAAAGTAAGGTTCGAACAGTTTGGCAATGTCTTGAGCGGGAATTCCACAGCCGGTGTCTGAGACTTCGACTTTGATCGCGTCTTCTCCCTTTTTTGAAAGTTTTATTGCGACGCTGCCGCCAGCTCCGTCGATGGCTTCGACCGCATTCACCACTAAATTGGTAAAGACTGATCGTAGCGATTCTTTGTCAGCCATGATCGGCGGCAGTGGTTCGTCCTGAATAATACTAGTGGTGACTCCGCACTCTTCGGCGCGTGCGTTTACTAGTCTTAAAGCATCCTCAGCTTCAGTACGAAGATCAACTTGTTGCAATTCCAACGTTGATGGTCGTGAATACTTTAGGAAGTCGGTAATGTGACGATTGATACGTGCCACTTCTGATTTGAGCTGCTCAGTAAGTTTTACGAAGACGGCTCGCTTCTCCGGATCTTGTGGCGCATAGGATGACCGCAGGTGATCTAGCGTGAGGTTGATGTAATTCAGCGGGTTACGAATCTCATGAGCGATTGCTGCGGCTAGTCGTCCCACTACAGCGCCTTTCTCAGCTTGATGAAGTTGGGCCTCCAACTCCCGTCCGCGTGCTAATTTTGCAGTCATCTCATTGAAGGCGGAGGCCAGCGTTCCCATTTCATCACGACGGTCCGCCGGAACCTGGACTTCAAAATCACCTCCAGCGACTTTTCTCGCCGCGATTGAAAGTTGTTTGACCGGTCGCGTAAAACGCCAGACAAAAAATCCCGTCACTAAGGTGGTGACTAACAAAAGTAGTAACGTGTAAAGGGCTGACCGGGACGTTTGTTCTTCGAACACGTCTGTCAGACGATTGGCAGATCCAAGCACGACGATGATGAACCGGCGCCCTTGGTCCGTCTCGACTGGAAAATAAAAAGCTCCAGCTTGACCTAAACTGACGTTTGAAGTTGGCGGCATCCAGGTGGGCAACTGATCATCTTCGTTTTCCAGCAGTACAGCGCTACGAAGCGGTGGTAGTGGCACATCGCGAAACTGTACGAACTGCCGAGATCCGTCGTCGAGTTCTTTGGGGACATACTCAGCGAGTATGCTGTCGACCACATTGCCAGAGTCGTCCACCACAATAATGTTCTTGACGCGCCCATTTTGGTCATTCAACAGGGGCTCTCGCAAATCCCCAAGTGTCTTGTCCAGGTATTGGGAACTGTAAAGGCTCCGAATGCCCAGGGCGACGCCGGTCATAATCGCCTGTTCCTGGTCGATGATGATGTGGGCGTTGGAGCGGACGGACCGGAGGTTAAAATAGTACTGAACCCCAAGAGTAATTCCGAGCATCAAAGCGAGCAGCAGTAAGAGCCGGGCGCGGAAACTTTCGATAAGAGTCAGAAATTTCATTCCGAGACTAAGAGGCTTGCCGTACTCAAGGGGGTTGTCGATTAAAGCAAGTAGACCTGCGGGCCTTTTGTACTTTGGCCGCCAAACTGTCCGTTCCTGCAATTTATGTATAATCGGTTACTTTTTTGTTGCCCCTCAACAAAAGCTGATGTTATATTCGCTTTGGTCTCAGATCAATGTCCCCGGAGACCGCCGTTAGGAAATTCTTCCCCGCCTCAACGATTGCAGCTTGATGTTTCTTTACTGGCACTGAGAGAGGATTCGGTATTTCTCAGAATTAGAAGGTTTTTTGGTATGAGGCAGATGCTTGTGAAAAGCTTAGACAAAGCATCAAGAATTCAGACAGCGCTCACCTCGTGAGCAAAATCCCTTAGGAAAGGTATATTGGCTCTAATGACTTTGCACTCCTTTTCCCCTAAGCGCGGAATGGTCTTCATTCTCTTTATTATTATTTCCTTAAGTCTTTCTAGTGTCGTTCTCGGCAAGAAGAAATCGTCATCATCGTCCCGCAATAAGAGCGCTAAGGCTCAGAAGGGGAAAAAGGCTTCAGCAAGAAACAGCAGATCCTCACGTCGTGGTGGAAAGACCTACGCGCGCGCTTCGCGGAGGAGTCGTGGCGGAAGAGTGTCCGCTCGCGAGGCTCGACGTCAGACAGCTCGGGAACAAGCTTCATCGCTGAAGAGTCTGCAACGCAGACTTGGTAGACCGCTCACAAAACGTGAACGCGTTGCCGAGTTGCGCCGAGTTGAGGCTGCTCATCGTCGTGCCAATCTTGAAGCCCGGCGCCGTGCCGAAGCTGCTCGTCTCGCTGCCTTAGCTCGTGAGAGAGCGATGCGCAATGAAGTCCAGACCTATATTTCGAAAGACGACACAACTGGAGAAGACCTGGAGGTTCGTCGGGTCGCTGTCAACGCTCTTGGTAATCATGCCGGCACTGTGGTCGTCATGGATCCGATGAGTGGCCGAGTGTATTCAGTAGTTAATCAAGAGTGGGGAATGCGACGTGGTTTCAAACCCTGCTCGACCATCAAATTAGTTACTGGTGTGGCTGGACTTTCAGAAAATGTAATCCCTCCAGTCGACACTGCAGGCGATGGGTTCCGCTTGGATCTTACTGCGGCGTTGGCCCACTCAAACAATCCGTTCTTCGAACAGGTCGGCAGTAAGATCGGTTTCGATAAAATGGTTTCGTATGCAAAAGAGCTGGGACTCGGTGAGAAGACCGGCGTGAATATGCCTTATGAATACCCGGGCCGTTTGCCGGAAATGAAGCCTGGCTTTATCGAGCGAAGAATGTTCTCTTACGCTGATGGTTTTGAAGTAACGCCGCTTCAGTTGGGAACGCTCGTTTCGGCTATGGCTAATGGCGGCAAACTTCTCGTTCCGCAAATCCCACGTTCCGCTAAAGAACAGTCAAAACTAAATCCCAAAGTTCGCCGTCAGTTGCCAATTACTTCAGAAGTTTGGCAGCGCATGGTGCCGGGGATGGTTGGTGCTGTGAACTATGGATCCGGCCGAAAGGCTTACGATCCTGCGCAAACCGTGGCAGGGAAGACCGGTACCTGTATTGGTCAAAACGGTTGGGTGGGTTTGTTCACTTCTTACGCTCCGTTGGTTAGCCCTCGACTTGCTGTGGTAGTGATTGCAGAAGGTAGCGATGGTCGCAGACATTTCCCCGCCGCAGTTGCCGGTGAAATTTACCGCGAACTCAATCATCGCTTTGGTACTGCGATCAACATGCAGGTGGCCACGACCGCAGATGACGAAGAAAAAGAAGTTTCGGATGCTGAGGATGGAGATGCTGCCGCGGACGCAGCGCTCGACTCCACCGCTAAAGATGCAACGAAAGTTACCGCAGCAACAGATAACACCGTTAGGACCGCTCCCGTAACTACCAAGGCAGCCTCAACTGAAACACAAACACCAAAGAGCACCGTCAAACGAGTCCTGATGCCTTTGGAGCGGAAAACAGTCGAGCCGGTGAGAAATAATCCACCGCTGCCTGTACCCAGCAACCTTCCTTCCAGCTCAAGCGCCGGAAGCGAACAACGACCTCGTAGAGCACAGCCCAATCAACCGTAAGGAACTCGTTAATTTAACTCCTTTTGAGATGCGCCGTCGGCTAAAAGCCTACGGCGCAATTTTTTATGTGAATTGACCCTTCACCGCCTTGACACATTGCGATAATTTGCAGGAATATTGCGCACGTTATTTTTTCGACTGAGTTTTGGGCACAATTGGAGCGCATCCCCCCTTGGATGCAAAAAACGGCAACCGCTCTTTGTGCTCCTAGCATCCTAAACTTGCCGCAGGCGGACATTGCTGTATTAGTGTTAGCCTTCGCCGCGTTTTAAAAAGAAGATTTTTGGAGGTTCGGACAACTAATGAAAAAGACGATCAGGTTAATAGCTTTGAGTGCGGTGGCGGCAATTTTTGCTTTGCCGGTTGCGGCGAAGAGTTCAGTCGCAGTGGGGTTCGCATCCCAGGACCAATGCACGACAGCGAACCAGGATGCCTGGTATGCATCTTTTAGAGAGCTACGCCCTACTGACCAGCCTAAGGCTTATGACGCCGCAAAGAAATACCTTGGCTGCGTCGCTTCCAGTAGTGAGGCTCCCACTGATGCTCAGAAGGCGATCATTGATTATTTGAAGAAATGGACAGCGGCGTACGAAGAGGGAACTCGTAAGGGCAAGCTGCCTGTCTTGATTTACACCGATAAGAACTATCCGGCTGCCTACGCTCTGGGAAAAGAGCTGTTGGCCCAGGATCCTGAAAACTTGAAAGTCCTTATCGACCTCGGGGCAAATGGTTATCTCGCGGCTGGTCCAAAGAACCCAAGCCTTAGTGCTGACGCGTTGACCTACGCAAAGAAGGCTATCCAATTGCTCGAATCTGGAAAGACTGTCGACAGTTGGCAGCCCCTTTCTGGTAAGGACGAGGCACTGGCTTACCTGCATTACACCGTCGGCTATCTGACACTGGAAACGGATCCATCCGGTGCATTAACTCATTTGATCAAGGCTGCTCACACGGAGACACCGCTGAAGAAGTCGGCTCTGACCTATGGATACATAGCGGGTGCCTATGAATCGGGTCCCTATGCAAAACAGTCCGACGCTTACAAAGCGTGTTGTGCGGGCAAGGAGGAAACTCCTGAAAGTAAGTTGATGCTAGCCAACATCAACCAGGTCGTCGATCGCATGATTGACGCCTACGCACGAGCGGTTGCTCTGGCGGGCGCAGATTCAAGCGTTGCTAACTTAAAGACCGCTTGGAATGAAAGTCTGACGTCCTACTACAAGTTCCGACATAACGACTCACCGGCCGGTTTGGACCAGATGGTCGCTGGAATTCTGGCGACCCCGTTGCCACCAGAGCCAACTCCGATTACGACCCTTCCGGCATCAACTCCGGCAGCGACACCAATCAGTAACTCTGGAGCAAATGACAGTGCTGCGAACACAGCGCCCGGTTCAACTACTGGAAAGACGCCGGCTACCACCGGCGGATCAGCAAAACCGGCTCCAAAACCCGGAACTCCTGGTGGCCCA
>DATIBX010000534.1:0-2996 GCA_035457105.1 Pyrinomonadaceae bacterium
CCGGTTGCACTGCGATAAATGATGCGACGATGTTGATCGAGTAGAGTAACGAGCGCGCGGTCTGGCAAAGTGATGCCTTGCAGTGGTTCGGTTAATGCTGCGCCGTCGATGCGTGCGACCACTGCGCCGCCACCTTCGAGCGGTACTGCAACTGCAAGAAGATAACGTCCCTCTCCGCGCGTCCAGTCGGTCTCAACACCCGGGCCGCTGTGTCCCACTTCACTAACGAGCCTTTCGGCGAAGCCGGTCGGAAGATTGCCAGCGCCGGCAGGTTCGATCGCCGCAACTTTTCCGCTTGCGTCCAGAACACGCAAATCGATCCAATGTGTGCGGTGGATTAGCGCAGCCTTTAGATTTCCTTTGAGCGCAGCCGTGTCGTTTCGGTGGCTGGAAGGATAGGACGCGATTGTGCGGAGCGGCTGGTACTGAGCGTCAAGCCAACGGTCAAAAACTACCGCCGCCAACTCCGCTTGCTGTTCCAAAGAATCATTGAGCTGGTTTTGCTTTTCGCTCCAAACTACCCACAGGACCGTGAGCCCGACGATTAAGAGCGGGAGAACTCCTCCTATTGCAAGCGCCAGCAATCGCCCACGGATACTCATTCCTGTCTCCAAACTGATGCAGGTTTCGAAGTATAGCAAACCGTTACAAGCACCAACACAGGAGAAAACTCCTGCCTTCAGTGCGTGATAACACTCTCGTTGGCGATTGGATTGACTAATACGATAAGAACGGATCAGGCAGGACTTGTTTTCAGGGGAAGAACCAAGGTGCTACCCGTATATCGGATGGCTAGCAGAGAGCAAATATGAATGTTGACTCGATGATGTTTCGGTTTCAAGGAAAAGACTTCAAAGGAGGGACCTGGGTCGAAGTTGTGCGCTCGCTGGAACGGGATGACAAGGAGTATCGTTCTGGTGGAGGATCAATTCGCCAGTATCTCACTTGGTCTCTTAATCAATTGCGCGGCACCGTACCTCCGCGAGATATCGACCTAAGCGACCGATTGGAAGATGAGACACTTGCACTAGGGTATCTTCTTTTACTTGACGAATATGGCGTGGGTGAAATTGTGGGTCCAATTGATCGATCGAAGGAGTGATTCATGAATACAGTTCAAGCTCAATCAGGTTTTTTTGACAACGTTTCAGTTTATTTTGATGACGCGGCGGCGTTTACCCAGCACCCGAAAGGTCTGTTAGACGAGATTAAGATCTGTAATAGCGTTTATTCGTTCAAGTTTCCCGTGCGCACCCAACAAGGCTACCAGGTTATTTCTGGCTGGCGGGCCCAGCACAGTCATCACAAGCTGCCTGTGAAAGGCGGAATCAGATATTCAGAAGACGCCAATGAAGATGAAGTGAAGGCGTTGGCCGCGCTAATGACCTACAAGTGCGCTGTTATGGACGTACCGTTTGGTGGTGCCAAAGGCGCCGTAAAGATCAACCCCAAGAACTACACGCTCCAGGAGTTGGAACAGATCACACGAAGATACACCTCGGAGTTGATCAAGAAGAACTTCATTGGTCCAGGAGTGGACGTGCCGGCTCCCGACTATGGAACCGGGCAGCGAGAAATGTCCTGGATAGCAGACACCTACTCCGCTTTCCACCCGGGACAGATCGATGCGCTTGCTTGCGTGACCGGTAAACCCGTTTCTCAGGGTGGGGTGCGCGGAAGACTTGAAGCCACCGGACGCGGGGTCTTTTTCGGGCTGCGCGAAGTATGTAACCACGCAGATGACATGATGCAACTGGGCCTTGAAAAGGGGCTTGAGGGTAAGCGAATCGTCATACAAGGATTGGGAAACGTCGGCTACAACGCAGCTCAGTTCTGTCAACAAGGCGGCGCAATTATCATCGCCCTGGCGGAATACGAAGGTGCAATTCATAACCCGAAGGGACTTGACGTCGAGGCAGTGATGAAGCACCGCAAGGAAACCGGTTCTCTCCTTAACTTTCCGGGAGCAACCAATCTCAACAGGCGAGAGGATGCGCTCGAGCTTGATTGTGACATTTTGATTCCGGCTGCGCTCGAGAATCAGATCACCGAAGAGAACGCAGGACGCGTCAAGGCGAAGATTCTTGCCGAAGCGGCCAATGGACCAACCACTGCACGTGCAGCGGAGATCCTTCTAAGGAGAGGAGTCCTCGTCATCCCCGACATCTATTTAAACGCAGGCGGAGTCACCGTCTCGTATTTCGAGTGGCTTAAAAATCTGTCACACGTTCGCTTTGGCAGGATGGGCAAGCGGTTTGAGGCAACAAGCTTTGAGAAACTGCTGCGCGTCATCGAAGAAAATACCGGTCGGAAACTCTCTGACAGCGAAAGAAGAACTGTTGCGCGCGGTGCCGACGAGATCGATTTGGTTAACTCCGGTCTCGAGGAGTCGATGGCCGTCGCATACGCCCAGATTCGGGAAGTGTGGAAAGCAGATTCGAGGATTCCAAGCCTCAGGACAGCAGCGTTCATCGGCGCGATAAACAAGATCGCAACTTGCTACGCAGAGCTCGGCATCTTTCCATAAAAGAAGCAGTGGTGCTGGATGCGTCTGAGAGTGAAACGAGTGTCGTCATAACTAAGGAAGGAAATATGCAACGCTTAGAGTACATACAAGAAACAACGTTATCTGATAATGGCCTCTACGAGGTGATCGAAGGAGAGTCTACCGAAGTATCGGGAGACGAGGTCGTGCGGCTAGAGGATGAATTAGCTACGGAACGCGAACGAAGTCTTCGACTCCTGGCTGAATTTGACAACTACCGACGGCGCACGAACGAGGAGAGAGCCTTCGCCGAAGAGGCTGGTAAACACGAGATCCTTCTCGCACTTCTCGAGGTAATGGACGACTTCGACCGCGCCCTCCTGCATGTAGGGACCGCACCAGATGCCGTAGCGGACGGTCTCAAGTTGATTCGTCAGCGATTAAGCGACGTGCTGCACTCGAATGGCGTCACACCATTTGATAGTGAAGGCCAACCGTTCGATCCAACAAT
>DATIBX010000535.1:0-15177 GCA_035457105.1 Pyrinomonadaceae bacterium
TCCTTAATCGGACTCCAGATGGGTTCTCCATCAAAACTCAGGAGTATTGCCGGCGTTCTGCTGAGCAATATTTTTGGCGGATCACTCTTGAGATTGTCGACGTTCTTCGGAATGATTTGGCTCTTGTCAACTTGGACCAACACGCGGTCAAGCGCAATGATACGGTCCTCGTCGGGGATGTTCTTTTCGAGCTCACTCACAATCTCACGTGTCTGATCTTTGGAGAGCGTTTGAAAGTTAGCCTCGATAATCTTTATCGGTGAGAATTTTACGAGTCGTTTTTCCAGAGAGACTGCCGTATCGGCCTCGAGCTTGACGGTGCCTAATGCAGGCTTTTCGGCTCCTTTCGAGAGGTAGGAAATAGCTGCGTAAGCAACGATATGTTTCTGATTTTCCCAGCTGGCGACCTGCGGCTGATGGAGCACGATTTGTGCTTCACTTGCTGTGCTGTAACCGCGTGGCCAGCCCTTCTCTTCCACCTGATCTGCTTGCGTGACGCCCTGACCTGACGGGAGCACTAACCTTGGTTTCGCCACAGCTGAAGATGAGATTACCAATGACAAACCAACCAGCAGATTGACGAAGTTGGAAACCACAGCTCGTTTCATTACTCCTTTTCCTCCTGGAGACTCAAAGCGAGGCGATTTAGGGCACTGCAGCGCGCAGCTTAAGTAGTTCCATTTTATGCTGTGAAGCGCTGAGCGCGAGCCTGTCACTTTTGACAGGGATGAAGGGAAAGAGTCGGGAATCAACAACCAATAGCGAGGTGACCTCAACTCACATTCTTTCTGAGTGCAACAACTTCTATGTTCTCCGTGACTCCGCGTGGTCAAAGGAAAATCGTCACTATGGCACCGCAGAGGCCCAGAGAACCCAGATGAGATGCTGCACAGAGAAATCCGAATTGGGACACTCGCTTTAGCGAAGGCTAACTCTTCACCGTGTTTGCTATTCCTTTGTTCTGTAAGATCCTGATCTCAACGCGCCGATTTTTCGCGCGACCGGCGGCGGTCTTGTTATCAGCAACTGGTTTCGATTCACCGAAGCCAAACGGTTGGACCAGGCGTCGCAGATCCAAACCATGTACGCCAACCAGGTACTGAATCACGGCTTTCGATCGTCGCTCACTGAGGGCACGATTCTTCGCTGTATTCCCGGTCGTGTCAGCAAAACCAACAACTTCAACGAGCCATCCATTTGCGTTGCCCTTGGCCTTTTCTTCCTTGGCCCAGGCTGCGGCTTCGTCAATTGTTTGCCGGGCTGTTTTGCTAATGACTGAGCTGTTGACTGCGAAGAGCACAGGGATTGTTTTGATGGTGTCGTAGTCATCGAGACCGTTAATGCGGTTATTTGCCAGCGCAGCAGCCTTAAACGCATCATCAGCCTGTTTTTGTGCCGCTTCAGCTTTAGCCTTTGCTTCGGTAGCAAGCGCAGTATTTTCGGCAATCTGTCCGGCCATTACACGCGCGTTCTCTTCGGCCAGTCGCGCAGCTTCCTCTGCCGCTTTAATCCTGGCGAGGTTCTCTTGAGCCAGTTCATCCGTTTGCTCGAGCGCTTGGGCGGATCTTAGATCCTGCTCATCAAACCGAACCCATTCGGCCACAAGGTTACCGTCGGCATCGCCCGTTCCCTGTGCCTGCAAACGCAGACCACGCATGATGTAGGTGACTGGGTAGTCTTTTTTCCCTCGCAATCCACGGGAGTGCGAAGTAACGTCCGTGCTGGGTGTTATGAGCACGTTGGTTTCACCGCCCGAGGGGTCGCGGACTTTGAATGAATCACCGCTTCGGATACTGACTACGCCCTGAATCTTCTGTTTGGTGCCCTGCGGAACCTGGAGCTGATGAACGTTGGTGGCATTCTGGGCGGAGGCTTCCAGTGCATTGATCGCAAGAAAAATTACTGCGATGGCCACGAGCCCAGCATGTGATTTGTTGTTTCTCATGACGATTCTCCCTTCAAGTTGCCTTTAATTCACGAAATTGATTTCTCGTTAGCGATTGTAGGGATGAGCGGCCGCTAGGCTTGCTAGTAATTCTTACAGGATCGAGACGTTACACCAGAGGTGTTCGCCTATTCCGACGCAGTTACGCCCGAAGGTGTTTGCAAATTTCGTAGCAGTTACGAGGCCTATTCGGTTTGGGGTTCAGTAATCCTGTCAATTTTTACAGGTCGAGCTCTTTGAATCGAGAGTTAGCATTCGCTCAACCAGCAATACAGGAGGAACAACGGCCGGTCGAAGTCGGGGGCGACTTCTCCGGCTGTTTGTTTGTATTAAGGCCCAACCGTCCTGTCAATTTTGCCAGCGTGGCCTTCGTCAATTCGGGAATACGATAAGGACGGATCAGGGATGTTGAGAGGAATGACCTAATGTCTTCAATTCGGAAACCCATAAAGATCATCAAGCACAACGCGACTGAGCCTTCAACAGTTCAACCTCAAGTCTTGAAAGCAATCAAACAATCAAGACGCGAAATGGCTAAAGTTGTGGTTTCCTGGATCGAAGAGCGAAGGCAGGCGCACTCAAATCTTGGAGTGCGGTGGCCTGGCACTGCTTTGTAATTCCGGCGTTTCAGTTTGTGTGACATAACAAAGCGGTGCCAGGTCACCGCACTCCATGGCCGGGCCAACGCACTCCAAGGTTTAATCTAAAACTTCCAGCCCACGGAAGTGCTGATGCCTAAGTCGTTCTTGTCCGCTCTGACTGGCGGTTTGCTGTCAAAGTTTTCGTAGACATGAAACCCCCAATAGAGGTCGGAGGCAATCTTAATGCGCAGGTCAGAGTTGAACTGCATCCTCATCCTCCCAGGTGTGGTGAGACTGGGAAACACGCTCAGACGAGACGTAATATCGGTGGTCGTAAAACGAAAGGTGACAAAATCCAGCCCAGCGATTGCATCAGCGTTTGTTGCTCGGGGTGTCCCAACTGTGGTCGAATACTTTTCGCGGTTTGCGGCCACACCGCCAAACACTGAGAATCTGGTCCGCTCTGTTTGCCGGATGTTCCTACCTAATATTCCTCCCAACGTTGTCCGCAAATCGAGGCTCTGTTGATCGCTACTTAAGAGGCCAAAAATCCCACCTGAGTACCACTTGGGCGACAATTGTTTTCGATAATCAAGGAGGAATTCTCGGCGAGCGCTGCTTTCTCCCTTCGTTTGTCCACTGAAGGCTGCATCCACGCTCCCCGTTAACGAGTGGTCCCCCCTTCGATAAGTTGCGGCTGCAACTAGCTCAGTCTGATACTGATCGTTACCGCTGGTAAAACCGAAACCCAGATCAACCGATCCTTCCAGCTGGCGCCAGAAGCCTGTTTCGACAGGAGTTATTCGCAGCACGTCCATCTGTTTCACGCGCACAGCTTTTTGATTTGCCCCTATAGCGAAGTTGTTGGCCTCAGTGGAGTTTGCAGGCATCAGCTGAACAGAGTTCGTAAAAAGGGTTCCATCTATTAGATAAACCAGAAATGTGGACTTGCTTTCGAGTCGTTCGACTCTGGCCCAATCAAGCCGGACGGCTTCGGCCATGTAGCTTGCTTTGAATTTGAGCTCTCCACGCTGTAGACCTTTAATCTCTCCGGTGAGTCGATCCCCATTCTTAAGAATCACGACATCGTCCTCATGTTTGGCCTGAGCCGATGACACGCAAGCGATAATCGTGAGCAATAATGGCAGTATAAAACGGCATAACTTCGGCTGGTTCATCTTCAATTCCTCCGAGAACTACTGAGGTTGTGGATTTACGAACACAGACAACGTTCGTGCGAATCCGAAAACGTTTCTACAATCCGTCCCGGCCGGGTCCGCGGAAATGATGCAGTCCTTGGAATTCAAGCGATACTGTCAAGAAGTACAGGGTGAAGTTGCTACCTCTTGGGTCTTTCAGCAGGGCCTGTAAAAAGTTACAGGCATTCGCCTTCCCCTCGTTCGATAGGATTCATCGCTGTCATGAATTTTAGAAGAAGGTGGTGAGTAAGATGAAGATAGTCAACAGATCACTTCAAGTTGGTCTAACTGGATTAGTGTTGCTGTTATGGTGTGGTTCTGCTGCTGCACAGGACATTAGGTTCAACTATCTTCCGGGAACGGATTTCTCGAAGTACAAAACCTATAAATGGGTCCAGATACCGAATGTGCAATATCCCAATCAACTCGTTGACGGACAGATAAAAAGATCAATCGAGAATCAACTAAGCCTCAAAGGATTAACCAAGACAGAGGAGAACCCAGACCTCTACATAACCTATCAAGCCGCAGTCAATCAGGAGAAACAATGGAACTCTTTCAGCACCGGAGGAGATATGTGGGGTTACGGTCGATGGGGTGGCTGGGGCGGAATGGGAACTACTACGACAACAAGTAAGACGATCAACATCGGCACGCTCAACGTAGATTTCTATGACGTAGCCAGGAAAGAGCAAATCTGGCGAGGCGCGGCAAGCAAGACGCTGGGTTCCGGCAAAGATCCGAACAAAGTCCAAAAGAATCTTGATAAGGCGATGGCGAAGTTATTCAAGAAGTACCCGCCCCCCGCGAAGTAAAGTGTCCGACATGCGTTGTTAGCTTGGCGGTTCCTCGGGCCAGCTAGCCTCAACGCTACGCAAAACACATGTTATGCATCTTCTGTCCGACATGCTTAGCTTGTCTGTGCCGGGCAATCTCGCTCCCTTACCAAGTAAGCCGACAAGCGAAAGCTTGTCGGACATTTACTGATTTTCTCTATTCCCAATCAATCCTGTCATTTTTACTAGTAACGGAGAGTTTGACTGTTGCTTAGTCTTTTATGAGACGAATTCAGATCCGGGACAGTTAGAAGAATACCTGTGAAGGAGACGGCATGAAGATTAATCATTTCAATGCTTGGCTAAGAATCGCGTGGTTCGCTTTGGTCGCGATCACCCTGCTTGGGCCATCGACGCCCTCAATCGTCGCGCAATCTCAGGAACCTCAAAAGCAAACACCCGAAGTGCAGCAGCTAAAAGAGCGTCTGCAGCAACTCGAGCAGACGGTCCAAGAGCTCAAGGGCCAAATCAATGCGATGGAAGAAACGAAGAAGAATCCAGTGCCGCAAATTGTCCAGGCTGACTACGCTCCAGCAGCCCCAGCGCCGCCACCTCCAGACACCGTTGCGTCCAAGCCTCAGGACGCTAAGGGAGAGAGCACCTTTGAGGTCTATGGATTTGCCATGCTCGACGCGGGCTATCAGTTCAAGCAGAACGATCCGGACTGGTTCGATGTGGTTCGGCCAACAAAGTTGCCGTCATTCCCGAACGAGTTTGCGCCTAATGGCAATACTTACTTTAGTGTGAGACAAAGCCGGCTCGGTGTTAAGTCGTCAACCCCAACCAAATACGGTGAACTAAAAACACAATTTGAGTTCGAACTGTTTGGCACTGGCGCACAGGCAGGCCAAACAATTTTCCGATTACGCCATGCCTGGGGAGAGCTGGGCCAATTCGGCGCCGGCCAACAGAACAGTACATTCATGGACGGCGATGTGTTTCCAAACACGATTGAGTATTGGGGACCAAACGGAATGGTGCTGTTCCGGAACGTGCAGTTCCGTTGGATGCCCTTGAAGGGACGCAACGCCGTATCCATTGCTCTCGAGCGGCCGGGCGCCAGCGCTGACCAGGGCCGGTTTGTAGATCGGATTGAGCTACAGGGGGTGCGGGGGCACTTTAATCTGCCGGACCTTACCGCGAACGTTCGATTCACTCGCGACTGGGGTCACTTCCAGGCAGCGGGACTCCTAAGGCGAATCGCATGGATCGACACCAATAACGACCAGTTCGATTTGGGTGGAAGCGCAGTCGGAGCCGGTCTCAACCTGACTTCCGCTCTTAAGTTTGGCGAGAACTCCACAGGAAAGTTTGCGTTCGTTTTTGGCCAGGGAATCCAAAACTACATGAACGATGCGGATGTTGACGTCGGCATCGAGACGAATCTTGCTGCTGGAGATCCTCGACGCCCGATCGTTGGTAAAGCCTTACCGATGTGGAGCTTCATTGCTTATCTGGACCACAACTGGAACAAGCGATGGAGCTCGTCTGTCGGATACTCAATGATGGATGTCGACAACTCCAACGGTCAGGCAGCCGACGCCTACCATCGCGGCCACTACGCTTCCGGCAACCTGCTGTACTACCCGTGGGAGAACGTGCTGATGGGCGGGGAGTTCATTTGGGGTCGTCGAGAGAACTTCCTGGATGGTTTCAAGTCTGACGACTTCCGCATCCAGTTTTCGTTCAAATACAACTTTTCAAAGAAGTGGTCATTCTGATCGTGTTGGACCAGACGGGACTAGCCGTCGATATGAGAGGAGAGAATTTCCATGTTGAGAAAGACAATTCAAACACGAATGTTGGTCGTGTTGTTTGTTGTGACGACGTTTGCATCAGCGACACTGTCGGGCCTGGGCCAGAAGGCGAGTCCTGTTGCGCCAGGGCGAGCGCAGGTAGAAGCCGTCGTTCGTGAAGCGTACGACAAGTTCAAAAACGATCCGGGCGGTAAAAACGCTGACTATATTCCATATCTCGCCAAGGTCGATTCAAAACTGTTCGGCATTGCGATCGTAACGACTGACAACCAGGAATTGACCATGGGGGACATCCAATATTCGTTCTCCATCCAGTCGATCTCAAAAGTCTTTTCGCAAGCCCTAGCGATGGAAGAACTGGGCGCGGACAAAGTCTTTGAAAAGATCGGCTCCGAGCCGACCGGTCGTGCATTCAACTCGGTTTTTGCTGTTGCTGACATGCCTTCACATACTGGCAATCCTTATGTGAATGCCGGAGCGATTTCCACTGTTAGTTTGATCTCCGGGAAAACCGCAGATGAAAAGTGGAACAAGATTCTGGATTTCTACAGCAAATGTGCCGGCGAAAAACTCTTGCTCATCGACGAGGTTTACAAATCCGAGGCGGCCACAAACACCGGCAACAAAGCTCTATCGATGTTGTTGGCTAAATACGATCGCATCTATGCAGATCCGTTTGAGTCAGTGGATGTCTATACAAAACAGTGTTCCGTCGGCGTGAACGTGGCCCAATTGGCCCGAATGGGTGCGACGCTCGCAAACAATGGTAAGAATCCAAAAACTGGAGAACAGGTGATCAAGGCTGAGTACGTTCCCTACATTCTTTCAACCATGACGATGGCCGGGTTGTACGACGGTTCGGGTGGCTGGGCCTGGCACGTTGGTCTTCCGGCGAAGAGCGGAGTCGGCGGTGGCATCGTCGCAATTGTGCCGGGAAAGGGCGCGATTGCAGTGTTTGCTCCGCCACTCGACGAGGCAGGAAACAGCGTGAAAGCGCAAAAGGTAATTGAATATGTGGCCGGAAAGCTCGACTACAACTTGTTCTCGCCGCGTTCAGTTGGTTTGAAGGGTGAATAGGGCCAGGGTGGTAACGAACTCCAAGGGGAATCAAATGCCACTGAGTATTTGTCGCTCAAACAGAAAAACCCGGCGTGACAGTTATATGCGCGCCGGGTTGCTGGTTGCAATCGTAATTACCTGTAGCTTGGTCAGTCTTGCTCAGGGACCAGCCGAAAATGACACGGCTTCCGTTCCGAATCCGAATCCGAAGCCGACTCCGAGCACTCCACAACCCGTAACAGCTGACGAACGCGCTGAAATGCTGAAGCTGATCAAGAGTCTCCAGGACCGTCTGGACAAACTCGAGGCACAAGCTGCAAGTGCAAAAGCTGCTACCGACTCGGCGACTAACGCAACGTCTTCAAGTGTGCCGGCGACGTCGGCAACGCCCGAAACACCAACCACTACCGACACCGCGATTCAACCTGAGGAGGCGGCGGCAGCAGCAAAGCAAGACGATGACGAAAAGAATTTCTACGGACGTTATACGCCGAACCTCGGTTTCAAACTAGTAAACACTGAATACGGCGACATGAACGTCAGTATCTACAGTTATGTCAGATACCTGAATCAACTTGGATTGGATAACACCTACACCGATGCTTTCGGCAATACAAAGAGCGTCCAGAATCGCAACGACATCCAGCTCCTCAAGCTTCAGATCAAGTTTCTTGGCTGGATGTTCAATCCGAAGTTTCGCTATTTTCTCTACGCTTGGACCTCAAATGCCAATCAGGGCCAGGGCGCTCAAGTAGTTCTCGCTGGAAATCTGCAATACACCTTCAACAAGTACTTCACACTCGGCGGCGGAATTAGATCGTTACCGGGCACACGCAGCGTGGAAGGTAATTTTCCATTTTGGCTCAGTGTGGATAGCCGGCACATCGCCGATGAATTCATGCGGCCTTCGTATACGTCCGGAGTTTGGGCCACCGGCGAGTTGACGAAGAGACTGAAGTACCAGGCGATGCTCGGCAATAACATGAGCACGCTCGGTGTTCCTGCATCTCGTCTGGACAATGGATTAAATACTGTGTCGACCGCCCTCATCTGGTTTCCCACTGGAGATTTTGAAAAGGGATTTTCGGGCCAGGGTTGGGGCGACTTCGAACACCATGACCAGTTCTCCACGAGGCTGGCATTGCACTACAGTCGCAGCAACGAAAATAAGGAGAGTCAGCCTAACTCCGAGCAGTTTGAAAATACTCAGCTGCGGCTTTCAGATGGGACGGTAATTTTCACTCCCGATCTTTTCGCTCCTGGAGTCACGATAACAGACGCGAGATACCGAATGACCACCATTGATGGTGGATTTAAGTATCGAGGTTTCTCGCTTGAGGGCGAGTACTTCTGGCGCTGGTTGGATAACTTCAAATTCCTTGACGCGGTTAACCCGGGACAACTTCAGCAAGTACCATCGCGGCTTTTTGATCACGCGTTCCAGATACAGGGTTCGGCAATGGTGGTACCTAAGTCTCTGCAAGCGTATGCCGGCTTCTCAAAGATTTTTGGGCAATACGGTCAACCACGGGATTTTCGATTCGGAATGAATTTCTTTCCGTTCAAAAACAAAGTTGTCAGATGGAACACGGAAGCTCTTTACCTTTACAAATCGCCGGTAGGGTACACATCAGTTCCCTTCCCGATTGGCGGTAGAGGATGGGTGTTCCACTCGAATATGGAGCTGGCATTTTGATGGCAACTAAGTCAATTTCCATCCGCCTGCGCTCTTCTCTGTGCATCCTCTGTGTCCTTTGTGGCTCTGTGGTTGACGATCTTCTACATGTGACCACCACAGAGTCGCAGAGAACACAGAGGTTGCACAGAGGAATATTCAAACGGTTTACGCCAGTCTTGACTCTCGTCGTGCTTCTGTACGGGTCATCGATCGCGGCAAGGGCACAGTCGACACCGAATGATTATCTTTTCAACGACTCGCACTTTCATCTCACTAACTACATTCAGGAAGGCATCGACATTCACGACTTCCTGAAAATTATGGGGAACAAAGCAGGGCGCGTCGCCCTCTTCGGCATTCCATTGCAACAACAGTGGTCATATCGCGTTGATGGTGATCGTGGTCCAACTTACTATCTAAATTCCGACGCACCGCTCTATTACTACTCGTTCACTGACGCCTGGATCGCGACCGCATACAAGTCTCTTTCCAAAGAAGAACAGGCGCGGTTCGATCCGATGATCACTGGATTCAACCCGACAGACATGTACGCCGCCGATCATGTTCGACGCGTACTCAAGGCTTTCCCGGGTGTGTTTACCGGCATCGGCGAATTCAGCATTCACAAGGAGTTCGTGTCGGCCAAGATCAGCGGTGAGGTTGCCAGTCTTCAGGATCAGGCACTCGATCGTTTAATCGACTTTGCGACAGAAGTTGGATTGGTTGTTCTGATTCACAATGACGTCGACGTGCCATTTGCAAAACCCGGGGCCGAGCCCGCGTATGCGGCGCAAATGAAAGCACTCTTCAAAAGACATCCAAACACAACTTTCATTTGGGCTCACATCGGCGTCGGCCGAATCATCCGCCCAGTCAAAGAACAAGCCGCGATCGTTCTGGACATAATCAACGACCCGCAACTCGCGCACGTGAACTTCGATATCTCGTGGGATGAAGTGGCGAAGTACGTGGTCGCAACTCCTGAGTCAACTAAAAATGCCGCAGATGTAGTGAATCGTTATCCCGATCGTTTTCTGTTTGGCACTGATGAAGTAGCCCCGCCAAACCAGGAAAAATATTTGAAGGTCTACAACCAGTATGAACCGTTCTGGAAGATGTTGACCCCGGAAGCCAGCGAAAAAGTGCGTAAAAGCAATTATCTACGAATCTTTGATGAAGCCAGACGAAAAGTTCGTGGCTGGGAGGCAGCAAATTTAAAGTGATCTGTGAGCGGCATTTGTGACGATTGTGTTGTGTACATGACAAATAATTGCATAGAGCGCAAACACGGAGTATAGATACGCCACACACATCAAAACATTTCCCACGCGAAGGATGCGCGGGTCACCCATCGGCACCCTTTAAAAGGCCGGATCAGGAGGCATCCAATGAATACTAAAACACGACCAGGTAACCATTCTTTGATAATGGTTCGATGCATCGGTTTTATCACCTGCACAGCTTTGATCTTCGCTGGACTTCCCTCAGCTCGAGCGCGGCATGTGCAACCGCAGGACGATCAGCAACAAGCAGTGAAGATCCCACCTGAGCAGTTGGATTCGTTGGTCGCACCGATTGCTCTCTACCCTGACAATCTTTTGAGTCAGACTTTGGTGGCTTCAACTTACCCGCTCGAGATAATTCAACTTCAGCAGTGGTTGGAAAAGAATCCAGACCTGGTGAAAGACCAAAAGAAAATGGCTGAGGCAGTCAAGAAACAATCGTGGGATCCCAGCATCCAGGCCATGGCGGCGTTGCCAGATGTGGTGAAGCGTCTCTCCGACGATATCCAATGGACCACGGACTTGGGGAATGCATTTCTCGCTCAGCAAAGCGATGTAATGGAATCGATTCAACGAATGCGCAACAAGGCCAAAGGGACTGGCGCCCTGGCCTCAAACGAACAACAAAAGGTTGAGACTCAGGTTGTAGAGAGCAAAGAAGTGATCGTAATCGAACAGTCTAACCCGCAGGTTGTCTATGTACCTTCTTACAACCCGACTGTAGTGTATGGCGCTCCCGCTTATCCCTACCCACCAATCTATTACCCCCCTTACTCAACGGGAGCAGTGATCGCGGCAAGTGCTATCTCATTTGGTGTCGGCATGGCCATGGGTGCTGCATGGGGCGGCGGCTGGGGCTGGGGTTGTGGATGGGGAGGTAATGACATCAACGTCAACATGAATAACAATTTCAATCGCAACACCAATATCAGCGGCGGCAACCGCGTGAACAACATCCAAGGTGGGAATCGCACCAATGTGGGTGGAGGTAAGTGGCAACACAATCCACAACATCGTGGCGGCGCTCCTTATGGTGACCGCAACACTGCAAATAGATTCGGCGGTACCGCTCGCGGCGACTCATTACAGAACCGGCAACGCGCGGCACAACGAGACATAGGTCGGCAAGGCGGTAACCTCGGAAGCCAAAGGGGTGATCGCGGCGGCATCGGTGACCGTGGCGGTGTTGGTGACCGAGGTGGCGCTGGCAACCGCGGCGGTGTCGGTGACCGCGGTGGTGTTGGTGACCGAGGTGGCGCTGGCAACCGTGGTGGTGTTGGTGATCGCGGTGGTGTTGGAGATCGAAACAATGCTGGCAATCGCGGCGGTGTTGGTGACCGAAGCGGTGCCGGAAATCGCGCTGGCGTTAGTGATCGTTCGAGCGGTATCGGCGATCGCGGCAGCGCCGGCAATCGAGGTGGCGTTAGTGATCGTTCGAGCGGTATCGGTGGTGGCAACCGAGGCAGCGGCTCCTTTGGCGGCAGCGGTGATCGCGTCGGCAATCGCAGTGTTGGAAGTTCCAGTGGAAGTCGAGGCGGTGGGTTTGGCGGTGGTTCTGGTGGCTTTAACGGAGCAAGCGCACGCTCCAGCAGCAGCCGAGGCTCTTCCAGTATGGGAAGTTTTGGCGGCGGTAGTCGTGGAGGTGGCGGCGGTGGTGGTAGCCGCGGCGGAGGTGGCGGTGGTGGTGGTCGCGGCGGTGGCGGCCGCAGGAGGTAACGAATTATGAAAAGGAGCATAACAATGAAAACAGCATCCTTGTATTCGCATATTTCGAAACTCGTGTTGGCTGCAGGCCTCAGTACTTTGGTCTTCGCATCTTCAGCCAATGCGCAAACATCAACAACCGCCAAAGCCAAACACTTTCCTACCGCGGATGAGGCGGCCGAGGCCCTCATTGACGCGGCCGAGAAGTACGATGAATCGGCATTGACGGAAATTCTTGGTCCGGACAGTTACGATATCCTTCACACTGGTGAACCGGCGCGTGATCGCGAAGTAGCAGCGGCATTCGCAGCAAAAGCACGCGAGAAGAAAAACATCGTCATCGCGAAGAACAATCCTCGACGTGCCATTCTTGAGATTGGTGATGACGACTGGCCTTTTGCAGTTCCAATCGTAAAGACGGGTGCAGCATGGTCGTTTGATAGCAAAGCTGGTCGTCAGGAACTTCTTTACCGGCGGATTGGCGGCAATGAGCTGGACGCAATTCAGATCTGTCGAGGATATGTTGAGGCGCAACATGACTTTGCTTTGATGAAGCGCACCAACGGTGTGAATCAATACGCGCAACGAATCATTAGTACTCCAGGGCAGCAAGATGGCCTGGCGTGGAAAAACGAGGACGGAACCTGGGGTGGACCAATCGGTGAAAAGGTAGCAGCGGCAATCGAACGTGGCTATTCAAACCGCAATGAACCTTATCATGGTTACTTCTTCAAAGTCCTGAAAGGCCAGGGACCAGCAGCGCCATTGGGTGAGATGGACTTTGTTGTGAAGGGCATAATGATCGGAGGCTTTGCGTTGATTGCCGCTCCAGCGCAGTATCGAGTCACGGGAGTAAAGAGCTTCATGGTGAGCCATGACGGAGTGGTCTATGAAAAAGATCTTGGCCCAAACACGCTTGAACTCTTTCAGTCGATCGATCGTTTCAATCCGGACAAAAGTTGGTCCCCCGTGTCGGACGAAATGGATTACAAAATGAAACCTGGTTGGCGCAGCACATTCAAGTGAGCCTGAGCAAACTCTGTGCAAATCTTAGTGTCCTCCGTGCCTCCGTGGTGATGGTTTCTTAGTACCTTCACTCACACAGGGGCACAGAGCACACAAAGGGCTGCACAGCGCAAGGGTTGATCTGACTTGCGGCTGCGTTCCAATTGTCTCATGCAACTGATGCCTCGTGTGACTTCGTCGCTGTAGGCGATCCTTTAATCCGGATTTATCAAGTGGGAAATATCGGAATCTGATTTGCGGAATTGCGTGGCTCTCGCGCTTGGCCGCACTTTGGACCAGAAGCCAAATGTTCGCCTTTCGGATCGTTGTCGACACTGCGGTAGGCATAGGAAGTGCGCTCAACAATCGTTAGCGCGATCGCTCCCGCGTCCTCTCCTACGCCCACCGAGCTCCAAAGGTCAGGACTATTTCATAACGGTTATTTCTTTGGCGGTGGCGGATACTTTTTGAATAGTTTCTCCATCGCTTTATTTATGTTCTTGTTAACCTTGGCCGGATCTTTTCCAGAACCAAGAGTCTTGGTGGCTTGACCCTTCCAGATTTGGTTCTTCGCTGCGGCGTCGTAAATGTCTACGTCCAGACTGCCCACATGTATTGTTTCGCTCGTAGTAGTGGTAGTTGACATGCCACCGCCGTAACCACCCCATCCGCCCCACCGCCCATAGCCCCACATATTGTCGCCAGTGCTGAAGGAGTTCCATTGCTTCTCCTGACTTACCGCAGCCTGATAAGTGATGACCAGATCGGCCTCGTCCCCACTGCTCTTAGTCAGTCCCTTCTTCGCCAGTTGCGCATCAATGGCCTGCACAATCTGTGTGTCCAAAATCTGATCAGGATATTGAACATTTGGAACACGAGCCCATTTGTAGGTTTTGTACTTTGTGAAATCGGTCCCCGGCAAATAGTTGAATTTTATGTCCTGAGCTGAAACTGCTAATGACCAAAAAAGGCCAGCACAAACTGCCGCCCAGATCCGCATTCTCAATCTTGTCATCTCGCTCACCCTCCAATGGAATAGAATTGCCCCGCGGTGCGGATGCAATTCTATTTGAGGGCCAAGACTTGGGAGCCCTGTCAATTCTTACAGGCTCTTTCACACCGAACGGCGATTAAGCTTCAGAACCGTAAATGCGTTCGACGATGATTAGGAATCCGAAAGCGAGGCAGATGATGAGAATAATCTTTTCGTGTTTCGTTCTGTTGTTGGCTTTTGCAGCCGCTAACACCGCATTGGCTCAAAGAGAAACAGCTAACAGCGTTGAGGTTGAAAAAGACCTGGCTTTGCTTCGCCGCGACATTCGGGCAGAGAAAAAGCAATTGATCGCGGCGAACATGGTGCTGACAGAGACGGAAGCAACCAAGTTTTGGCCGGTTTATGACCAATATGCCGGTGAGATGACAAAGCGGAATGACGAGTTCTTCTCTGTTATCAAGGACTATGCAGCAAATCAAAAGACTCTGACCGACGCCCAGGCAAGCAGCCTGATCAAGCGATGGGTCGAGATTCAGATCTCACGAGACCAATTGCGTCAGAAATACATTCCGCTGTTCGAACAGGTTATACCGGGAAAGAAAGTGGCGCTGTTTTTCCAGATTGATCGCCGTCTTTATGCACTGCTCGATTTACAAATCTCATCTGAGATCCCACTGGTAGTTCAGTGAGGCTCCGCAAGATGATGCATAGAAACTCAACACGTACTGCCCGGATCCAAGCTCTTTCGTGCTGAGATTATAAATGTATCCACCACCAGTTCCCCCCAAAGTGGCGTCATACCTGAAAGCATTATCAGGATTTGCATCGCCGGAATCGACCACCAGCGCGGTGGTGTTGCCACTAATAAGTCGTGAGTTGCGCGCAACCAGCGAAGTATTTGAGGACGCGGGCAATCAATGCACTGGCCGTTTGCGCTAGTTAGCGAACACAGGATTGTCACAATCACTACGGGTAGGAGCATTAAGAGATTACCTGTGCGATTACCTTTGAGGTCCGGATATAGTGTTTTCATCTTCTCTCCTTTGGGTAGAACTATTGAACAGAGTTCACCCATGCAGCGGCAGACCATTGAGTTCAGTCCATAGCCGCCGGCTGTCAGTTGGCCGAATCTGAAA
>DATIBX010000536.1:0-4312 GCA_035457105.1 Pyrinomonadaceae bacterium
CGCAGCCTGCATCGGACTCGGAGTGGGTATTTCCTCAGGTGCCAATTTCCTCGGAGCAATAATGGTCCAAAACGAAATGCACTCATCGGCTGTAGTCACCACGGTCTTTCCGGACGACAACAAGAAGTATCTGAGCACCGCATTAGTGCAAGACGAACCGGTCAAACCGGGTTACTTGACTCCCGATGTGGAGTTGCTTGGTTATGAGGCACTCGCGCGCGTCTGTCGTTTTTGTTTTGGGAATTAAGCAGATAAGTCTGTGGCGACGCTGTCGCCGGAAACGCTCCGGCGCAGCACGATGTTTGGAGCCGGGCCGCATTCCAAGGTGAGGCTGCAGCGGAGCACGACCGAAACCCTTTTAACCCCCTGTGAAAAACAAAGCCCGATCATTGAAATCGGGCTTTGGCTTAAAACATCTCAACCTTCTTCTCGATCTCAACTGGCGCCCGCCACCCTCGTCTGCTGCTCAGCTTCTCGGTGCCGGCTAATTGCTTTCAAAGTCTCGAGAACATCAGCAGCTAACGACGCCGCCTTCTTATCCTGATCTGCTTTGAGCACAACGTCGTTCAACGAAAGAATCCCCTGAAGTTTTCCTTCGTCATCAAGAACCGGGAGTCGTCGCAGTTGGTTTTCGCGCATTTTGACGAGTGCTTGATGAATGTCATCTTCAGACGTGCAGCCGCAAACCGGTCCCGAAATCACCTCGTGAACCGCAATGTTCGCGAGGTCTTTTCCGGTCATTGCCGCCGCCATGCATATATCGCGGTCCGTGATCATTCCGATGATTCTTTGTTCCTCATCGATTACCGGAATGACTCCGCAGTCGCGTTCCCACATCAGACCTGCCGTATCCGCCAAACTGGAAGCTGGCGCACAGCATGTCGTGTCGACCGTCATTACGTCCTTGACCCTCATTTCTAATCTCCTTTCTGATTACTGGGTCGAATATCGCTTGCGTAAGAGACAAATCCAGATCAATTCATGTTGATTTAATCAAGCAATGTTTGTACCGCGGGCAGTACTAACTTTTGCGGGCCGCTTTCTGAACGAGCGCTTGAATGATGCGAAAAGTTTCTTTTCGATTGGGGCGTTAGGCGCAGTAATACACCTAATCGCGATCAAATACAAACCTAAAAATCAGAGATGTGAGTTTGTTGACTGAAGCACTTAGCGTTAGACGCTATTTTGTAACTGCAATCACTTTGTCGAGGACAAGCTGGTAGGCGTCCGGAGGAATTGTAACGGCTCCATAAAATGGCTTGTCGTTGATCACTATCATGAATAGAACCATCGCCAGGAAACCCGCCATTAGCGATATCAAAATCGCGTGCATCTTAGGATCTTCAATATTGAAAAGGTAGGCGACACCTATACTGATGACGGCTCCAACCCATATTACGGCCCACATGACAGTAGAAAGACCGCTATTGACTGCGTCAACTCTCAAACGTCGGTAATCAAGCAGGGTGTTATACGCTCGCAGGGTTTCCTGGTGGATCGCCATCTGCGCCGACGTCTGCGGCTGAAACGTGAAGAGCTGACTCTGGAAAGTATTGAGAATCTCGGAACCTCCATCCAGAATTACGCCCTCGCGTTGTGCCGGCCACGCTTGCTGAATCGTGAATACGGTGTAATCACGTAATCTCGAACGTAACTCCTCTTTGCCCGGCGAGGGATAGCCCCCCAGGTCACGGTACAAAGAAGCGATCGAAGCCGCTTCTCTCGAAACCATATCACTGGCACTGGACTTCGTGTCCCAAACCCCAACTGCGATCAGTCCTACAGTAATTCCATAGAAGACGCCAATTGCCTGCACGGTACCGCTAATCCCCTCGTCGGTTCCCTTGCCGTAACGCAACTTTGGAAGCAGGAAACGCCTGACGAGAATGAGGCCTACCAAGGAAAGAGTCTCAATCACGACGACCATTATTAGGGCCGCGTAAAGTGGCGAAAGGTTGTATAACCAAAGTGGCAAAGTCACTCCTCGAACCTACCTAATATCGTTGCTTGGACGTTAACGTCGCGCCAGTATCTAACATTTAATTGTTTGGGCCAAGTCCAATCCAAAAATCTCTGCGCATTCTCTTCGTTTTTCTGCGACTCCAGCGCTAAAGACATTACCTGTCATTTTGAACCGACGAGTCTCCTGCCCGTTTCCTCGGCTATTTTCAGCCTCTCTTACCTTGAAGTCGTCTATCCGAATCAGGCCGGGAGCTAGCCCAGAGACGCTCAGAAACACAGAAATTAACGATATGCTGTCTTAGAAAATCCTTCCCATTGACACAAAGACCTTCCCTCTTCTGTCAGAACCGAAGGCGCCACCAACTACCAGGGGCCCAAGCCGAGTCTCCATAATCAAAGCACCCGAGAGACTGCTCCGGTAAACGGCATTGTCTCGTTCAAAAAACGCGCTACCGACTTCATACCATCCAGCGCCATAAATTCTCGTACCCAGAAAGGGTGGTAGGTATCCAACTCGTCTCAAGTAACCGCCACTCAGCAGTGCATAATGGTCACCGCGAAACTCTTTGGTACCAAAAGCCCCTAACCGGAATGGTCCGCCCAACGTAAACTGTTCCAACGGTGCAGCTGTATCCGAAAAGGTGGTTCCTGCGGAGCCATAAGTAAACAGAGAAGCTTTGTCGCTTAACGGTCTCAACGCAGAACCTCTTATTTCCGCTTGTGGAAATGACTCATCTGACCCGGGCGCAGCGAAGAACCAGCGAGCCTGCGCATTCAGACTCGCACCACGCGTCGGTACCATCGCATTATTATGTCCTTCATAAACGAACTGAAGATTACCAACACTCAACAACCCTTCTACCTTGGGTAACAGCGGGTCGCCAATTTGAACCCGGGCCTGATCTCGTCCTACTTCATAACCAACCCTTACCTGACTATTCCTGTTGAAGGTGTAGCCAAAATCAATTCCGGTGCCGACTTTTCGCTCACGATACTCAGCGACGCGATCGCCGTCTTGAAATAGATCTACTGAAGACGCCCAAAAATAGGCCCTTGGCGCAACGAAAAAATTCTTCCCGTCGAGCGGGCGATAGTACTCAGCGGCGATCAGATCATCCGAACCGATAATGGCATCGAGCCGCAACTCCGAACCATGCGTCCCTATGTCAAACATCGTAAAGCGACTGCCAATCGAAAACTTAACGTTCGAAATATTTGAACTTCTAAACTGCACGATTGGCAGCATTAGAGCCGGACCATAACTTTTATCTTTAACGTGCACGTGCAAGCGTTGCGGTTCATTAATTCCCGTTAACGTGTAATCCAGACTCTCATATCGCCCATCTCCCCGAATGTTACTCAATCTCGTTCCCAATGCTTCGGGATCCACCGGTTTGTCCAAAACCGGAGTCAGAGTCTTCGCGATATCGGTGATGTTTTGTTCTTTAGTGCCATTTACATCGATAGCCACCGGGGTCGGAATGTCAGTTAAACGTTTGGCACGGCGAGCTGCGAGATGGCTGTTCCAATCATCCTCACTCAAGGCGTACTGTTCGAGCGCGCTAGCGTTCTGACTGGCCGCCTTATAGCCGAGCTCGGATATCGCATCTACCTCTTGAAAGTCTAGCAGCGTGAATTTGCCAAGGTCGGGTGTGATAGCAAGTTTCGCCAACTTCAAATGACGACGATCGCTCTCGATAGTTGCTACTCCAATGATCTGACTCAACATGCCAGGCAGCGTGACGATATCTTCGCGCGTCCCAAGTGGCGTTCCGACATTAATCGCAATGATGACTTCTGCCCCCATATCCCTGGCGACGTCCGTGGGAATGTTATTTAACAAGCCACCGTCTGCGAGCACCTGATTGTCGATCTCAACGGGAGTAAAGACTCCTGGAATCGACATCGTCGCTCGCAATGCTTTTGATAAAGGACCACTTTTGAAAACAACTTCACGTGCATCAAGCATGTCCGTTGCAACACAGCGAAACGGAATTGGAAGATCATCGAAATTTCGAAGCGTCGCGTACGGGAGGGTTAGTTGATCGAAGATGAGACCAATGTTGTGTCCGGGATTGACTCCGCTGGGCAGCTTAATTCCTTTTCCTGCGCCTAACTCGATATCACTTGGATACGCTCTTTGATCTTCTTTGCGACGAAAACTCAATTCGTAAAAACTTGGCGGACCACTAAGTGCCTTGTCCCAATCGAGATCTTTTCCAATCTGTTTGATTTCAGCTGGCGAGGCTCCCATGGCATACAAAGCACCTACCAGACCGCCCATGCTGGTTCCAGCGATGTAATCAACTGGAATTCGATGCTCCTCAAACCATCTAAGAACGCCAACGTG
>DATIBX010000537.1:0-3692 GCA_035457105.1 Pyrinomonadaceae bacterium
GATTCTGATCATTGAGCTTTGACCGTTGTTCGTCCGCAGCACTCTGATCGCTGCCGTCGCACTTGTGCTTGTTGGGCCAGCCGTAACACCTGGTCGCGGCTAACCTGTCCGGGCGCATCCGCCATGCAGTTCGCCGTGCCACATGCGACCGCGAGACTCAGCGTATCCTCATCGCTCAGACCACGCTCATATGCGACTGCAAAGCCAGCCAGGGCTGCGTCCCCGGAACCAACTGATGAAGTGGTCTGAACCGGCGGTAACTGGGAAATCAACGGATCACTCTCCGCTGACCTTTGCCACACGATTCCACTTGGGCCAAGCGAAATCGCAACGCTGCGCGCGCCTGCCTCAAAAAATCTCTGTGCGACCGCTGCCGCTCCGTCAGCGTCGCGAATCAGATAACCGGCAAAGCTAGAGGCTTCTTCGCAATTTGGCTTCACAAGATCCGGCCCCGCTTCGAGTCCGCGTCGTAGCGCTTCGCCGCTCGTATCGAGCAGCACTCGACAGCCATACAAGTGCGCAATGCGTGTTAGCTCTGCGTACAGATCCAGAGGCGCTCCGGGCGGAAGGCTGCCGGACAATGCGACCTGTCCGTTTTCATTCATCTCGGCAAAAATGTCGCGACACGTGGTCAACAATCGCTCTACCTCACCATCGGTGACCATTCCGCCAGGCTCCAGAATTTCAGTAACACTACCGTCCGCAGAAATAATTTCCAGGTTTGCTCGAGTCTCAGTTTGCGTGCGAACTACCGTTAGTGGCACACCCAACGCCGACAACCCAGATTCACACTCCTCTCCTGCAGCACCGCCGAGGAAACCCGCCCAGAGAACGTCTACCTCAAGTGTCTTGGCGACCATCGCTACATGTGCCGCCTTACCACCGGGAAAGGGCTGAGCCGAGAGCGCGCGATTGACCTTACCGACCGCGATATTTTTGACTCGCAGGCGGCGGTCGATCGCAGGATTGGCACTGACGCACACCAGCATAAAAAGCTAGCCTCCGGAATATTCTACTTAAGATTCTTCGACTTCCTTTTCGTTTCTTGATTGCGCATCAAGCCGAGCGAGCATGTTCTTGATGTCTTTAGCGCCCTTGATGGCAACGTATACTGTGATCGTCGAATACCAAATGACGCACGCGGCGGTGAGCGCCCACCAAAACCAGTGTTGCATTAGGCCACCCCCTCTCTTGAGAGAGCTTTTGGCTTAATCAGGGAACCAATTACCATCGCAGCACCTGAAAGTAGATAGGTAGCGATGCCCGAGTAATAAGGACCAATCGTCTTCGCCAGGGCCGCAGTAGACGGCAACTGCTCCATGACGAGATACGAAATGGGAATGGCCGCACTCACAACGATCGAAGCAACTGCGCCCCAGCTGTTCGCTCGTTTCCAGTAGCAACAAGCAATGAGCAGGACGGAAATACTGGCGAGGTAAATCGTGCCGGTCACACCAAGATAGGTCCAGAGATCTCCTTTTAGTGGATACCAGAGACCGTAAAGAAGCAGAAAAATTCCGATCAGCGCGATAATGGTGCGATTCCAAAACAAACCCTTGCGCTCGGACCACGGTTTTTTGCGGAAGGGTGCGAGGATGTCGTTATAGATCACGCTGCACCACGTCAGCATGTAAGAGGAATCTGTGGACATATCCGCGGCGAGCATAGCGGCGACCAGTATCCCCATTAATCCCGCCGGCACTGCAGTACTTAAAAAGCGAGGCATCGCTTCAAGCGTATTGCCTACCGGGCCAAGCGTTGCAAGGGCCGCGATTCCCCAGATGCCGGGAATCAAGAACCGGCAGACAAAGAAGAAGCTCGTGCGCGTGTAAACCTTGCGACCGGTTTTTGTGTCCTTGGCGGCGAGCACGCGAGCGATAATCGTTTGCCAGGTAAGGACAGCCGCGGTATTCAACATCAGATTGAACAGCACGTATTGCCATCCCATCGTCGGATTCACAAAAGGGTTAAAGCCACCTGGTCCATAATGCGTTTCCACTGTGGTTACCAGTCTTTCCCAACCGACGTTCATCAGGATGAGGATGGTCACAAGAATCAGACCGAGACTCATCACCACGAACTGCAAGAAATCAGTAACAAGCACGGAAAGCATGCCTCCGAGGATCGTGTAGACAGCCACACCCACGAGCAGCGCGGTCATCATGATCTCGAGGTAGCGCACATCGAGCCCGGCCACCAGCACGAGAAACTGTCCGCCGGTGCGGAGAAATACACCCATATTCAAAAGTCCACCCAGAACGATGACTACGCCGGCAGCCCAACGCACCCGTGGTCCAAAGCGCTTGTCGAGTAATTCGGGAATCGTGATCACGCCGGAATCTCGCAGCGGCTTGATTACGAATCCTGTCAAACCAACAGCTGCCATCGCGATCGCCATGAGGATGCCCGGAGTTGCACCTGCAAATCCTTTTTCATACCCGTTCTGAGCGGTATACATGCAAGTGACAATGCCAAACTCGGTGGCTGCGAGCGAAGCAATGCCCAGGTAAACATCCATTTCCCGCCCAGCAACGAGAAAGTGCTCGACCTTGCCGACGTACTTGCGGACCATGAGACCGGCAACCATAGTCACCAACAGGTACAAGCCGACGATGCTGCCATCCAACAGCCAATTGAAATTTGTCATGAGCCCGAGGTTTGCCTTTCGACTCTGTGCCCAGAGCAGATCATGATCTTAGAGCGTGAGATATTTTCTACGGCCTCGATGGCCGGCTGGAACGTTCGTCTCAGGTCGATATCATCACTGCTACAAAGTGAGTTCTTAACGGCATGAGTGAAGGCGTTCTTTAGCTCAGTGCCAAAATTGATTTTGCGGATACCGCAGGCAATCGATCGGTGCAGGAGTTCAGCTGAAACGCCGGAACCACCGTGAAGCACGAGGGGAGTTTCGGGTATTTTTTTGGTGATCTCTCTAAGGCGTTGAAAATCGATCTGCACCGCACCTTTGTAGAAGCCATGTGCGGTGCCGACGGCAACGGCGAGGGCATCCACATTAGTTTCTTCTACGAACCGGGCCGCGTCTTCTGGTCTTGTGAACGTTTCAGTTGGATTTTTGCTGGCGGAGTCGCTGTTTTGGCCGACGTGGCCCAGTTCGCCCTCAACTGAAACGCCGGCTGCATGTGCGAGGTTTACCACCCGGCGGGTAACCGCACAGTTTTCAGTGAAGGGTAACTTTGATCCATCGATCATGACCGACGTGTACCCTGCGTCGATACATCTAGCGGCCAGTTCGTAGCTGCTGCCATGGTCCAGGTGCAACGCGATCGGCTTTTGTAACTCGGCAGCCGCGGCCTGTGCCATACCGAGAATGAGCGGTAGTCCGAGATAGTCGATAGTGGCTTCGGTAGTCTGCAAGATAATCGAAGCATTCAAGGTGTTGGCGGCCCTTACATGGGCGATCAGTGTCTCGGCGTTATAAAAGTTGAGCGCTGCGATAGCGGCGCCGTCTTTGCTTGCGGCGTTGAGCAGTGTTCGACTGGGACAAAGCTTAGGCATTTGCAGTTCAGTTTGCAGTTACTGCTAAGGGGGAGAAAGCGATTAATTCGATTTCAAGAACAGTCGCAACTCTTCTTGTGTCGGTTGACCAGGCGTGCCTCCGAGCTTACGAGTCGAGAGTGCGCCACACGCATTAGCGACGCGCAAACACTCGGCCAGCGGAACGTTCCTTATGT
>DATIBX010000538.1:0-3398 GCA_035457105.1 Pyrinomonadaceae bacterium
TTGTTGAGTTTGACGGCTATCGTTCACACCAAATTCGTCTGGAAGGCGGCGATTGCTCATCTGACTCATACTGTTACCCATGAGCGGCCTGTGGTCCTGGTTAATACTATTTGGTCTGGGCGCGTATCACGGTATTAACCCCGCAATGGGTTGGCTCTTCGCAGTGTCACTGGGACTGCAAAATAAGAGCCGGCGGGCGGTGTTAATGGCAATCCCACCTATCGCTCTTGGACACGCCATCTCGATAGTGCTAGTCGTGGGACTACTGTGGTTGGCCCAGCTGAGCTTGCCTTTTAAGTGGGTTCGATACGGCGCAGCAGCAATACTCTTCGCTTTTGGACTCTCCCGGTTTATTCGCTCTCGCCATCCGAACTGGGTAGGGATGCAAGTGGGTTTTCGCGACCTCACGCTGTGGTCGTTTCTAATGGCGTCAGCTCACGGCGCTGGATTGATGCTCATGCCGGTCCTGATCGGTAGATCAGATAATCACAGTTCACATGGCAGTCATATGATTTCCTTGAATGATCAGTGGCAATGGCTGGCGGCGGTTGTGGTCCATACAGCGGGATACCTGTTGGTTGCGTTAGTTATCGCGATTGTGGTCTACGAAAAACTTGGGTTGTCGTTATTGCGTCGTGCGTGGTTCAACGTTGATGTGGTTTGGATGATAGCGTTGATGATCAGCGGTCTTGCACTTTTGATGATCTGATGATCCACATCGCTTTTGTTTTGTGTGAGTTCTTGTGTATTCGTGGCTCGTCATCGAGTTGTGGTTTTCTCTGCGCCTCGGCGGTTAAGATCCTCCAGTTGATCTCACCGCAGAGGAGCAGACAAACGCAGAGGAGGCGCAGAGAGGTCCAATTGTGCCACTCTAAACATCCACAGATTACGCAGAAAGAAAATTTTTTCATTCAGGAAGAAATCTGTGTAATCTGTGGATACCAATGCGAAGTTTTGTACGCGAAGAACTATTGAACTAACCATGGCTGACCTCCAGATTCGTAGATGCCTGACACCACTACTGTTGTGCTGCCTCTTAACCCAGCACGTGGTTGCGCAGCAGACATCGCCTCCATCACAAACTCCCGCGCGGCCTAAGCCAACGCCAGTTGTCAACGAACCAAAGACGATTGACGAACAGGACGTTGTCAAGATCACAACTAACCTGGTCCAAATAGACGCCGTCGTTACAGACAAAAGCGGTAAGCGCATCGTGGATCTGAAGCCGGATGAAGTAGAGATCTACGAAGATGGTAAGGTTCGTGCCATAACCAATTTCTCGTACATCAATCTAAATTCTACCAGTCCACCGCCTGCGCCCACCGATCAAAAGGCCAGTGTCATCGGTGCACCATTAGTTCCGCGTCGGTTACGGCCTGATCAGGTTCGGCGAACGATTGCGCTCGTCGTTGATGATCTGGGTCTCTCTTTTGAAAGCGCTGTTAACGTTCGCAAATCACTAAAGAAATTCCTGGAGGAACAACTACAACCGGACGATCTGGTAGCGATCATTCGTACCTCGGGAGGAATTGGTGCATTGCAGTCGTTCACCACTGACCGGCGTCAGCTGTATGCCGCCGTGGACAAAGTTAAATGGAATCTGATCGGACGATCGGAGATTGCTGCGAACCCATTTATTTCGACTGCCGGAATGATGACCCGTGAGGAGCCCGGAGGGCATGGATCTGTTCTAAAAGAGGAGATGGAAGTCGAAAAGTTCCTTAATAAGCTTCGGAAGGACATGTTTGCCGTGGGGACCCTGGGTGCATTGCATTACGTCGTTAAGGGTCTTGAATCGTTGCCGGGTCGAAAGTCAGTGATCCTATTTTCAGATGGGATCACTCTTCCTCGAGAATATGCGGATGAGCGAATTCTTGGCATTCTGCGCGAGTTAACTGACTTCGCCAATCGGGCCTCAGTTGTTCTCTACACAGTTGACGCGCGCGGTCTTCAAACTCTCGGGCTGTCAGCGGGTGACGCTACTTCGGGATTAAACTATGGCCAGGTTGTAGAGCGGTTGGAAAATCGAAAACTTTCGCTACGTGATACACAAGACGGATTAATTTTTCTCTCCGAGGAAACCGGCGGCCTTGCAGTTCTCAATACGAACGATCTCAACCGGGGCATAAAGCGCATTCTTGATGATCAGCAAGGGTACTACCTCATCGGATATAAACCAGATGAATCCACCTTTGCCGTCGTTAACGGTCAGCCAAAACTTCACCACCTTCGAGTTAACATTAAGCGGCCCGGAGAATATCAAATAAGGACCAGGAGTGGGTTCTACGGTCGCACCGATGAGGCTAAGGCTGAAAGTCTGACGGCAATTCAACAATTGGGAAATGCATTGACATCTCCTTTCAGTGCTTCAGACATACAGTTGAAGTTGACCTCGATCTTCGCCAACAGTAAACCCGCTGGCTCGATGCTACAGTCGTTTCTACATGTCAAAGCCAGTGATCTTACGTTCAGCACCGAACCAGATGGTTCGCGCAAGGCTATGTTTGAGATTGCCGCGGTAACATTTGGTGATAACGGAAAGATCGTCGATCAATTTGTCTACCCACGGAGTATCACTGTTGCCGCCTCTGACTACGAGCGAGTCGATAAGAACGGATTTGTTTATAGATTGACAATCCCGATCAAGAAAGCCGGTGCCTATCAATTACGAATGGCCGTACGTGATGAGGCAAGCAAGCACATTGGGGCGGCGGCACAGTTTGTCGAGGTCCCGGACTTAAGCAAGGATCGACTTACGGTGTCGGGTATTCTGTTAAGTGGTCTACCACTCGAAACCTATCGCAAGAATGCTTCGCTTCAGCCGGCAGCCGACAAATCTGACGGTGCCAATCTGCAAGCGGATCCCAACGCAAATCCTGCGGTTCGACTCTTCAAAACCGATCACGTGTTGGTCTACGCCTTCAATATCTACAACGCCAGGGTCGACAAGGCCACCGGAAATCCGAAACTAAAGACGCAACTTCGCATTTACCGCGATGGAAAGCTGATATTTGCTGGTGACGAAGAGGCGTTCACGCCACTCGATCAAACTGATGCCAAACGGTTGCTCGGCGCGGGAGTAGTGCGAATGGGATCTCAAATGATGCCGGGAGAGTATGTGCTTCAGATTGTTGTTACCGATTTACTCGGCAAACAGAAACAGAATGTGACTTCGCAGTGGATCGACTTCGACGTCATCGAGTAGTCCACCCTACATGAATTAAGACAGATTTCAATTCCCACAACTCAAGAAAGAAAACTGTGTAATCGGCGTGATCTGTAGCTGTTCGTTCAGCGAGGTGAGAGGCGAAATAACTGGGCGCCGTGAGGAGGGACATTTGTCGACAATTCATGTTGGGTCACGCTGAGGGCTGTCTTCTTCCATAAATCCCTGACCT
>DATIBX010000539.1:0-9213 GCA_035457105.1 Pyrinomonadaceae bacterium
ATCGCAAGATCCGAAGAGATAACTAGTCGCATGCCGCTGGTCACGACGTTAGGCGATGAGAACTGGAAAGTTCGCAGAGCGGCGATCGAAGGATTATCGAAGCGGGCTGCACCTGACGCAATTCAAGCGTTGTTGGAAATGTTACGCCAAGACCATCGCAACCTCGCCGTGCTTAACAGTGCGTTGCAAGTGCTGGCGATGGTGGACGTTGATACTTATTCTCCGCTCGTTGAATTTCTAAAATCGGACGATTCTGACCTTCGCATGCAAGCAGCGCTGGCTTTGGGGGAACAGCGGGAAGAGCGATCCGTTGGACCACTAATCGAGGCGTTGAAGGACCCGGATGCAAATGTTCGATTCCACGCCATTGAAGCGCTAGGGAAAATACGTTCGCCTGCCGCCGTCGAACCTCTGACAAATATTGCTGAGGCTGCTGACTTCTTTCTGAGCTTTCCTGCCCTCGATGCCTTGAAGGAGATCGGCGACCAAAGTGTTGCGCCGCGTATCACTTCTTTATTGCGAGTCGAAATACTTGTGGAACCGGCCGCCGAAGCGCTAGGGGCGCTCGGTGACGAACAGGCCGTTACACCTTTAGCAGCACTTCTGAACGCGCCAAATCCACCGACTCTTTCAATAGCGGGGGCTTTGACTAGACTCTACGATCGCTTTGAGAAGGAGTTTGGAGAGGGAGCTTACATTGCCGAGATTGCGAAGAGAACAATCAAGGCCAGTGGCGCTCAGCACCTTCTGGACGCGCTTGGTGAGGTAAAAGTAAGCGAACTTCGTCCTATTGCACTAGTACTTGGCTGGCTAGATGGTCCAGCTGTGCATCGAGCGCTCATTCGCTTGCTCGCCGAACCTAGCGTTCGCAGCGAAGTCGTCGAGTCGCTGGTCCGAAACGGTAAAGGCGTAGCCGCGCTGCTGCTCGAGCAAACAAACTCTGATGATGTTGAGATTAGGAGGGCCTCTGTCATTGCGCTTGGCCGGTTGGGCCACAAAAACGCGACACCCACAATCGTTCGCCTGCTTTTGGAAGATCCAGAGCTAAGAATTGACGCCGCTCAATCGCTCGCCAAGCTAGGAGATGAGACAGCACTCGAGGGGTTGATCGAGATGATGGGTGATCCTGATGCTGCAGTCCGTCAAGCTATCGTGGGCGCACTGAACTCGATTGGCTCGGCCCAAATGGCATCTCGGGTTCAGTTACTCATGACCGATCCAAATCCTCTTGTGCGGGAGTCAGCAGCAAAGATAGCCGGATACTTTGGTTACCCGGCGGCCGCCGACCTGCTCATTAAAAGTTGTAGCGACGAGGATGAAAGAGTGAGGCAAGCCGCGGTCGAACATCTCCCCTTCCTTGAAGACAATCGAGTCGGCACAGTGCTCACCAACGCAATTAGCAACGACAGTCCACGGGTCCGCGCTGCCGCAGCTCGAGCACTTGCACAACAGTCAGATGACGAGTCACTGAAGGCTTTGCTAAACGCGCTACATGATCCGGATCTTTGGGTTCGATATTTTGCTGCGCGTTCGTTGGGAAATTTCGACGGCCCGGAAGTTGTGCAAAGGTTAAGCCAGATAGTGGAAAAGGAAACTCATAACAATGTTCGAATTGCAGCCCTGGAGGCTCTGGGAAAAGTCGGAGGTGACGTAGCCACCAGAACGATCCAGTCCTACATTGACGCGTCTGATCCGGATGTGGCGCGAGCAGCAATCAAGTCATTGCACGAGGCCCAGGAAATGGAACAGCAAGACGGGAACCCCGACCACTAAAACAATGGAGTTACTCTTACCGAAAGGAACTGAGATTCTGCTGCGTGACCTTATCCAGGAACGTACAGGCATGCTCTACGACGCAGACAAGGAATCGATGTTGCTCGATAAATTGACTCCCCTTGTCATTGACCGTGGTTTTCACTCTTTCTTGGACTACTACTATTTACTGAAATATGACGAGAGTTCCGATGCCGAGTGGGCCTCAGTAATTGATGCCATCTCGGTTCAGGAGACTTTCTTTTGGCGAGAGATTGATCAAATCAGGGCCTTGGTCGAAGTACTCATACCTGAGTGGGCTCAGAATCATAGGTTCGAAACGCTGAAGATCTGGTGTGGCGCCTGCGCCACCGGCGAAGAGCCATTGAGTTTAGCCATGGCGATTTCCGAAGCGGGATTGTTTGAACGGATACCGATTAAAATTAGCGCTACTGATCTAAGCGGCTCCGCGTTAACCAAGGCGCGACAAGGTTTATATAAGGAGCGATCGTTTCGTAACTTGCCCATCGACCTGCGGAACAAGTTCTTCGAAAAAGAAGGCAACGCCTGGCGTGTCGATCCATTGCTCCACACCCGTATCACATGGGACTCGGCAAACCTTATCGAACGAGCAGATGTCGCCCGTTTTGCTTCTGTTCCATTCATTATTTGCCGCAACGTCTTCATCTATTTTTCGAAAGAAACTATTCGCCGAGTGATTCGCTTACTTGCCGAGTTTATCAAGCCCCCTGGTTATCTGTTAGTGGGTGTCTCAGAGTCGCTCTTAAAAATAAGCACTGATTTTGAATTGACGGACGTCGGCAACGCATTCGTCTATCGGCGAGCGAACAGCCAGAACCAGATCATCGAAAAGACTAGATTCTCGTTCGGAGCAAAGGGGCAAGAATGAGCAAAGTGATCAGAGTTTTAATCATTGATGACTCGGCGTACGTGCGTAAGGTCGTAACCCAAATTCTTTCTCGCAGCCCTTTCATCGAAGTCGTCGGCACAGCCAGGGATGGTCGAGAGGGTTTAGAGAAAGTCGAGCAGCTAAAACCGGACGTAGTCACTTGTGACTTGATAATGCCGGAAATGGATGGGGTCGAGTTTGTTCGGGAACAAGCTAAACGAGGTCTTATTCCGATCATAATCATGAGCATTGCAAGCGAAACGGCTGAGATGGCCCTCGCAGCTCTCGAAGTCGGCGCCGTGGACTTCGTCCAAAAGCCTACCGCCCTGGCTTCGGAAAAAATTCTGGAAGTCAGTGATGAACTAATAGCTAAAGTTAAGACCGCATCTGCAATTGCGCTGGAACGACTGCCAACCATAAAGCCAGCTGCGCCGCTCGCAATAAACGTCCCTAAAGTTCATGAAGGAAAAATCGACATAGTCGTTATCGGAATTTCAACCGGTGGACCACAGGCTCTACGCTATCTTATTCCTCAATTACCGACGGGCTTTCCCGTACCTTTGGCGGTAGTCATGCACATGCCAGTCGGTTACACTGAGATGTATGCGTCCAAATTGAACGAGCTATCGAGCCTCGAGTTTCATGAGGCCTCAGAAGGCGAAGTACTGAGGCCTGGGGTCGGATTATTGGGGACGGCCGGTCGCCATTTAAGCTTCTCTCGCAATGGCGTGGGTTCGGTGATAGCACATCTTGATGCTCGTCCATTCGGCAAAGTTCATCGACCCTCCGTTGACGTGTTATTTCAATCGGCGGCTGAAACGTTTGGGCCGCGGGTCCTCGCGCTTCTGATGACAGGAATGGGTTCAGACGGTAAAGAAGGAGCCGCGTGGGTCAAGGCAAAGGGTGGCATGGTCTATACTGAAAGTGAAGAAACATGCGTCGTCTATGGCATGCCGCGCTCGGCAGTCGAAGCCGGATTGAGCGACAAGTCGGTACCATTGAATGAGATGGCCAAAGCCATCCTGGAGGTCGTATGAGCGGCAAGGTAATGGTAGTAGACGATTCCGCTATGTCACGTCGTTCACTCAAACGCATCCTGGAGTCTGGCAACTACGAGGTTATTGAAGCCGACGATGGTATGGCGGCACTCGAAAAGTATTTCCTGGAGAAGCCCGATCTGGTAATGCTCGACATGTTGATGAAGGGGATGTATGGCCTGGAAGTCTTATCCAAACTTCGAGAGATGGACAAAGACGTTCGAGTTGTCATCGTCAGCGCTGATATTCAGAACTCTACTCGGGAAATGGCGAAGGAGGCAGGAGCGCTTGATTTCATAAACAAGCCGTTCGCTGCCGAATCCGTCCTGAATATTGTTACCCGAATCCTGAGCGAGGAGACACGACCTAATGGTATTGACAGAGAGGCAGAATGACGCTCTAACAGAGCTAATTAACATTGCCTTTGCGCGAACAGGCGCAGCTTTGTCTGAGTTAACCGGCCATCGTGTGCTGCTCGACTCTCCAAGTGTTGCGCTTCATCTCGCTAACGAACTTGATAAGTCGCTGGCGCGCTTTGTGCCCGGCGAAGTCGCGTGGATTCACCAGGTGTTTCATGGACCAGTGGCCGGCGATGCTTTGTTGCTCTTGAATTACGAAGGCGCGGTCCATCTAACTGAGCTTTTGACTGATGAATCAAACGACAGCGCTCGTCTTGATGAATCTGCACGTGAAGTGTTAACCGAGGTTGGCAATATTCTTTTGAATGCCTGCCTCGGCGTTTTTGGTAATGTCCTCCACGTACATGTCGGTTTTTCGGTCCCCCGCCTGCGCCTCGACACGATTAAAGACCTCATTGCCTGGCTTAATCGAGGCCGGGGTGAGCTGCGCTATGCGTTGGTTGTCTTCACCCGTTTTCAGATCAAGGACAGTCAGGTCAACGGATACCTGGTCCTGGTCCTCAACATGGACTCTTTCGATCGGCTCGTAAAAGAAATCGACGATTGGATCGAGGAAAACGAAGGACGCAAGAAGATCAGTTCGTAGTTTTCAGCCCCCTTATATTCTGCTTTTTTGGGACGAGCAATTTGGCCACTCAAACTGAACAAATGATCGAAAACACGCGAATGAACGGCGCGGTTTTTCGCTGGATCAACGATCACGGGAACCAGGGGTTGATAGTCACCGACGAGCAACTGCGTATCCGGATCTGGAACCACTGGCTTGAGACTAAGACTCACAAGCACGCTGAAGAGATCATCGGCCTAAGCTTGCTTGAAGTCTTTCCCGAACTTGTGACTCGCCAGCTGGACCGATATTTCCGCCAGGCACTCGAAGGGCGTAGCAACGTTCTTTCCCAGAAGCTACATAAGTTTCTTATTGAGGTTCCGGCAAGCGAGTTAGATGTCGAACCGATGCGGCAAAGCGTGCGCATCTCTCCACTCGAGGAGGCCGACAATGTGATCGGCACAGTAACGGTAATAGATGACGTTACCGAACGAGTCAACCGCGAAGCTATTCTGCAGCGCCAACTCGCCCAGCGCGCCAAATTACTGGAAAGTGAGTCAGCGGCTCGCAGTGCCGCCGAGGCGGCCAATACACGGCTTAGTAATCTTCAAACCATCACCGACGAGGCTTTCGCACAGCACTCTTTGAATGATGTGCTGTTCAAAATCGTTCAAGGAGTGCGAGCAGTTCTTAATACGGCGACGGTTGTCTTGCTGATGGCTGATGATCGCGGAGACCTCATAGTGCGAGCGATTGATGGTATCGAGCGCGAAGCAGTGCTCGGGATTCGAGTTCCAACGGGAACGGGTTTCGCCGGAATGGTTGCCAGCGAACGTAAACCAGTCTCCGTTAAGGGTAAGTTACCACCGAGTCCACTCAACATCGTCCTGGAGGCACGCGGAATCAGAGCTCTCTCGGGGATCCCTTTAGTAATTGAGAATCACGTACTCGGTGTCATTCACGTGGGGATGAAAGAGATGCGCTCCCTCAGTGATGAGGACATCCGCTTTCTGAGATTGGTGGGCGACCGCGCTTCGCTGCTGATTGAGCGTGCTCGCTCATATGAAAGTGAAAAGATAGCGCGCGCCTACGCCGAACAAGCAAACCGCTTGAAAGATCAGTTTCTAGCGACTGTTTCTCACGAATTGAGAACGCCACTAAATGCAATTCTTGGCTGGGCCAGACTCTTGCAGAGTGGTCGAATAGATCAGGGAACCGCCGTCCACGCATTGGAAGTGATTGAGCGAAATGCTAAAGCCCAGGCGCAACTAATCGATGATCTATTGGACGTCTCTCGCATCATCTCCGGGAAATTGAGACTGAACCTCAGTCCGGTGGAAACTGCGCCACTCGTCGAGGCGGCGCTCGATGCAGTTAGACCCGCGGCTGACGCCAAAGGAATTCGCTTGCGGACAAACATCAGCGTGCACGTTGGTCCAATACCTGGCGATCCCGATCGCATTCAGCAGATAGTTTGGAATCTACTTTCAAACGCAATCAAATTCACGCCGAACGAAGGTGAGGTTTTTGTCAGTGTCGATCGTGATCATTCGAACGTCGAGATCACTGTGCGTGACACGGGACTGGGCATACGACCTGAATTCTTACCTTTCGTTTTTGATCGGTTTCGCCAGGCCGACTCGTCGGTAACGAGAACGCACAGCGGACTGGGTCTGGGACTCGCCATCGTTCGTCACCTGGTTGAACTGCACGGCGGTACAGTTCACGCGGAAAGTGACGGGGAAAACCAGGGCGCTACTTTCAAAGTCTGCTTTCCGGTGCTGGGAGCAAAACTGGAAGACGTGGACCATGATGACCCTAGCCTCAAGACCGATATGAGTTCCGCGATTCCTTTTGACGATTTGAACTCTCTGCAAGGGCTGCATATCTTGATTGTTGATGACGATCGAGATTCACTCGATCTTTTAGTGACGGTGTTGCAGCAGTGCGGCGCGCAGGTAGTTACGGCAGGTTCTGCGAGCGAGGGACTTGACCTTATCAGCAATGCAAAACCGGATATCGTAATCTCGGATATTGAAATGCCTAATGAGGATGGGTATGCATTCATGCGTAAGCTTCGGGCGCTGCCGGCCAATCAGGGAGGACAAATTCCTTCAGTGGCCCTGACCGCACACGCGAAGGCCGAGGATCGCATGCGAGCCCTGGCAGCCGGCTTTCACATTCACGTACCAAAACCTGTGGAACCGGCGGAATTGCTGGTCGCTATTAAGAGTTTGCGTGAGCGGAACGTTAAGAGCGTCGCAGACGGATGATAGGGTCGGATTATTTGATGAGATGATTTGTTATTTGATATTTGATATTTGAGAATTATTAATTTCGATTACCGACCCGCACACTATATCTGGGTGGTGGGAGATCAAATAGAAATTCTCAAATATCAAATCAGAATTATCCAATGATTCTTCCTGGCCCATGACCTTTGCCTTTCATATCTGACACTCCTGACCTAAGCGCCTCCTAACCCTTCAACAACTGATACAACATCTTGGCAAGCTCCTGATTCAACCCTTTCAGAATTTCATACTGGTCCATCGCCGCCTGGCGATCGTTAACCGCAAAATAAGTTAGGCCAAGATTGTAATGGGCCTGGGCCAGCGTCGGGCGCAGCTTAATCACCTCTTTATATGATTCGATTGCTTCCGAATAGCGGCCCGCGTTGTAGAGAGTCAGACCAAGATTAAAGTGACCCGCAGCATTTGAAGGCTGGACGGCGACGGCCTTTTTTAATGCATTCGCCGCCTCGTCGTAACGCTTAAGCCCGTTGTAACCATTACCCAAATTCTTGTATGCGTAAGAGAGCAACTCTTCGCGCTCTTGAAAACCCTGTGTGTAAGCCTGACCGGTCTCGCCCAGAAGTTTTATTGCCTGCTGACTGGAATCTACCGCTTCCTGGTAACGCCCCGTCTGGTTGTAAGCAAAACTGAGATTATTGTAAGCCTCGGGATTACTCGCGTCCTCTTTAATGATGGTTTTATAGAGCTCAATCGCCTCCGGATACCTGTTTAGTCGGGCTAGAGAAAATGCAAGTGGCAAATCCGCGGCGTGGTAGTCGGGTTTTAACTTTAATGCCTTTTGATAGGCTTCAACCGCTTGTGCAAAACGTGACTGATCAACGTAGACATTTCCTAAGCCGGCATAAGCACGAGCATCAGTCGGGGCAATCTGGGCTGCAAGATTGTATTGTTCCTCAGCCTCTGCATATCGAGGCTTGGGTGCACTGCGGGCGGCATTTGCCTTGGCAATAATCTGGTCTTGTTTCGGAACCGGGGTTTTGACCGGAAGCTTTCCTTTTTTGCCTCCAGTACTCTTTCCCCCACCGGGAGTTGGGCCACCTGCAATCGTCTCAACGACTGGATCTTTAGGTGGTCTAAAAATAAGGTCAGCGCCACCCGTAATGTCCCTGATTAAACTTCCGCCACCCGTGGGACCTTGGGCGGTAGGATTGCCTGCCATACCACGCAAGCCTGGAATGACGATCAGGATTACCAATAATAAGAGCGGAATTCTCATAAGAATTTGTCCTGTGTATCCGACCCGTTCTATCTATCTGACTTGCGCGACGAACGATTCGACTCGGGTTATTCGCAACTGGTTCGATTGTTACCGGGGCTTTTACGATTTGGGATTTGCAATCTGATCCTTGAGATTTGGCCCCGGGTTTCAGCTCTCAACTTAACAATTACGAAGCCACAAACACAAGGTTTTATCTAAGGGTAGGGTCGACACCATCAAGATGCCAAGTCAAACTGCAGCGCGCTCCGGCTTTTAGTTCTCAGCGTCACTCTGCGAGATCTCTGCGTCACTCTGCGTTAAAGATCAACGCGCACGCGCCAGAGGAATCATAAAGCAACGCAGAGTGACGCTGAGAATACCTTCCTTGGTAGACTGACGTCTGACGAAACCTCAATTCAAATCGTCGAGTTGCAGACCAATCGCCGAAGCTCCTGTTCCTTTGAGGCTATCGATAAGACGCGCAACTTCCCCATAATTGAGACTTCGAGGTGCTCGAATAAAGACTGTCTTCTCGATCCGTGCTTCCTCTGGAACTTCAGATCGGGAACGCATGTCGTCGCGATAGACATGATTGCGAGTCCTTTCCGCAAATAAGTCCACCAGCCGGCTGGTCAGTTTCGATAGATCGTCCATCGTCCCCATATTCTTGAGACTGTTTAGACTGATTGTTCCATCTAACTCGACGGTCACAACCAGGGTGAGGGGATGGGGGTCAACATGTTGCTCGATCGGAGGCGATGGCAGTTTCGCGATGAACCGATGCGGTTTTAGTGGGGCGGCGACCATGAAGATGATGAGCATTACCAGCAGAACATCAATCAAGGGCGTGACATTGATATTGGGTTTGGCCGACGAGTCCTTTGAGATACTCATATTGTGACTCCAATGTTTAATCGAGATCCATTGAAGGCTTAGAGTCTTCTCACAATACAAAGTTCCAAATTGATAAGGTTTCGTGGTGCGCTGTGCACCTTAGTGTCATTTCGTGTGATTTTGTGGATCGCTTTTCACGGA
>DATIBX010000540.1:0-43847 GCA_035457105.1 Pyrinomonadaceae bacterium
TGGCGGATCGAGAAAGAGCATCCATTTGGAAAAAATGCGATTGAATGTTGCTAGAATAATAAAGCAACCACTGATGCAGCTAAGAACCGTACAATTCTTATTTCTTTCCGGAGCAACCTCGCTTGCAGCAATTAATCTCGCATGTTCTAAATCTGACAAGTCAATATCTCCCGACAATAGGAGCACCACGATGACGATCAAGATCACGAGTTCCAGTTTCACTGAGGGGCAGTCGATCCCCTCGAGGTACACCTGCGACGGGGAAAATCTCTCTCCGCCTCTGAATTTGGATCGCGTCCCAGAAGCTGCGAAAAGCCTGGCGCTGATTTGCGAGGATCCAGATGCGCCCGCCGGAACGTGGGTGCATTGGGTGCTGTACGACTTACCGGGAACGACCAGAGAGATCTCTGAGAGTGTTGAGCCCAAAGAAGAGCTGCCGAATGGGGCGAAACAAGGTCGAAACGATTTCAAGCAGATCGGCTATGGTGGACCGTGTCCACCGAAGGGACCTTCACACCGCTACTATTTCAAGCTATACGCGTTGGATAACAAGTTAGGTCTGAACTCAGGAATGACCGACAGGGAAGTACGGGACGCGATGAAGGGACACATACTAGGTGAGGGAAGCCTTATGGGTTCGTACAAGAGGAAGTGAAGCCAGTATGCTCTTACTTCGCAGTCTGTTCTTCACATTCTTGCTGCCTGGAACGGTTACCGTGTTAATACCCTATTGGATTATTTCGTCCAGAGACAGTCATGTCTTCGCGGACAACCACTCCTTTAGATATTTCGGAGTTCCTTTAATAGTGCTCGGCGCTTCTGGGTTACTTTGGTGCATCTGGCAGTTCTTTTCGGAGGGACGTGGAACGTTAGCGCCAGTTGATGCGCCTAAACATCTGGTTGTTCGAGGTCTCTATACATATGTTAGGAACCCGATGTATGTGTCGGTCGCGACCATACTGATAGGTGAGGCCATATTATTCCTGTCGACAGCGATTATGATTGAGGCTGGAATTTTCATGGTTTTAGCTTATTCATTCGTCGTGTTTTACGAGGAGCCCACCCTTCGACGCCAATTTGGCGAGTCGTATGAAAGATACTCGCAGACAGTCGGCAGGTGGATTCCGCGATGGAGGGTCAGTAACAGATCACGGTAGCGGGTGAGCCAACCAACACGTCGTTGAGCAGTGTCCGGTGTGGGGAAGAACATCGGACATAGGAATGAGACCACAGTCCCCACGGAATGCTTTTAAAGTATTCAAATAAAGAGCAGCGAGGAACATTTCGATGACACTGCGAATTGCTTTACCACGCACAAGGGTTTTGTCAGCTGTAGCTGGCGTTATTTTGTGTCTGACATTGTACACGGTTGTTCATGCTCAGACTGCGCAGCCGAAGGATAAGCCTTACGCAGTTGAGTATTACTACAAGGCCAAATGGGGTTATGCAGATGAATTCATCCGCTTGTTCAAGAAGAACCACTATCCTTTTCTGAAGAAGCTCGCGGAGTCGGGAAAAATCATTCAGGTGACAGCAGAATCCCCGATCTATCACACCACAGAAGATGGGCGTTGGGATTATCGCGTCAGGATCGTATGGAAGGATGTGCAAGTAGCAAACGACAATACTGGCGATGAGCAGATTCTCAGGCAGCTCTATCCCGACCAGGATACCTTTAAGCGCGAGGAGCAACGGCGATTCGAAATCCTCCTGGCCCATTGGGACGTTCCGATAAAGAGTGTAAACCTGGACGAAAGATAGCAGAGAGTGGGGTTGTTCAAATCAGGGCCAACCACAACGAGCACCGGGCTTACACGAATGGATTTGGCACATGAGTGTAAACCAAACTTCATCAGTTGTTGCGCAAGTGATGCAGTCCCTGGTGGACGCATGGAATCGAAGAGATGCGACTCGGTTCGCAAATTTGTTCAGCGAGGATGCGCACTATATCGACGGCGATGGGCGTTGGTTAAAAGGCCGTCGCGCGATTGCGGACCTTTGCGTAGGAGCAGGCGAGCCAGTCTCGGTTGAAGAGGAGCCGTCGATACGCGTTTACGGGGAAATGGCCATAGCTACGTTTCGCTGGACAAGTGTTGAGGATAAAAGCAGCCGGGGCATCATTACTTGCGCAGTTATCAAGAGCAACACTAACTGGACTATAGCGGCGCTTCAGAACACCGACTTCACGTGAATTAAGAGCGCGATGCATGACGACCGCGGGTTATTTATGTGCTCTGTGCTACCCGAGCGATAAACGATACCCGCGCCGATGTGGGTTTCGATGAACCGAGGTGGAATTTGGATCATCATCAAGTGCATCACGCAATTGACTGATTGTCACTTTCAGGACTACGTCGGTTACGAAAGTTCTGGTCAGCCCCGCGAGAAGCTCCTCGTTCGTAACGAGACGGCCGGAATTCGAATTAATTGATTGCACTGCGAAAGCTCCGGGCCGAAGCTTGTTTATTTGCGAAACTCGCCACAGACCCTCATTCGCAATGTCCATCGAAAAGCGATCAAAATTTATGTAACGTTGTTTGTTCACCGCCCTTAGCAAAAGTTAGTGGAATTTTACGATCGGTTTCACTCTCTCGATGAGTTGCTTGCCCTCATCGTTCGCGTGCTTACTGAAATTAGTAACAAAGAGCAACCGTAACTAGTCAGCTTCGAAAGATGGTCGAGGTTGAGCCAAAGTTGCCTCGTGAAAGTTTCGTAGATGCACTCAATGTGCGTAGCTAACTAATTGCTAATTTCAAAACCCGGGGTTTCGCTTTCGCGTAACTCTGGGTTTTTCTTACTGCCTGCGAATTACTGAAAAGTTACTTCCAATTTACTCACAGGTTATGACTTGCCATTCCTAACTCCACTATCTTCGCAATCGCCTGATGAATGAATGACTTCAACATTGCAAGTCTCTTCATCAATGCAGCCGTGTGAACAAGCAGGAATTCTAGAGAAGATTGAAAGATTAGAGCATTTATGAAGGAGTATGCAGCTATGAAGAAGAAGAATTTACTTTTGACAGCGGGAGTCGCTTTTCTCTTGTTGTCGGCTTTGGTATCAGTACCGATTCGTCAGGCGCACGCGCAGGACGACACATCAGCGGTCCCCGTAAAACCGAAGGCCTCTGTTCCGCAACGCTTTTCGTTCAGCACTGGTAGCCCGGATGGCAAGTTGGGCGCGGTGTCCAGGCCTAACGGTTCCCAGGGCCCGGAGACCGAAACGGCGGATGACTTCGTATTGACTCAGTCCACAGTGATTAGTGGCGCCACAATTCACGGGTTGTTGAAAGCCACGGGAGCTTCTGTTCCCAGTGTTGCCGGAGTCGAGGTTGAGATCTATCACGTTTTTAAATTGGACTCCGACGAGAATCGCACCACGGGCGCTCCGACTTTCAGCACCGATAAAGTGCCTACACGAGTGAACTCGCCTTCTGATGTGGAAATCGACCCTGCCACTCGTGATTCCGGTGATGGAAGTCTGAGTTTTATCACAAATCAGATCTCTGCTTTCCAGGTTCAAAACACTGTGATCGATAAAATCAATCTTAAGCCACAGCAACTAACTCTAGGAGAAGGTCCCGCGACGGGGGAACAGGTGGCGATTGATATTACTTTTGACACCCCGCTCTTCCTCCAGCCAGGTCACTACTTTTTCCGACCGGAGGTTGAGGTAATAGGTGGCAATTTCTTGTTCCTCTCTTCACCGAGGTCGGGGACGCCATTTCCTGACGGAACGAACGATTTGCAAGCATGGATCCGCAACACGAATCTGAAGCCGGACTGGTTGCGCATTGGCACAGACATTGTCGGAGCCGGCACATTCAATATGACGTTTTCTCTTAGCGGCAATGAGATCCCCGAGGCTGGCACTCCCGGGCAGGTGGATTGTCACGACCAAACGGCCTCTGCAATCGCTAGAGAATTTAGAGGCATAGATGCTTCCGTCTCAACCCTTGGGTACTCCAGCGTGCCTGCTCTGCAGGGCGGCATCACGGTGTTTTGTGCGGAATAGCGTGGGACGTTCAAGACCGTGCGGATCGAAGCTTGGCGTGACCTCGCTAGGCGTTGATGTTGATAGACGACGTCATCCACGGCGAGTTCTTTAATGAATGGTCATGAGCCGCGTACGTGGTAGGCAGCTACCCAACATTTCCCAGAAGGGTAACCGCGGCCATGCCCAAGGAGACGAAGCACCCCGACGCACAGTAGAGCCGCGCTTCATCTCCAGGAACGTGAGAGAGGTGAGACTTGAGTTTGCCCTGCAGCACTCTGTGCTTTGGGTTCTGGGTGTCCAGGGCACGATCACTTGTCTTGCTTCTCACGTTCACGAAAAAGGTTCAGGGCCACCGCAATTTGACTAAGAGGAGAACAACAATGAGTGTGACCCGTGCACCTGACTTATCGAGTGGGCTTCCATACTGTACATGTCCTCATTGAACTGAGAGACCGTCTACCTCGTTAACAAACCTCATTCGATCCTTCCTTGATGGTACTACACAGCGGTTGGGAGCCGTGCTTGCCGCTGAACAGAAACGAGCATAGGCATAGTTGCAAAAAGAGCTGACTTCAAGAGTATTTCGAGAGCCAGATGCAATCTTCTTTAACTTGTGCGGAAGCTTCGCCGGCCGTCGGTCAAGAGCTCAATAAGTAAGCTTTAGGGTTTGAAGCGTCCAGCGATCTTTAACCCATTAAGATACGTTCTTGCGCATCTGCTTTACTACTGTTTACCTGCTGAGCTTAAGTTGCGTCTCCCGAACGTGAGGCGTAATCTCATTCTCAACTTACTAACAACAAGTCCCGATATCGCCTCAGTTAACATCTGGCGCTCCCCGGAGGCTTAATGAATCCGTCAGCACAAAAATCTCCGCTTACGGTGGCCCTGGCCCAACTACGTGCTCCCAATTTCTGCTCAATCTACGAGGGCCCGGAAGAACACCACGCCGTCGCCAGCCTTAAGCAAAGCGAAAGCCTGAAGGAGCGATCCGTTTCATGAAGGATTGGGGTGGAACATGAACATTCCGCTGAAACGATTCGTGTGGAATATGAACATTCCGCTGAAACGCAAGACAGTCTTATGGGCCAGCGTTTTCCTAATCGTAACGACTCTGGTTGTTGCTGGTCTTGTTTTTGCAGGCCACTCGAAGACGCAATTGGCACCATCCGCCCCACCTGAGGTTCAGGTCGTGCAAGTCGAGCAGAAGGATGTCCCGATTTACAGCGAATGGATCGGGACCCTTGAGGGGATGGTTAATGCGGAAATCAAGGCGCAAGTGACCGGGTACCTTCTGAAGCAGAACTACTCGGAAGGTTCCTTCGTGAAGAAGGGCCAGTTGCTTTTCGAGATCGATCCCAGACCTCTTCAGGCAGCTCTTGATCAGGCCAACGGGGATCTGGCCAGGGCCGAGGGCCAGCTGTCACAAGCTTATGCACAACTCCTGCAGGCCAATGCGCAACTCGCCCAAGCTGAGGCTAATCAGGTCAAGGCCCAGCTCGATGTGAACCGCTACACGCCGCTCGCAAAGGAGAAAGCCGTTACCGAGCAGGATCTCGACAATGCGGTGCAAGCAAATCTTGGTGCCAAGGCTCTGGTTCAGGTAGCGAGTGCGGGGATCGAAACGGCAAGGGCCGCTATCCAGTCGTCACAGGCTCAAGTCAAAGCGTCCAAGGCGGCGGTTCAAACGGCACAACTCAATTTGGGCTTTACCAAGATCACTTCTTTGATCGATGGCGTCGCTGGGATCGCCAGATCTCAGGTTGGTGATCTCGTCAGTCCTAGCGGACAGGCGTTGACTACAGTTTCGACAGTTGATCCCATCAAGGTCTATTTCACGGTCAGCGAGCAGGAATGGCTTGACTGGAACAAACGCTTCCCAACAGAAGCCAGCCGTGTGGCTGAGAGGAAGCTATTGCCGCTCGACTTAATTTTGGCCAATGGAGATATCTATCCCCATCAAGGTTTCATTTCGCTCTCAGACCGCGAGGTTAATCAAACCACTGGCACCATTCGAATAGCCGGAAGTTTTCCCAATCCTGAAAACATTCTACGCCCCGGTGGCTATGGCCGAATCCGCGCGGCGACCAATATGAGACAAAGTGCGCTGCTCGTTCCGCAGCGCGCCGTCACGGAACTTCAAGGTAGCTACCAGGTAGCTGTTGTGGGTCCGGATAACAAGGTAAGTATACGTACCGTTAAGGTAGCTGAGCTGACCGGCTCCATGTGGATTATTGAGGATGGGCTGAAACCGGGTGAACGCGTTGTCGCCGAGGGGGTGCAGAAGGTCCATGCCGGTGGGTTGGTGAATCCAAAACCCTTTGTGGCCGCCGGCGAATCGAAAGGCGGATAACGATATGTCAAAGTTCTTTATCAACCGCCCTATCGTCGCGATAGTGATCTCGATCGTACTAGTGATCGTAGGCGTAATCACGATCGTGACTCTGCCCGTCGCCCAATTCCCAAACATCGTCCCGCCGGAAATTCAGATTTTGGCTACATACGTCGGAGCCGATGCGCAGACGCTCGAGCAGTCCGTTGCCACGCCGATCGAGCAACAGATGAATGGCGTTGACAACATGAACTACATGTATTCCTTAAACGCCACGGGAAACTCATCGACAACACTGATCGTGAACTTTGATGTGAAAACCGAGCCCAATACTGATCTGATCTTGGCCCAATCCCGCGTGACACAAGCCTCATCACAGCTCCCGATCGATGTTACGAACTTTGGGGTTACAGTCCGAAAATCTACAACCGCGCCGCTCATGTTGATCGCACTGTACTCGCCAAAAGGTACATATGACGCGCGCTTTCTCGCTAACTATGCCTACATCAACCTTAGCGATCCGATCGCGCGTTCGCCGGGCATTGGCCAGGTCCAGGTTTTTGGCGCGGGTCAGTACGCGATGCGGCTCTGGGTGAAGCCTGACCAGTTGGCAAAACTTGGTATCACCGTTCCTGAAATAGTCAGCGCGATCCAAGCTCAGAACACGGTGAACCCGGCTGGAAAGGCTGGTGGCGAGCCAGCGCCTCCTGATCAGCAATTCACCTATTCTGTACTCGCACAGGGTCGTTTGACGTCGCCTGAACAATTCGGACAGATAGTGATCAGGGAGAACCCAGATGGCGGCATCGTGCGAGTCAAGGATGTGGCTCGGATTGAGTTGGGCGCCCAGGATTACAGCGTACTAGGCCGCTTGAATGGGAAACCGAGCGCCATTATCGCGGTATACCAGTTACCCGGTTCAAACGCCATCGATGCTGCAACGGGCGTTAACAAGCTGATGGCTCAAATGAGGCAGCGCTTTCCAGAGGACATGGACTCGGTGGTGTCTCTCGATCAGACACTCTCCGTGACCGAAGGCATCAAGGAGATCATTGAGACTCTTGTGATTGCCATCATACTGGTGATCCTCGTGGTCTATCTCTTCTTACAAGGTTGGCGTGCCACTCTAATTCCGCTCCTCGCAGTGCCGGTCTCGCTTGTGGGCTCATTCATTTTCTTCCCGATATTTGGTTTCTCGATCAACACGCTCTCTTTGTTCGGCTTGGTGTTGGCCATCGGTTTAGTGGTTGACGACGCAATTGTCGTTGTCGAGGCTGCGGAGCGTCACATCGAGGAAGGCATGGCCCCTAAAGATGCAACGCTCAAAGCAATGGAAGAAATCTCCGGACCGCTTGTCGGTATTGCACTGGTTCTTTCGGCAGTCTTCGTGCCGACAGCGTTCGTTCCTGGCATCACTGGACGGCTCTACCAACAATTTGCCGTTACCATAGCCATTTCGGTGATCATCTCGGCATTCAACGCCCTCACGCTCAGCCCGGCGCTGTCGGCCTTACTGCTTCGACCTAAAACGAAGAGCCGCGGGCCATTAGGAAAGTTTTTCGCTTGGTTTAACCGCGTTTTTGCACGCGCCACCGAAGGTTATGTCCGTTGGTCCGCTGTACTGATTCGCAAAACCGCGATTGCGTTGGCATTGCTGGTGGCTTTCGGCTTGGCGGCATTTTTCTTTAGCAACAGAGTTCCGAGCAGTTTCCTCCCCGACGAAGACTTCGGCTACCTGTATGTGAATCTGCAGCTTCCTAACGCTGCCTCGCTAGGACGCACAAACGAAGCTGCGAAACAAGTCGAAAACATCCTCTTGCACACGCCAGGGGTCCGCTCCACCACCAGCGTCATCGGCTTTAGCCTGCTTAGCTACGTACGAGCTAGTTATAGCGCTTTCTTTTTCGTTACCTTAAAGCCATGGGATGAGCGCAAGACGAGAGAAGAACAGTACCAGGTTATTAAGCAGCGCTTGAATCAGGAACTCAGCAAGCTCCCGGAAGGAGTCTCATTTGGGTTCTCACCACCTGCGATTCCTGGGGTTGGTACCTCTGGCGGATTCACTTTCGTTCTTGAAGATCGCGCCGGCAATGATGTCCAGTTTCTCTCAAATAACCTGAACACATTTATGGTAGCTGCTCGGAGGCGTCCCGAGATAGGGACGTTGAGCACCACCTTCCTGCCGAGCGTGCCTCAGAAATTTATAACCGTCGATCGTGACAAAGTGCTCAAACAGGGGGTGGCCCTCAACGAGGTTTACCGGACAATTCAGGCTTTTATGGGTGGGCTTTTTGTCAATTATTTCAACCGCTTTGGCCGTCAATGGCAGGTCTACATTGAAGCGGAAGGGGACTACAGATCGCAGGCCGATAACGTCGGCCAGTTTCACGTGCGCAATAATAAAGGAGAGAGTGTGCCACTCTCTGCCTTGACGAAGGTCGAGCCACGCTCTGGTCCTGAGTTCACCATGCGTTATAACGAGTACCGCAGCGCTCAAATTAATGGCAGTGCTGCCCCCGGCTATAGCTCCAGTCAGGCAACGGCCGCTTTGGAGGAGGTCTTTGCGCAAACTATGCCGCGGGAAATGGGCTTCGACTACCTGGGCATTTCATATCAAGAGAAGAAGGCTCAAGAAGGGGTGCCCGCCTCAGTAATCTTCGGTTTTTCGTTATTGTTTGTGTTCCTGATTCTGGCAGCTTTATACGAAAGCTGGTCGCTGCCGTTCAGCGTCTTGTTGAGCACACCGGTAGCGGTTCTCGGCGCCTTCGCGTTTTTATGGTTGCGCCGCGCAGTGCTTAGCGCGTTCTTGCCGGCATACATGGTCCAAATTGAAAACGATGTATATTCGCAAATTGGTCTGGTTATGCTGATCGGGTTGGCGGCAAAGAACGCAATTTTGATCGTCGAATTCGCCAGAGACGAACTTGAGCACGGCAAGCCCCTCGTCGACGCGGCGCTCGAAGGGGCAAGGCTCCGTCTCCGCCCAATCCTCATGACTTCCTTTGCGTTTATTCTCGGTTGCGTACCACTGTGGACGGCGTCAGGCGCCGGATCCGTAGCCCGTCAGATCATGGGTACCACTGTGATCGGTGGCATGTTGGCAGCAAGCGGCATCGGTATTTTCTTCATTCCGGCTATCTTTTATCTAGTGGAGAAGGTCTCAGGCGCTGGCAAGGAGCAAGTGTCAATAGTCGTGCACGAAGAGCAATCGCCTCAGGTCGGAGACTGACGTGAAACATCGATCCCGTTACCGCGTCCGTGCGCATGGTGATGTCAAAGTTGAACGTTGAGGGCTAGCTCAGGGATGGTCAGGATCCATTTCTGGATTCCGGAGCCCTGCCTGCTCAAGTGCCTGAAGGACAAATGAATTCCACGCAAACACGCGATGAAAGCCAAAGAACGGGTGCGCCGAGTCCGTGGCCAGGTATTCGTGGCTGGTCGGAAAGTCAGGGGCTATATTGATTTCCGCCCACAAACGGTTTTCGATAGCCTTCCTGGCACCGCTCCATCCGTGAAGCTGCCCGGTGACATAACCGCAGATTTCTATGCGCATCCAGCTACCGCCGTTGTAATAGATTCCGTCCATGGCACGGTTTGCGTACCCCAGCGCGAAGGAATCACTGACCATGGGGTGCCAGTTCACGTCGAAATACCTCCAACTTTTGCTCCCTTCTGGAAGTCCAATCAGTATTGGCCGTACCGTGCCACCCGCTTCGGGATGTGGGCAATCGGTCCTCGCCATCATGACCGGAATGCGATCGAGATGATTCACAACCATGTCGTCGGTCAGGATTTTTCTCTTGAATAGCCAGAGAGAAAGATACTCCGGGAAAATCTCTGCAAATCCGATGGCATCCGCGATGTCTCGCGCCGGACGGATGAATCTACGCGCGGGGTCGTAATAGCTACGATAGAGTTCCTCGGCCCGGCCGAGATGTCCTTCGGACAGCGTTCCACTGACTCCAGGGATCTCCAATTCCTTAATCACTCTCAAGGTCACGGCTAGCATCCCTTGATTTTCACAGATCTTGGAGGTGCCCTCCGGATATCGGATGACGTCGAGTTGGCCCATCACGAACTGGGCTCGACACACTGCGTCGCCTTTCGGATCATATGTTTGCAAACAGTATTCAGCAGCTTTCCGTACCTTAGCTATCGGCAATTTAGTGCCGAAGCGCCGGCGATTCAAGAGCGCCCACATGAGCCACAGGGGCGTCGAATCGTTCGATTTACGTTCCACATTGGCGAGATTGGGTTCCACGAGCGTGTTGATCGACCCGTCCGCTCCCTGATTTTCGCCCCAAAGGCCAAAAACCTTCTCATTCAATGCGCGGTTGTGTATTCCATTCAGCGCGAAGAAACTGTCTCGGAGGTACATCTCGCCAGCGGCGGAATACCAAATACTCGGTGCGAGTATCGGCCGAAAACTCTCGGGTCCCGCAATCCAGCAAAGCATCAGCAGGTCGGCGTAGACTACCTTTTCGGTTTCCCCACCCTTGAAGCCAAGCCCTTCAGCAACATAGAGCTGACTCGCAAGGCGATGACCTCGAACGGTGTCCGGTATCCTTTCATCCGCAAACACGAATATCGTTTTCTCTTCGTCATGATCCATTTCCAGACGGTGATATGGTTCGCAGCGGGTAGCAATACGTTGAACCTGTAGTTCACGCATCTCCATCTTCGGGAACCCGGCAGGGACTTCCACTTTCGTCACCTGTTTATTGGGCGCAACGGACAGGAAGAGAGCGGTGCCATATCCTTGCAATCCTGGAACATATACGGTCGTTTGAAACTCGGACCACACCTCCTGTGATTCAGGTATTAAATCGTTGTAAAGAGTTAGGTCCGCCAACTTGCGGAACTCCTCATCAACTCTCCAAACTTCAAGCAGTACGGAAGCAGCCGAACGATACTCCATTCGCACCGAAAGGATCGCCGATTCATTCAGGGAAAAGGGAATGACCACACCTTCTTCGGGACTCCGTGTGGATAGGAAGGTCACACCGTTGCGTTCGTCCAGAGTGGCCTCGCCACGTTTTCGCCAGAAGGCGGTCTCGGGCAGCGTAACCATCTGCCGCGAATTTTCTCGGTCGATCTGCTGCGTTACCTCGCCGAAGGTCTGCTGCACAAAGAAATTCCCGCCACGCCGATCGTCGGGAGACCCACCGGAATAGAGATTCGCATCTGGGATGCGCCGAGGCGAAGGTTTCACCGGCTTGCCATCTCGGCGGACGATTCGGGTCCACTGATTGCGATAGCCGGAGTCCGTCAGCAGGCCGATGCAGAGCCCATTTTTCATGCGGAAGCCGGCTGCTGGAAAGTATTCATGCAACGTCCCGCCTCGCCAGTCCAATTCATTGAAACTCCACATTTTTGCGGGACTTTCCAGTGGCTCCAACCGATTGCTCAATTGGTAGAACACCATGAACATGTCGGATTGGCGGAGCCGAATCTTCTTTCGCACCACACGCGGAGTAATTCGCGCATACTCGACGTCCACAAACACCGTCGTGTTTAGATTGACAAGCTTGCACTCACCGGAGAGGACTAAGTGCTTGGCATCGCCCGTCCATGATGTCGCCTTCCAATTGTCAACCCGATCCTCCAGGCTGCGTTCTTCGTTTTGGAAGACCGCCGAGAATTCCCCGCCCTGATTGTGATGCAGAATGGGCTGACCGTTGAAGAGAAGGGCAACACCGTACCCCTTTCGGGCGTCGCCCGTAGTTTTGAGAGTCAGCCCATCGGGACCGGATCCTGTGGTGGAGCCGGCTTCGCATCGGGGGTCGGCTTTCAATCCAAGGCTGGCAGCGAGACCGCCCGCGATGGAGCTTCCTATGAAGCGGCGGCGCGAAATGAATGTATAGGCCATAAGATTTTTTGTCTCGCATGTTAAACCATTCGCCACCTACGACATGAGCTTGATGAATACAAAATCAAGCAAGCAATCGACGTGAATCCCTAATAAACCCACGTTGCTGATTTTGTATCTCCTCGAGTTAAGTTGACAATATCTTTTCGAATATACAAGAAATACGATTTGGGTAGTGGCCAAAATGATTTTGCCGCATAATGGAGCGACAAAAATGGCAGACGTCCAGCTTAAAGGCGTGTCCAAAATTTACCCGGGAAACATACGCGCCATCGCCCCCACGAGCATTGAGATTCATGATGGCGAGTTCGTTATTCTTGTTGGCCCATCGGGCTGCGGAAAATCTACGCTGCTGAGAATGATCGCCGGCCTGGAAACAATTTCTGAAGGGGAAATCCACATTGGCGGCAGATTGATCAATGGTGTTCCGGCAAAAGATCGCGACATCGCCATGGTCTTTCAGAATTACGCTCTTTACCCGCACATGACCGTCTACGAAAATCTAGCCTTCGGCTTGAAGATGAGAAAACTCCCAAAGTCGGAGATAGACGCCCGTGTCCGGCAGGCGGCGGATTTACTTGGTCTGAACGAATTCCTGAACAGGAGGCCTAAAGCGCTGTCCGGGGGGCAGCGCCAGCGAGTGGCGGTAGGACGCGCCATCGTGCGGCACCCGAGACTATTTCTGTTCGATGAACCGCTTAGTAACCTGGACGCCAAGCTGCGAGTATCGATGCGCGCAGAGTTGATCAAACTGCACAAGCGACTGAAGGCAACTATGATCTATGTCACTCATGATCAGGTTGAAGCGATGAGCATGGGCGACCGCTTGATTGTGCTCAAGGACGGCATCGTGCAACAGATCGGCGCGCCACTCGAAATCTACGACCGCCCGGCCAATCAGTTTGTCGCCAGCTTTATCGGCAGCCCACCGATGAATTTTATCAATTGTTCGATAGTCGAGCATGAGGAGCAGCTCTTTCTCACTGCCGATGGTTTACACGTTAAGCTTCCCCCGAAAAGTAAAGCAGCTCTGTCTGAGGTACGCAGCAGGAATTCTCTTGTGGCCCTCGGTATTCGACCCGAAGACATTTCTGAGCGACAGTTACACGATGGTGCAGCTGATGAGAACGTGATCAGGGCGCGAGTGGACTTCCTTGAGCCTCTAGGCAGTGAGGTGCTTGCCACCTGCTCGTTCGCGGAGCAGGAGATCATCGTTCGCTTGAATCCACGAACTAGCGCGAAGAGCGACGAAATGATCGAATTGGTCCTCAACATGGAACGCGCCAGGATTTTCGATCCGGCGACAGCGGAGGCGCTCCTGTGAATGCGAATGTGCTAGCGCGTATCGCTTTATCTTTGCTGCTTGCTTTGATTGTCTCTTGTATGTCTCCGCACCCCGCGCAGATCGTTCGTCCCGCCGGTTACATCACACTCACTTACTGGAGCGCGACCAATGCGCAGGAGCTCGAGTTCGCCAACAGAGTTGCAGCCGAATGGAACGCGCAGCACCCCGGAGTTCAAATTAAGGTTGAGCCTGTTCCTTCCGGCCAGTCGTCGGAAGAGGTCATCCTTGCTGCAATCGCCGGCCAAACAACCCCAGATATTTATTCCAACGTAAACCCCGCAGCCATGCAGGACCTGCTTGACGCCGACGGCGTGGTCCAACTCGATGCCTACCCGGATTTCTTTGATGTTCTGCACCGACGCATGCCGCCTAACCTTCTGAACCAATACCGCTCTTCGGATAAACATTTTTATCAAGTACCGTGGAAGTCGAATCCGGTCATGGTGTTATACAACACAGGAATGTTGCGCCAGGCTGGCGTCTCCACACTTCCTGCCACTTACTCAGAGTTTCTCGCGGCAGCGGCTCGCGTGACACGTGACCGTGATGGCGACGGGCGAACTGATCAGTGGATGGCCACGATTGATTATTTTCCCATTTGGTACAAACGATTGTACGATTACTTACCCCTTTACCTCGCCGCAACCAACGGTCAATCATTGCTCCAGGGTCGTCGTGTCATGTTTGATAATGAATCCTCTGTCGCGATCTTTCGATTCTTGCATGAATGTTTTGCAAGGGGTTACGTTCCACGCCAAACTTTTCAAGGAGATGTTTTCCTCGCTGGCCGCGTGGCGGCGAAATTTACCGGGCCATATAGCATCAGCCAACTTGAGCACTACGCTGCGGCGGATTTCGAGTACGACTATGGGCCAATCCCGCGGCCTGACGATGCCACAGGGCAATTGGTCAGTTTCGCCGATTCGAAGAGTATCGTCATCTTCAAGTCATGCCAGGCCCCGCGCGAAGCATGGGAGTTCATTAAATTCGCTATTTCCAAGCGTAATGATCTCCGCCTGCTGGAACTTACCAGCCAAGTGCCGATCCGCGCGGGACTCCTTGAGGATGCAGAGTTTGCCGATTATTTTAAGCATAACCCTAAGATGAATAAATTCGCCGAGCAAGTAACGACGGCGCGCACCATTGATTCGGTCGCTGAAGTGAAGGAGATTTTCGACGCCATCGCTCAGGAAGTGGAAGCGTCGGTGGTCTTCGACCTTAAATCACCGGAGCAAGCAGTGCATGATGCAGCCAGGAGAAGCCAACAAATTCTCGATGCGGAGTAAAACAGAGGTCGAGGGTCAGGTGCCGGATCACGGAAAGAGCCGGGCTTCCCCAGCCCCGCGGACCCGAGATGTAGCATCGGATAGCGTCGGTTACCTGATGGTGCTGCCTTATATCCTCCATCTGGCGGTGTTTCTGGGCTACCCGCTCGCCTTCGCCTTCGTTCTCGTCTTTCATCGCTGGAACATCTACTCGCCAATGAAGTGGGTTGGCCTGGGCAACATCAAGCTTTTGCTCACCGATCCGCTGATCTGGCGGGCGCTGGTCAATACGCTCTACTTTTTGGTGATCCACATTCCCTTGCAGTTGGTCATCGCGTTGGGCCTGGCCCAACTACTCAATCAAAAGATTCGTGGACGAGCCTTCTTCCGCGCGAGCTACTTCATGCCGGTGGTCGTCTCAGGCGTTGTCGTTACCATTCTCTGGCAGCAGTTGTACGCAACTGAGACCGGGCTAATTAACCTGCTACTGCAGCGCTTCGGCCTATCAGGAATCGGGTGGCTCACGGATCGTCGCTACGCGATGCCCGCGATTGCAATCATGGCCACGTGGAAGAACGTTGGCCTCTACGTGGTGCTCTTTTTGGTCGGATTGCAGTCGATTCCCGCTGAGCTGTACGAAGCCGCGGAACTCGACGGCGCGAGTGCCTGGCAAAAATTTCGCCTGATCACAGTTCCTATGATCAATCCAACCATCATGGTTGTGCTTGTGCTTTCGACAATCGGCGGGTTTTCGCTTTTCATCGAACCTTATGTCATGACGGGCGGTGGACCCGTCAACAGTACGCTCTCAGGAATTCTCTACCTCTATAAGCAAGCGTTCTTCTTTGGCAAGATGGGGTATGCCACGACCATCGGCTTCTTTTGGGCGATGATCATTTTTATGGTCGTCCTCCTGCAACGACGTTACCTCGAGACCGAGACAGCGTGATGAAGCGTTTTTTGCTCTATGTGACTCTAACAGTCGGTGCGTTTGTCTTTCTTTACCCATTCGTGTGGATGCTCGCCGCATCGCTTAAGCCCGAGATGGAGATCGGCGGTTTCAATCCCTTTTCATCACATTTCATGCTTGAGAACTACCGCTTCGTCCTCCGCAAGATCCCAATTCTTCGCGGGCTCGGCAACAGCTTGTTGGTCTCGATTACTGTGACCACATCGGTGGTTGTTTTCGGCTCGCTGGTTGGCTATGCGCTCTCGCGCCTCCATTTTCGCGGCCGCGACACCATCTTCAACTTGGCGCTCGCGACGATGATGATTCCGGCGCAGCTCACGTTGATCCCTCTTTACACGATGATGGTCAAATTTGGGTGGGTCAACTCATACCTCGCGCTGATTGTGCCGGCGATGATGAGTAGTTATGCGGTCCTTCTTTTCCGACAGTTCTTTCTGTCCATTCCGCAATCTATGATCGAAGCGGCACGCCTCGACGGATGCTCAGATTGGCGTATTCTTTTCACTATCGTATATCCGCTTTCAAAGCCCGCCATCATGACTGTCGCGATCCTAACGTTCATGGGTGTCTGGAACGACGTGCTATGGCCGCTGATGGTGATTCGCAATCCAGAGTTGATGACAATGCCGCTGATGGTCACACTCTTCGCCGTGGGGGGACAGGCCGAGTCGCAGTTGGGAGTGCAACTGGCAGCAGCAATGCTGCTCGCGTTACCGGTCATCGGAGCCTACATTTTTATTCAGCGTTACCTGATTGAAAGCATTGCGACTAGCGGCATGAAAAACTGAGCGAGGAATCATCTTGAAGCGCGCTTTTCGTGTGACGAACCTGGTCCTGATTCTGATAGCTCTGATAAGCGGCAGGGTATCTGAAACGTCCGGTGAGCAGAGGACGATCGATCGGATTGAACTGATGCCTCGTATGCCATCGCGCTTCCTGATGAAAGACTGGAGGTCCCTTGCCCAAGCTTACGATCGGCTTATCTTTGATTTTGACGTTAAGGGCGAGTATCTGCCACTTATATGGTGGGACGACAGCCACCTTAACTTCGATCGGGTAACTTTCGGTCTCCCAAGTTATGTGGGCGATCCGAGGGTCACAAGCACCGAGCATGAAGCGATCACTTGTATGGGCGCGGTCCTGGGCGCGACTCTCACCGGAATCGACAAAGCCCGTGGGCCGCATAACTGGGTCTTGATGGTGGAGCAATATTTTAATCGAAAGAATGGAGAGAACCTGGTCTTAAACAGAACCTCTACCCACAGCGGACAGAGCTTTTGGTATGAGGTTTGGCCCCATGTTCTGTTCTATGCACTTGCAGATCGGTATCCCCATACTGGCGAAATGGAGGCGATTATGGGGACAACTGCTAATAGGTGGTACGACGCCTGTTACCACATGGGAGGGAAGAATGGTACGGTTGATTTCGACCACACGGCTTTCGACTTTAACACCATGAAGCCCGTCGACAACGGAAAGTGGAAAGAACCCGATGCAGCAGCCGGGGTTGGCTGGTTGGAGTACATGGCCTGGGTCAAGTGGCGTTCGTCGAAATATCTAAGAGCTGCGGACTGGTCAATGCAGTTTCTTCACAATCGAAAAGAGAATCCCTATTACGAAATCCTGATGCCCTATGGCGCATACCTTGCTGCGCGCATCAACGGCGAACTCGGGCGCAAATACGATGTCCAGAAGTTGGTCACATGGTGCTTTGAGGAAAGTAAAGCGAGGCCAGGCTGGGGAACTATCGCGGAGAATTGGGGTGGTTACAGTTGTGATGGGTTGGTCGGCAGCATCAAGGATGGGGGCGGCTACGCCTTTGCCTTGAACACGTTTGCGAGTGCAGGCGCGCTAGTGCCTCTCGTTCGTTATGATGATCGTTACAGTAGGGCAATCGGAAAGTGGATGCTAAATGCTGCCAACAGCGCCCGCTTGTTCTACAGCGACGCTCATCCAGATTATCGTCAATCAAGCGCGTTTTGGAAGGATGATCGCGGTGTGATCTCTTACGAGGGATTACGCAAAGAATGGAAAGGCAGAAGCCCCTACGCTACAGGCGACGCAACCCGGCTTGGTTGGGGCCCTACTGATTTCGCTCTTTACGGCGCTTCCTACGTGGGCTTCTTCGGTGGCATTGTTAGCCGCACTAACGTTGAAATGATCCTACAACTCGACTGTTTAGCAACCGACTTTTTCCACGATCGCGCTTATCCCACCTATCTCTACTACAACCCATATGACGTTACAAAGGAGGTCCAAATCAACGTCGGCCCGAAGGTTCGGGATCTCTACGACGCCGCAATGGATCGTTTTCTGAAAAAGAACGTTAAGGGCGTATCGAGTTTCCCGCTCGCTGCCGACACGGCAGCGGTCGTCGTGGTGGCCCCGGCCAGGGGAACAATTACTCGCAAAGGTAACAAAAGACTTATCAACGGGGTGGTAGTAGATTACGTGAACTCTGGCAGCCATTAAAAAGTACCTTGACGACACCAGTGGTACCACCGTCTGAAACAATCCGTGGCGTGTGTTAGGTGTAGCGCGCAAGGAACCTATCGTAAGTGTTTTGATTTTTCATTCTACTGCTTCATTAACCAATCCAGCATTTCATTGATGTTGCCCTGTGCCACGGCAATTGATGAATCGGCTGCGCCGTAATAAAGACGGATCTCTCCAGTTGCTTCATCTATGACCTGACCGCAAGGAAAGACAACATAACCGACATCGCCAATGATCTCGTATTCTTCGCGCGGGCTCATGATCCATTCGTCGCCGCGTCGAATGACGCGCCTCGGATCTTCTAGGTCAAGCAGTGCGATTCCCATGCGGTAGATCACGCCTGCGCCCGTCTGGCGGACGCCGTGATATGTCATAAGCCAGCCTTCACTGGTCTCGATGGGAGGGGAGCAAAGACCGATCTTATTTGCATCCCACCAGTTGCCGAGCCGCGATGCCAACAGTAACGTCCGGTCGGCCCAGTGTTGGAGATCAGTTGAGAACGAGATATAGATGTCTGCGCTCGAGCCTGGCGTGACGGGCCGGTGGATGAGGGCCCATCTTCCCCCGATGCGGCGGGGAAAGAAAGCCGCGTCCTTGTCCTCCGGTTCCATGATCATGCCGCGGCGTTCAAAGGTTTTGAAGTCGCGCGTTAGCGCGAGCGATACTAACGGACCACGTGACGAGTACGCGGTGTAAGTAACAGCGTGCTGCTCAAGCTCTGCCAGGAAAACGATGCGGGCATCCTCCACGCCCCATTCTTCCTCGGGATAATTCTTGGGGTCAGGGGCAAGGGTTGGCTGAGCATCGATCTCCCAATTTGTCACTCCATCATGACTACGTGCGGCAGTAAGATGCGAGATGCCTGTGCGGTTTTCTACGCGCGCGAGCAAGAGAGTCTGACCATCGGACAGCCGAATCGCGCCGGGATTGAACACGGCGTTGACGGGGTAGGGCCAATCCGACGCTGTTAAAATGGGATTTTTTTCGGAGCGCCGAAGTAGTTCAGTGAAGCGCGCGTTGGGTTTGTAATTAGCAAACACGATTTTCTCCCCATTCAATTGCTCTCATTCATCAGACTTTTGCCGCAGCTGACTCGTAAAGTGGGCGTCATCGTACTGAAGTAAAGAATGATAATTAAGTGCGTTGTTTCTAGCCTGTGCCAGCCGTGTCGGGGGTAAATTATTTTGATGTTCTCTTAACCAATCTTCAAAATCTCTGCCTTCCAGGCGTTTTTGACTGGAACCTTATCGAATTCTTCAATCTTCGTGAAAGGATAATTAGTCATCCCCATTTCATCGCCTTGATATATGAAGGGCGTTCCCTTCAATGTTAACAACATCGTCGCCAACGCTTTCGCCGAACGCACGCGATACCGTGGAGAGTCGTCGCCGAAGCGAGAAACCACGCGCGGGTTGTCGTGATTGGACAAGAAGACTGTGTTGTTCCAACAGTGCACATCCAGCCCCTTCTCAAAGCGCGTGTAGATGGCTTTTACCTTGGGCCAGGTCCATGGCTTCCATCTCCAACCCTCACGATCAATGCTGACGACATCAAACTGAAAGATCATATTCGATTCATTACGTCTTTCATCCACGAGCACAGGCGTTTTCTCCAACGTCACACCTGCGGCTTTGCCAACTGTCATCACATCATATTTCAACAACACTTCGCGGTTCATTTCTTAAAGGTAATCGTGCAGTTTCGGACCAGAAGCATAGACCTTGCCATAATTGCCATCGTAATCTTTCGGGGATTCGGGAAAGCTCTGGTCCTTCGAGATGAATGGAATCACGTCCATGCCTTTCAAGTCACCGATACCGTCGCCATTGGAGTCTTTGAACGAGCGGGGATAGATTTGATAGACAACGGCTTCTTTCCACCAGGTCTTGGTGTAACCGTTGGCAGTGATGTCGTTTCGAGGGCTGGTTTTGGCGTTTCCGCGGTGGTTGTCTTATTTCCGTTTTGACCAGCCGCCGAAATAAATGCAATGGGCTCCCCGTATGACGCCTTCCTCGGCATCTTCGTGTCCTCCTCTTCGGTTATAGGACCACTCGCCCACCGTCTCCTCAAGTTATTCTTGGCTCAGTTCTTAATTTTTGGGTTACGCGCGTTACGGAGCTTTGGCTTTTTCCAATTTTGAAAGCCTTTCGAACTGGGCGAGCTCAGCAGCGCTCGCCTGGGCATCGTGCAACTCACGATAAACCTGGGCCAGCAAATAGTGTGGCTGGGCGGCGGCCGGGTCGGCGTTAATTGCAGCCAGAAATTCAGCCTTCGCTTTTTCGAGGTCGTTCTGCCCCTGATAGCATTTTCCAAGCAGCAAATGCACCTGAGGCATATCCGGCTGTCCCTTCTGGGCTACACGCAAATAACCAAAAGCTTCTACAAAGCGTCGCCTGCGGACGGCGATATCACCCAGGTACAAGTTGGTCATTGCATCATTCTGGTCTTCCTTCCACGCATCCATGAACTCCTTCTCGGCAGAATCGATTTGGTGTTGAGCCCAATACGATACAGCAATCGCATAGTGAATCCCCTGAGCGTCCGGACGTTTGGCGAGGGCTGCCTGATATTCCTTGATGGCCTCCGAGTAGCGCTCCTCGTCCGCATAAACCTCTCCCATCAACGCGTGCAACTGGAAGGAGTCCTGGTCGAGCGTCTTGAGTCTTTCAATCGCCTCAATGGAAGCATTCTTGTGAATTCGTGCAAGTTGGTAGAGCGCGTCCGCGTCTTTATGGTTTTCGGTAACCAAGCGGTTCAGTTGTGAGATGGCTTCGTCGATCCGACCCGAGGATTGCAGCGCAAGTCCCAGGTAGTAACGGCAACGCGGGTGCGAATTCGGAGTTGTAAGTTCCCGCTCGAAGCTCTGGATTGCGTGGGCAAAGTCTCTTGCTCCGAAGTAGGAAACACCGAGAAAAAAGTTGGTTTCCGGATACTGACCGTCGCGCGCGAGCACTTTCTGAAATAGCGCGATGGAATCGCTAAATTTCAGCTGCGTCTGTTGCAAGACGCCGAAACGTTTGAGGGTCTCAAGATTTTCCGGTGCAAGCGCCAGGGCTTGCTCGTAGACGCGCTCGGCGCTCGAGTAATCTCCCCGGTTCTCATAGGTGCGCGCTTGCTCAAGTAGAGATCTTAGGTCGCTCTGGGCAGCGACCGCAGTCGCTGCCATGAAAATGGTGATCTGAAGGGCGACAGAAAGCCTGGCGGCGGCACGTAAATGGAAGCCCAAACGTTGCCGGTGGCAACTAAGAAGTAGTCGGCCTTTAGCTTCTTCGTCTTGACCTGCTAAGCGGTGTTCTGTCACTTCGTTTGAACCCCCAAAAACAGAGCGGCATTTAGGCAAAAAAACATATCAAGAGTGTGTTTCTAATTCTAAAAAACTATTCATTGACTTCACGATTGCCCAAGTATAGACTGCCGAAATTATTGGGAGCAACAGTGACCTTGGCGCTTTAAGCCAATCAAATTCTTCCTCATTTTATAGTCTGGTGGCAACGATTTGAGCCCGACTTCTGAGCGTTGCGCGAGTCTCATTAAGTCGACTCGGGAGGGCTTCGATGAAATACTTTGTCACTCTTCTCGCATGCATTTTCGTTACCGCATCCGCCGATGCTCAAACCACCAACGGAAACATTCAGGGAACCGTAACCGACCCTAACGGTGCCACGCTTGTAGCCAAAGTCACAGCTCGAAACCTGGATACTGGACTCAGCCTTTCTACCGAGAGCACTGAAGCCGGGCTCTATTCCTTGCCCAACCTGCCGCCCGGTCGTTACTCAGTAATTGTAGAGGCACCGAACCTGAAGAAGTATACGCGTGAAGGAATAACAGTTCAGACCGGCAGCACCGTGTCGCTGGACATACAGATGCAACTTGGCTCGATTTCCGAGAATGTCTTAATAACGTCCGACGCCAGCCAGCTGGAAACCACGACCTCCGATAAAGGGGCGGTAGTGGAAAGGACTTTGGTGGCGAATCTTCCGCTGGAGGTGTCCGGCACCGTCCGTAACCCGGTGCAATTCATTACGCTCGTCCCCGGGTTCGTGGGTGCTGTCGGGAATGACCCCGCAAACAATGCAACGGATGACTTCAAGGTAAACGGAGGCCAGGAAGGCGGCACGGACATACTCGTCGACGGGGTCTCGATCTCATTGGTCTCACCCAATACTCAGTGGAACAAGGGTGTTTCCACCGACGCGGTGCACGAGTTCAAGGTCCTTCAGAGCAACTTCTCGGCCGAGTTTGGGGCCTCAGGCGACGGGATTGTGAGCCTAACGATAAAATCCGGTACAAATCACATTCACGCTAGTGGTTACGATTTTCTCCGCAACCGCGTCCTGGATGCTAATAGTTGGAAAAACAACACCCTCGGTCAGGGCAAGCCTATCAATACGCAGAACGACTTTGGCTTCACCGTGGGTGGTCCAGTGTATCTGCCTCGCCTTTATCACGGAAAGGACAAAACCTTCTTTTTCTTTGCGTATGAGGGCTTTCGATTTAGAACCGGAGGTACCAGTACACGCAGCCTCCCGCCAGAATCTTTTCGCAAGGGCGACTTTTCTGCCCTTTTGCCCAGCAACCAGCTTTACGATCCCATTACCCACACCGCGATTCCTGGAAATATCCTGAGCAACGATCCTAATTTCAAGCCGAGTACGGTGATGACAAATGTGTTCGCATTGCTTCCAGCGACGAACGGTAGCCTCAGCGATAATGTGATTGACCCTACTCTCTCTAGCACTTCTGCGAATCTCTGGGACCTTAAGATCGATCATACCATTTCGCTCAAGCAGCGATTCTCCTTCGGCTTTGACTACGACAATACGCAGAAGGCTGATACTTCAAGCCTGTCGCCGATCTTTGGTGCTAGTACCCCACAGAGGACTCGCTACGTGCGCTTCACGCACAATTACACTTTTAGCCCGTCTGTGGTGAACCAATTCCTGGTTGGCTTCAGCCGCCGTTTTCGAGGCGAAGTCGCGAACAGCCTCGGCGAGGGATTCCCCGAACAAATCGGATTGAAGGGGGTGCAAAACACTACTTTCCCGTGCATCAAATTTTTTGGCGGTCCTTACCGTGAAGCGCTTAACAACTGCGGCGCCTCGCAATTTGCAGACAACGTTTATCAATTGAATGATTCCGTTAGCTGGGTCAGGGGCCAGCACAACTTTAAGTTCGGCGGCGAGGTTCGAATGCTGCAATTTAACGTGCGGCGGCTTACTCAAAGCTCTGGAGAATTCCATTTTGATCCTGCACAGACGAGCAATAACGGAGTGGGTGGAGATGCAGTGGCCAGCTCCCTCTTTGGCCTCGTGAACGAGTCGATGCTGAACTTCGGCGCATTCCATGGAGTGCGCTATAAGAACTTCTCCTTCTATGGCCAGGATTCATATAAGCTTACACCTCGCCTAACTCTGAATTACGGCCTCCGCTACGATTACAACCTGCCCGCCAGCGAAGCGTTCGATCGGTTTTCGATGGTTGATCCGACGCTTCCCAACCCAGGTGCCGGGAATATTCTCGGAGCCTATACCTATTTTGGGAGCGGGGAAGGGCGCAACGGACAGAAGCGTCCGCAGGACACATTTAAGAAAGCGTTTGGCCCACGCGTAGGCTTCGCTTACAGCATCAATGACAAGACGGTCTTACGCGGAGGTTATGGGATCTACTACCAGCCGTTGAAGGAAGGATCCTTCGCCGATTTTGACGGGCTCGGATTCTTCAATATGCAGACTCTGACCACCGCGAACGGTGCTCCGTTCCAAATCGATAACGGTGTGCCCCAAATTCTTCCTCCCTTCGGGCCCTTTACGCCCGAGGGGCAGAATGGCAACAAGGTGATCATGGTGCCGCGCAACAGCGGGCGGGCTGCGGACATCCAGTCCTGGAATCTCGACGTGCAACGCCAGATTACGAACAACCTCGTGGTGAGCGTGGCCTATGTCGGTTCCAAGGGCAGTCACTTGCCGGCTTTGAATATCATTCCCAACCAAGTGAATCCGCAGTTCCTCTCGCTCGGTAGCTTGAACGATGAAGGCATATTTGAGAGCGACTTGACGAAGGATGTTACCTGCCTATCGAACGGCACCTGTCCCAGTGCCATAGCTGCAGGTGTCAAGTTGCCTTACGCTGGCTTCACTGGAACTATCAACCAAGCCCTGCGGCCCTTCCCTCAGTATGGTGATTTCGAACAGGAAAACAATTCGTTCACCCCGGATCGCACCGGCAACTCCACTTATCACGCTTTGCAAGTGGGAGTGGAGAAGCGCTTTGCACAGGGCCTGAGCTTCCTGGTCTCCTATACCGTCTCAAAGAACATTACGGACGCTGACTCGGCGGGACCGGGCGTTTCCGGTTTCATCGGCACGAACAGCTTCATCGGTCAGAATTCGTACAATCGCAGCGCCGAGAAGGCGGTAAGCCAACTCGATACACCACAGAGTCTTGTGGTCAGCTTTTTCTATGAGTTGCCCGTGGGACAAGGAAAGCGATATTTGAACGAGGGTGGATGGGTGGACCGCTTAGCAGGCGGCTGGTACGTCTCAGGCGTCTTGTCCTACAAGTCTGGACTTCCTACGACCGTATATGCTCCTTGCGGTGGAACCGCGGGCGACGTCTTGTTTGGCGGCTGTCACTTCACTGGGATTGCTCGAGTAAATGTCGTGCCTGGAGTGAACCAGACCAACAAGAGCTCGAATTTTAATACTGGAACTACTCCGTTCTGGAATCCGAATGCATTCACGGTTCCGGCTCCTTTGACGTTTGGAAACGAGCCCCGATCCCTCGGGACCGCCCGAACGTTTGGAGGCCGTAACGAAGACTTCTCGCTAGGCAAGAGAACCAGGATCTTTGGAGAAAATGCAGCCGTCGACTTCAGGGCAGAGTTTTTCAACATATTCAACCGGCATATCTACCAGGCACCGAGTGGCTTCGCCACGCCTCTTGGTAACCCATTTATGCCGGCTGGCAGTCCTGGATGTAGCGGACCTCTTGCTTGCGGCTTCGGCGCTGTCACCGATGCCAGCGGGCCGCGAACTATTCAATTTGGCTTAAAGATCACGTATTGAGACCGAGAAGCTTTGCCCGGAACAGCCGGTAAGCCCAACGCATCGCTTCTTGTAACAGGTCTCAAGCGCATGATTCTTCTCAATCGGCGTTGCTTCATGAAGACGCTCCTGTTAACTGCTGCGAGCAGCTCGTCAGCATCCGCCGATTACTCTCAAGCAATCGCTTGGCCCTCCTTAAAGACGGAAACTACTCCCACGTCCACAAACCTTGAAAATGGGGATCAGCAGCTACGGTTTCTACCTGTCGGCGGGCCGTTCGCCTTTCAGAACTTCGTGCGCGTCGGTAATCAATGGAAACCGGCCACGCTATCGAGCATTCCAGTCGTGTCCGGGCCTTCGTTTTCTCTACGGACCTCGCGTCTTCGGCGCGACGGTCTAAGAGTTGTCTGTGAAGGGAAAGCTACGGCAGCAGGACTTGACGGGAAAGTCTTGGGATACCACTGGAACGGGGAGATCAGTGGTCTGAACAGTAGTCGTGAAGCCCCTTGGTTTCGGTTCCGTATTACGCTCCATCTGCCCGCGCCGATCCGGCTGCGCCATGAAGGTCAGGTCGAGCCACAGATCATCACTTGGTTAAGTTCAACTTCCAACCTTATGGAGGGCCAGTCAGGAAGCTGGAGACGGGTGCTTCTCCAGCAACCAACCCGCAACTCCCTCGGCGCCTTAGGTAACGACCTTCCCGCGGTCTATCTTCTCGATCAGAACGTCGGCATTGAAACCATGATGTACTTTGAGATGGGTGACATGGTTTGGATGTCGATCGAAAACCTCCCGCGCTTTCTGGTTTATCGTTGCTCGAGCATCTCACAAATTCAACGAAACGGAACCCACCGTCTTGGCGTGGGACTGATTGCTGACCAGGCCACCGGTAACGTGCTGCCTGCGGGCGAGGTGCGGTTCACTTACTGGTTACTGCAGCGGCCATTCACTCGCTTGCTGACCGAGCAGGAGGCCGTAGCGCGTTGGTTGCAGGCATTGCTTCCGCTGTTTGAGGAAAAGCTTGCCTGGCCTCCATGCGCCAGGACCTGGAAGGTTTTCGCGGCGGGTACCGTACAAGACTTGCAAGAGAAAGACACGTCGCGGATCGAGGTCAACGGGCACACTGGATTGCGTGCCTACGTTAAAGGGAGTTCGAAGATCTGGAAACACGCAGCCGATAATTTCGAGCTGATGACCATCGCGGATGTGCTATGGCCCTCTCTTCTTTATCTCCGATTGCATCCCTCACCGAGCTACGAACTCGAATGCAAAGAACTGCTGGCCGATCTCCCCTCCTTCTACCATTCGGATACGCAAAGCATCAGCAATGACTTTGTGCGGCCGCAGAACGAAAGGGCGGACTCCTGGTACACCTTCGAAAACAGTCTCATCAAGTATCCGATGATCGGGACTTTAACGGGAACGAAAGAAGTCACTGACCACTTTCTCGACGCTTTCCAGACCGCCCAGAAGATGGCTCGCCAGTACAACTATCTTTTTCCGATTTACTACCAGGTCTCAAACCTTCGCGCCGAAGGTGCCGGAACAAATTACGCCGTGGGTGGCCTTTACGCTTGGGCGGCGCTTCTCGCTAATCGATTGACCGGAGAGGACCACTATCGTGAGGAGGCCCGGCGGGCAATCAAAGTGCTCTACAGCGTGCCATCGGAACGCCTCTTCCACGAGCCCCAGGAACTTGCTTACGGCGCGCTGGCAGCAGCTGAACTCGGAATGTCCGACGAGGCTATCTACCTTCTCTACGAACAGCTGCGCATGTTTTATTGGTATTCCGATCCAAGCCAGAAGTCCCATGACATTCGCGGCATGGTCCAGGCTGCGGCTTCCATCTTCTACCCGGCATTCAAGGAGAACGTGGAAGCTATACTGCCTTGGACTGGGATCATGAAACGCGGAATTGTGTTCGAAGGTCTGATGCGTTTCATGGACCAGCAACGGCGCAACAATTTCTATTTCTTTCAAGACTGCTCGGTAAACCGCCAAAGTGCTCCGATGGCTTTTATTCCTTTCGAAAATCTAGGCACTTTAGAACTCGGCGGGCAGACCGGCACCGTGGGTAAGGAAATATACGGTGCTGGTGAGTCGCTGTGGATGTATCTAATGTTTGAGGCACTCGGGCACGTTAGTGATCGGGAGTTGATGCTGGTGAACCTGGATCTGCTTGATACCTTCGAGGCAAAAGTGTTTCCGGCGCACGAACTCAATTTCATATTGTACAACCCGACTCCAGACGTGCGATCTGCGACAATCTCGATTCCCCCGGCGCAAAAGAGAAAAGTGCGTTTAAGTGAAAGTGGGAAAACCATTGAGAGCACGTCACAAGTCCCAGGACGAGCGATCGTCCGCTTGTTGGCGGAATACTGATATTCCCGCGATTTGCCGGCAAACTACAGAAAGCTTTTTAAAAGTGAATCTAAATATCGGAATTGTTGGTGCAGGCGGTTTTGCCCAATTTGCGGCCACCGCGTTTCTAAAAGTAACTGGGATAAAAATTGTCGCGGTAATGGACATTAATGAAGCTTTAGCAAGACAAATGGCGGCTGAATTTGGCGCAGCAGTATATGTGGACTACAAGATGATTTTAAAGGACAAAGACATTGACCTTGTTTACATTGCTACACCTCCTTTCCTGCACTTCGAACAATCGAAAATGGCTCTGATGGCAGGCAAGCATGTGATATGTGAAAAGCCTGCAGCTTTGCAGGTAACTGAAGCAGAAGAGTTGAGAATACTTGCAACGTCTCGTCAACTGCTCTACGTAGTTAACCTGATGCAGCGCTATAATCCCTTATATGCAATTGTGAAAAGGATTGTGAATGAAAAATTGCTTGGCAATTTTCTGCATGGATTTTTTGAGAATTATGCAAGTGACGAAAAACTTAGTCGGGATCATTGGTTTTGGGATGTCTTCAAAAGCGGGGGCATATTCATAGAGCACGGAGTTCATTTTTTTGATATGTTTTCCGGTTGGCTTGGTGAAGGAAATGTAGTATCTGCTCTGCAATTACAACGGCCTGGTATTGAAAAAAAGATCATCGACCGTGTACAAGCAACCGTACTTTATCGAGAAGGTGTTGTTAATTTTTATCATGGTTTTGATCAACCGAGAATTCTAGACAGACAGGAAATGCGATTAGAATTTGAACGCGGTGAAATTACTTTGTATGAATGGGTGCCGGTAATGATGAAATTGCACGGACTGTTGAAAAAGAAAGAATTAGAAAAACTTCAGGATATGTTGGGAACCGCTTCAGTTGTTCATCACAATGAACGACAACCAGCAAATCAAAAAGTAAGAGGAAGATTCTCTGAGATAATTTTTGATGATCATGTAACAGTCGAATATGGAAATGTTTTGGAAAAGCAGAATCGCTACCAGGAAATGCTAGCAGCAATGATCGTTGATCAATGGAACTGGATCAGAGATCGAAAACATGATCGTGTTATTGATAGCAGTAATGCTGTACGGTCGTTGGAGATGGCAGAGCAAGCTACAAGGATAGCGCAAGAATTTTAGATCTCGAGTATCCGAGGCAAAAACTCCCTAACTTATTTGCTACGTATGTCCCGCTTCAATTAAGAGTGAGGCTAGATCCCCAGGTTTCATCTGGTACGGTTCGCGGGATGGGTCACTGACTCTGGGACCAAATCGGAACCTGGTACGACTTTCGGGAAGTCGGCGGGTCGGAGGCATTAACGCTTTGTCAAACGAACGGGCCGGATTCACCGTCGGATTCCTACCTCTACTCCCAATACTCGTCTTGCTGACTGCGACCAGGCTGCTAGGACAAGACGTCCCATCGCATCCCGCCTCAGACCCCGTCATTCAATCCCATTTTGCCGCGGCCCAACAGGCCCAACGCAGTAACGACTACGCTACCGCGGAGCGTGAGTACCGAATTGTGCTTTCCCTCGCGCCTGATTTTGCTGAGGTTCACATGAACCTTGGCTTGCTCTATCAGCTTCAGGATCGAATTCCGGAGGCGATGACAGAGTTCCGCCGCGCTCTCAAGATTAAACCTACGCTTGCCGGCGCCAATTTCTTCCTCGGCGTTGACTACTGCAAGATGGGGGAGGGGGCAAAGGCCATACCATACCTGAACGCTGCCGTCCACGAGGAACCCAATCGACCTGACATCTGGTCATGGTTGGCGACGGCACAGGAAATGTCTGGTGACATTCAGGCTGAGGTTGTGACGATCAAGCGCGGGCTGGACTTGCAACCTTTAGACGTGGATCTGCTGTACCTGTTGGGCCATGCCTACGCGCGGTTGGGGAATGAAGAGGTCGTTCATCTGCAGAAACTGGCTCCTGGCTCCTTCCGTGCCGAGCAATTGCTGGCCGAGAGTTACGCGGCGAGCAGCGAGTGGCCTTCCGCGGTAATTCACTTTCAGAACGCACTAGCCGCTTCGCCAGGCACTCGCGGGCTGCATGTCGAGTTGGGTGAGGTCCTTCTGCGAGCAGGAAAACTCAAGCCGGCAGCCCGGGAATTTGATGACGAATTACGGCTTGACCCGCATAGCGTGCGGGCTATCGTACGCAGGGGTGAAGCAAAGCTGATCCAAGGTGATCTTGAAGGCTCGCTTCACGATTGGACGCAAGCGATAGCCATTGACGAGGTGCTGGCAGAGCGCGTTCTCGGCATACGCGAGACAGGATTCGGTGATTCCGCCTTCGAGCAGCTTCCAGATGCCTTGCTTAAAAAAATCGAGCCGCTTGCTCCGGAACTCCACAAGCGAAACACCGCGGCCTCGCACTTTGCTCTTGCGTTTCTTGCTACGCAGGAAGGGAATTCTTCTCAGGCTACATGGGAGCGGGCCCAGGCAGCTTCGATGATCAAGACGAACTCTTCCCGTAACAACTGCTCAGAAAATGAAGTGCAGCAGGCGCTCACGCAGGGACGGTTCTCCGGGATCGCAGCTTGTGTGCTCCATTTATTGTCTGCGCGGTCGCCCGCTGAGTATCGCGTCCAGGTGGCGGGCGCTATGCTTGAAGCAGGTGATTACGAGGCGTCTCTCCAAGCGCTTGCCGGCTTGCCGCCATCTGGTCGCCATTCCGCCGAGGCGTCATATTGGCGCGCGCGTTGTTACGAAAAGCTTGCTACTGCAGCTTATCTCAGCCTCTACCGGAAGGATCCAAATTCTCATCGCTTACATCAATTAATGGGGGACCTTGCAGCCGCAAGAGGGGAAGATGAGAAGGCCATGGAGCAGTATCGCGCAGCCATTGCGCTCAAGCCATTTTTGCCAAACTTGCATTACAGCTTGGGCCACCTGCTTTGGAAAAATCTTAAAATCCCTGAAGCGCGCGTGGAACTAAAGGCAGAGTTGACGCTTAATTCGCGACACGCTGGAGCGCTCAATGACTTAGGCAATACTTATCTTATCGAGCATCAACCAGAAGAAGCCTTGCCTTACCTGAACCGCGCGCTGGCGGCGGATCCGGGAAATCCAGATATTCATCGTGACTTAGGGACTGCTTACTCTGCGCTTGGTGATTACCTGAAGGCCGAGCCAGAACTCAAGATTGCGGTGTCCAACGATCGGGATGGATCAGTCCACTACAAGTTGGCCAAAGTGTATCAGGCCTTGGGGGAGAAGGATAAGGCTGCGCGTGAGTTTGCTCTCTCCACAGCTCTGAATCGCGAATCTCACGATAAGCTTGAGAAGCGAACTGAACGCTTGAACGAGGTTGAAAGGTCATTTCAAGATCCGTAGAGGGGCCCACAAACGAAAAACCATCTCGCTGACACCCGTAGTCGCAAACTCGCGAGACAACGAAGAGGTCAAAGTTCGGATGGAAACGCAAGTACGGTATGCGTATGGCTACCGACCGTATCGCGCCTGGCAAAACCAGGGTGTGGAATTCCGGTGTCGATTTTCTGTTCTCATTTTTTGTCTTCTAATTATTATTTTGTTTGTTCATTCAAATGCTGACGGCCTTCTGGCAAGTTCTTACTCTGCTGACTACTCTGCTGGGCAAGAGGATGCGTTCCAGAAAGGCCTGATCGCGCTAAGAGAAAATCGCCTCGAGGCGGCGCTCCAAGAACTGACCACCGCTGAACGCGAGCGTCCCGCTGATCCCCGGGTGCGTAATTTCCGTGGGATCGTGCTGGCACGCCTGGGCCAGAACGCTGAGGCTGCTGCTGAGTATCGCGAAGCAATTCGCTTGGACCCTCGCATGGAAGATGCCCACCGAAACCTGGGATTTCTGGAGTGGACGGAGCACCAGCTCGAGAGTGCACGTAAACATTTGGAACGCGCGGTGGAGCTCTCACCCGGCGACTCGTATGCCCGTTACTATCTCGGCCGGGTGCTACTCGATGCTCAGCTCTACCCACAGGCTTTCCAGGAACTGGAGCGCCCTCAGGTGCCGTGGCCTACTGATCCGGATTTTCTGATCCAAGCCGCGACTGGATATCTGGCGCTTGGTCGGCAGGAAAGGGCGCGAGAAACGCTAGATCAACTCGGCCCATCAACACTCAATGATAAGCAGTCCGTTCAAGTGGCGCCGCTGATGTTGGCCGTCGGGAAGAATGACAGGGCAATTGATCTCCTTAAGAAGTTAAGCAACCACCTCGGCGGTATCCCTGCTCCATGGGCTCAATTTGATCTGGCTTTGGCTTACCTCTTAGGTGGAAGCTACGAGAAGGCGGCAGATCTAGCTCAGTCCTATTTAAGCGTGCAGCGCACATCGGGTTCAGAACCCCACGAAACAGCACCAGCTTGGTCCTTAATCGGCATTGCTCATGCCCGCCTTGGCCAAGGCGACCGGGCGGTCGAGGCTCTGCGCCAGGCCGCCACGCTCGCACCCAGCCAGGAAGAGCACTGGCTTAATTTGACACGCGAGCTGATGGAACTGAACCGCTACCATGATGCGATCTTGGCCGTTCAAAATGGACTTGCATCCAATCCCAAGTCCTACTCCTTGCACTTGCGTTTGGGAGCGGCAAACCTATCGGCCGGACGCTACGCAGAAGCGGAAAGTGCCTTTCGAAATCTCGTAACCGCCGGTGATCCACTACCTACCAGTTACATCGGATTAGCTCAAGTCCTCCTGCGCACAGGGAGGGCAGAGGAAGCCTGCGCCGAGCTTGCTGCCGCGCAGCAGAAGCTCGGCCCAAACTTTCTCATCAGTCATTTTCGAGGTCTGGCACTCGACCGTGCGGGTAAGCCAGCGGAGGCAATTTCTTATTTTCAGGAGGCCTTGAAGCTGAATCCGAGTAGCGTCGAAGCCCATCTCGGTTTGGGAAAAACTGATCTGGCGCTGGGTCGCTTGAGTGACGCAATCAGTGAACTTGAGGAGGCGCTTCGTCTCCACCCAGGCAACGTGCAGGCGAAGCGCCTGCTCAGCCAGGCTTATCAACGGACAGGTGATACGAAACGCGCCGTAAGGTATGCAGAAACTGCTACAGGTCCACCGCCTGCGGCGGAAGGTGATCTGCTGGGCGACTTCGTGTTGCCACCATGGCAAGAACCACCGGAGCGCAAATGATAGTGGGATAGCGGCGAAGTTCGATCGAAGAGTCTTACCCATTCCAATGTTCAGCAAATTCGTTGTGGAAAAAAATGTAGTCTCAGTTTTGCCCGTGATCCTCCTCCTGCTCGTCAGCAGCGCAGCTCTTACTCCTGCACCCACGGCTTTAACGAAAGCAAATAAACCTTCTTCCATCGCTGATTTCACCGATATAGCTGAAAAGGCCGGGCTTACGATGATGAATGTCTTCGGCGGGATCGACACCAAGAAATACATCATCGAGACGACCGGTACGGGCGTTGCCATTATTGATTATGATAACGACGGGTGGCCAGACATCTTCGTTGTGAACGGCTCCAGACTGGAAGGGTTTCGTGCCGGAAATGGTCCCACTAACCACCTCTATCACAACAATCACGATGGCACATTTTCGGACGTGACCGCCAAGAGCGGCCTCGTCGCAACCGGATGGGGCCAAGGTGTTTGCATCGGCGATTACGACAATGACGGCTGGGAGGACCTCTACGTTACGTATTACGGGAAGAATCGTCTCTATCAAAATAAGCAGGGTGTTTTCACGGAAGTGGCGGAGAAGGTCGGAGTAGCGGGATCAGGTAAAGCCTGGGGCACCGGTTGTGCTTTCGTTGACTACAATCGTGACGGGCGCCTCGACCTTATCGTTGCCAATTACGTGGACTTCAATCTCTCAACGGCGCCTATACCGGGAGGTGGAACTTCCTGCACTTGGAAGGGAGTCCCTGTAATGTGTGGACCGCGTGGGTTGCCCGCAACCAAAAACATTCTTTATGAAAACCGCGGTGACGCCTTCGCGGATGTGAGTACCAAGGCCCACATTAAGCAAACCAATGGACAATATGCGTTCGGTGTTGCCACGATCGACTTTGATGATGACGGGTGGCCGGACATCTACGTAGCCTGCGATAGTGCCCCGAATATTCTTTATCATAACAATCGCGATGGTACGTTCACTGACGTTGCCGTTATGGCGGGCGTTGCGTTTAACGAAGACGGACGCGAGCAGGCTGGAATGGGAACTACTGTCGCGGATTTTAACGGTGACGGCCGACTGGATATTTTCAAGACCAATTTCTCTGATGACACGCCCACTTTGTATCGCAACAACGGAGATGGAATTTTCTCCGACGTTACCTTCGCGGCGGGGCTGGGCGTGCACACCCAGTATCTAGGTTGGGGTACCATGTTTCTCGACTTCGACAACGATGGCTGGCCAGATCTCATTCTGGTCAACGGACACGTCTACCCGGAAGTAGACAAATACCACCTGGGCAGTGGATATCAGGAGCCACGGCTCCTTTATCACAACAACGGAAACGGGACTTTTAGCGATGTTTCAGCGGCTGCCGGACCCGGTATCAATGCGGTTTCCTCGTCGCGTGGTTTGGCAGTGGGTGATCTCTGGAATAATGGGCAAGTTTCTGCACTCATCAGCAACATGAATGCAAAACTCAGTTTGCTGGTAAATGCGGTTCGCTCCGATAACCACTGGATTTCATTCAAGACAGTGGGGACACGTTCCAATCGTGACGGTATCGGTGCCAGGATTACCGTGAACGTCAGCAAGAGAACCCTGGTGGACGAAGTGCGCAGCGGATCCAGCTACATGTCGCAAAGCGACTTGCGGGTGCATTTTGGGTTGGGCACTGCAACAAAGATCGACTCTGTACAAGTGCACTGGCCCAGCGGACTCTTGGAGCGTTTCGATAACTTAATTTTAGATCGGATCCAGAATCTGAAGGAAGGTTCCGGTAGGACTGTCACCACAACTAAGAAAAAACTTTGAGGAGACAGAAAGGCCCCATCTTAACGGCTAACATCTCGCTACCTCCGAGGTCCATTTCCAGTAACTCCCACGGGCTCGTCGATCTGTAGTATTTGGTCGCCATGCACATTTTTGAGTGTTTGGCGAATGCCACTTGGCCAGCGAATTTCGATCATTTCGGCAGCTGTCGCTGTTCCCAACCCAAAATGCACCCGTTTGTCGCTGGCGGAAAGATAGCTACTCGCCGTCGACACGGTTGCGAGTTGAGAGCCTTTCGCGATCACAACCTTGACATCCGCTCCGATCCCATCTCGGTTGCTCTTGTGTCCGACGAGTCGCAAAATTAACCAATGGTACTGGTTTTGAGTCGCGTTACGCAGGACGTAGAGGGCTCCGTCATTCGTAGTAACCACTGCGTCCAACAGGCCATCATTATCAATGTCTCCGATTGCCATACCACGTCCCACCCAGGCTTCGCGAAAGACGCTCCCCGCCTCGGCTGAGACATCTACGAAGACCTGGCCCGTGTTTCTTGCCAGCAACAGGGGTTCGCGGTAGCGAAGGTTAGGAAAAGTCAGTTCGATCGTGTCCAGATCGTGCCCCTGCGCGATCAGAAGATCCTTCCATCCATCATTGTCACAATCCAGGAACCGGACGCCCCACCCGGAATGCATCATCGTCATCCGGCCGATGCCTGAAGGATAGGTGTCGTAAGTAAAGATGCCATCGCCATCATTCCGGTAAAGGGCGTACATTTGGTTGGCGAGGTCGGTAACTACCAGATCCGGAAGACCGTCGTTGTTGTAATCCGCGAAGTCCACGCCCATCCCTGCATACGTATGACCCTCTCCATCGACGGCGACGCCAGACTTCAGCGCAACTTCTTCGAACCTTCCATCGCCTTTGTTGTGGTAAAGGAATTCAACCATAGAGTCGTTGGCAACAAAAATATCAATACGTCCGTCCCGGTCGTAATCCGCAAGGGCTATGCCCAGTCCCTTGCCCGGCTCCGCAAGACCGATCTTACGTGAGACTTCGGAGAAGTGACCCTTGCCATCATTCTGGTAGACGAATGGTGTAGTCGGATGGAATGCATCAGGATTGCAGTATGCCCGATAGCCTTCCTTGCGCTCTCCACACCAGATATCGTCAAAGTCCCACTGCATGTATCTAAGCACGAACAAATCCAGCAGACCGTCACCATCAAGGTCTACCCATGCGGCGCTGGTTGACCAACCACTGCCGCCCACACCTGCTTTCTCCGTTACGTCTGTAAACTTGCCATCACCATTGTTGCGGTAAAGTTTGTTGCCTCCGTAGGCGGTTACATACAAATCTTCATAGCCATCATTATCGTAGTCGCCCACCGCGACGCCCATTCCGTAGCCCACACCCTGCAGTCCGGTTCTTTCCGTCACATCTTCAAACGTGCCGTCTTGCTTCTGGTGATAAAGGCGGTTCCAATACTTGGGACCTGTCTTCTGTGGGATCGTCCCCTTGGGAGTGGGATCGCTGAGCGGCGCGGCATTAACTGCGAAAATGTCCAGACGGCCGTCGTTGTCATAGTCGAACAAGGCCACTCCCGATCCCATGGTCTCAATCAGGTATTTTCGTGAAGTGTGAGAAGCGATGTGCTGGAAATTCAAACCAAGCGCAGAAGTCACATCCTCGAACTTTGTCGGAGGTGTTTTCGATTGTTCCGCAGTCTTAACGGGCTGTTGAGCAGGGAACATCCACAACTCTCGTCCGTCGTTCAAGACCAGGGGACTCATCAAGTGTCTGGCCGGAAGAGGATCGGTTGCTGTTTTAAGAATTGGCCCAGCCGCGCTTTTGTGTCCGGTCTCGAGTGTCCTGACCAAAAAGCCCTCCTTAAGATCCGTCACTGCAAATGAGGGCCTTTGCTGGATCGTCACCTGTAAAGTTAACGAGACCAGCGCTGCCGCAAGGGTAGAGACTTGACTGCGTGAACGATTCCTCATGTCACCGATGTCTGCTCGTATCGCAAGTTTGCTGCATGGTGAAGGGCCGTAATGGCATTGTCAACTTAATTTCATGAAAGATGAAAACTATCAACTCAGACGGGATGAAGCCACTTTTTGTCATCTGGTTGATTTAAGGATCACCCTTAATCAACGTTCCGACTCGAATGTGAATCACCTCTTCCTACTGCGATCTCGACTTCATCACTTCTCGATGGGATGACAACTAATTTCAATGTCGAAAAGGTTCTAGGCTTCCGTCTGATCGGTCTATCCTTTGGTGCGGATCCGAAGCGAAAGACCGCACGTCTCGAGAATTGTTTGCTCCGTGAGACTGGAGAGTAGCAACGCGACCGAACAAACGCTTGCAGGGGACTCGATTGAGTGTTGCGTTAGTAGAGTTGGACCAAGGTTGGATGGTTTCGCTCGCTGCAGCGCAGCGTTAACTTTCCCTATGAATAACCAGCGCGCAGAAATAGAGAGCGAGCTTAAGTTAGTACGGCATTCCTTTGTTAAGAGGCCAAGGCCCGCCAAGCACGAGAGAGAAATTGTCAGCTCTAAACCGGGTCATGTTTGCGGGAAACGAAAGAGCTTTTCATACAGCCTGTCGACTGGCCGGTATCGAAGGGTTGATATGGAAGGATCTGAGGGCGACTTTCGGAACCCGGCTGGCCTAAGCTGGCTGCGATGCGTTTACGATCGCTCAGCTCAGATGTTCGGGTGACAATGCGTTATGTGCGGATGGTCGAAGACAGGAAGCGAGTCGCCGTTGAGGCCATGAAGCTTACTTCTGGAAAAGTTGGTCACGTATTGGCCAGTTTGCCAAAACAGCCGCCAAGGCCGGCGGCTGTAAATGATTGACACAAAATGGTGGAGCAGAGGGGGGTCGAACCCCTGACCTCCGCATTGCGAATGGGCTTGGATCATCATTGCGTGGTTTGTCATGCAGTGACATGCAGTGGCCTTAACTAACAATTCTTCAACAGGTTGCAGCCATCACTGGACCACTTCTCCATGTCATTCTTTGACAGCAATTTTCATCGATTTGCACTGAGTCGAGTGACGAATCGGTGACATTTTTTAGCGCCTGGCCCCGCATTACCACAGAAGGGAGCTCGTCACTTGCTTCCAACCGCCATGACCTTGTTCAAGAGTGTCTCCGCTCCGATGCGGTAGCAATCAATCTTAGACAGAGGTTCCCAATCGAATTGAGCTGGGTTCTGAATCAGAGTTACCTCGGGTTGAGACATGCAGTTGAAAACAACGTAAAGCCAGTAATCATCGCCCAATCTCTGCGCCGTTTTGTATTCATTGGCGGTAAGTGCTATCTCACCAACAGCAGCCCGTCCCTTTACCTCGATAAACCGAGTCTCAATTCTTTCTCGCGAAGTATCTGAGACTGTCCGCCGCGAAATCAGATCAAACCCACGCGTGTCGCTTTCTACACTTTCGACCTTGCAACCTCGCGCTTCCTCATAACCAATCGCCGTCTGAACTGCAATTCGTTCGATAGCTGCAAATTTCAGATCGGCTTGCGCCTGATTTTCTCCAGGAGTGGTGATTGCATAGCCCACAGCCTTATATGCTTTCAGACGCTTTTCGTACATACGGTTCAACACCGGTACCAAAGTATCGACGTAGTCGTAGACTCGAACCACTTGCTTGTTTTCATATAACCGATGGAGCCGCCCCACATATTGCTGCACGGTGCCCCGCCACGAAATGGGCATTGCAAGGAATAGTGTGTCTAGGCGGGCATCGTCGAACCCTTCACCAACGTATCGACCGGTTGCGAGGATGACACGCTGCTGGTCCTTGGGAAGTGAACTTATCTCTGAAGCAAGCGATTCACGTTGCTTCTTTCCCATCCCGCCTTTCATCACGAAAACGTTCGGCACGAGCCGCTGTAATTTCTCAAGTAGCAGCTGAAGATGGTCCGTGCGCTCCGTAAGAACTAACGGGAAGCGCTTGTTTTCGATGGAGTGCACAACATCGGCAACAACGAGATTGTTTCGTTCATCGTCTCGAATCAAAGCTGCGTAAATATCTTGAATGCTCAGCCCATTTCGTTCCGGAGGGATGCTGAAAGTCGTTAATCTGGGTACAACCTCGTATCGAAAAGCTGAGGCTGCTGCTTGACGCTTACCGCTTGCATTGAACCGAATGGGTCCGCATTGCATGAGTATGATTGGATGATGACCGTCCTTGCGAATTGGAGTCGCTGTGAGTCCTACAACGTACTTTGCCTTTACCTTTCTGAGGACGCGCTCAAAAGAGAAAGCCGAGACGTGATGACACTCATCCACGATCACCTGGCCATATTCGGACACAATGTCCTTCACTTCGCCCTTTCGAATTAGACTCTGGATCACTGCAACATCTAATTTCTCAGTTTGCTTGGTTTTCCCACTCCCGATCTGGCCGATATCTTTCGTGCTAAGCCCGAGGAACAGCGCTAATCGTTCTCGCCACTGATCCATTAAGTGACGCCGATGAACCAGTACGAGCGTATTCACTTTGCGGACCGCAATCAGTTGCGCAGCAACCGCTGTCTTACCAAAAGCTGTCGGTGCGCAAAGGATTCCGTCATCGCATGAAGCCAGAGCCTTTGCTGCTTCTGTCTGACGAGAACGACGTTCACCGTGAAACTCAACCTGCAGAGGAACTCCGCCAAAGCGATGATCAGTAACCTCGACCGTAATGCCTTGCGTGCGGAACTGATCAAGCACCTCTTGCAGCAAGCCACGAGGCAAAGCGATGTAGCGAGGCAAATCCTCAGCACAGGCAATCACTCGCGGTTTACCAAAAGTAGAAAGGCGCATGGCCTGGGTTTTGTAGAACTCCGGATTCTGAAATGCTGCGAGACGAATCAATTGATCGAGAAATACGTCAGGTAGGCCTTTCTTTTCGATGTAGATTTGATTTCCAAGATTGATTGAAACTGTTTGAGGCAATGGCTCCGCGATGTCGCTATGAGGAAGACGGCCTGAGGGTGGAAGAATCCATGGATCACTCTCGGCGTCATAGTCAGACGTGCTGTACTTGATGTTTAAAACGTCTCCAACCGGATAGAGCTTACGGAGCAGAGTCCGAATCTGGTCTTGGTCCAAGCGTTTGATCGAGGAAAGAAACGTCCATTGGTCGTCGTATGGCCGCAACTCTTCGTCGACGAAAACACTGTTGCCGCGTTCACGAGGTGCGTGTTGTAAGGGAAGAGCAATGAGGTTTCCAAAGCCTCCTTTTGGCATCGTGTCCTGGCTAGGAAAGAGTCGATCATAGGAATCGAGCCCTAATGCGTAACGCCGCTCCATCGTACGAGTGAGTACAGCGCTGGCGAACTTCCGTGCGAGTGCAGCCTGGATCGGAATCGAGAAGAATATCCAGACATGAGCACCGTTTCCTGATCGAGAGCGCTCAAGCGACGCCGGCACTTCCATATCTCGACACATTCTCAAGAACGCACTGGCATCCGTTTCCCAACTTTTCTTGTCGAAGTCAACAGCGACGAACCAACAAGTATCGTCTTGTCGTAAGGGATAGACTCCAACGGTTTGTTTTCCAAGAAGATGATCTCTGATTGCTTCGTCGCTCAGAGGGAACAGCTTGTTGTAACGGAATGATTGTTTCTGTTGGCGATGTGAAGGTGACTGGTCCCATTCGCGCACACCCGCTGGAGAGTAGCCAGTCCTTCCGTTTTTGCCTTCCCACTTGACCGCGTACACGTCGTCTCGTCCGCGGAAGAGACTTCTGAAGAAAGAAACTTTTGCTTCTGGCCGCGAATCATTTGATAGAGACGGTGGCGTTGGCGCTAGAGACGACGGTGTTAGTGATGGCGATTGCGGTGCTGGTGATTGTGATAGTGATGTCGGTGTTAATCGTGATGGTGATGGCAAGTTTGGTGGGTGATTGTTTGTGGGCTCCGAGGGTTGCTGGGTGTCTAGCGGGACGGAATCTCTTCCCTGGTCGATTCTGAGCCGCAGCTGCGCATTCTCTTCACGCAAGCGCTGACATTCTGACAACACCTTTTGGAGCTCGGCTTTTAAGAGATCATCGCTGTCCATGATCTTAAACTTCTAAGGGACCGTGAGGCTTAGATCTTAAGGAGTGTGGTTAGTCTAGCGCTCGATAAGGATTGAGTCCAATCGGTTTTCAGCTCAAATCACAGAAATCGCCATATCGAAGTCTAGTTTTGGCGCGAATAGGCGTTGGAGTTTGCCCATTTTCCTAAAATTGGGTATTTTCTTTGTTGGGAAATTAGCGAATTTAAGAAACTTTCCTAAATCCGTACATTTCCTAATTAAGAAAATGGCTATTTCGAGAAAATGCTTAGTGAATCAGAAATATTAGACCGAATAGCGCAGAGACCAGATTTCCCGCCGCTGCGTGGATTCATTGAAGAATTCAACCCAACTTTGTTTCTAAGCGGCGGTGAGAAGTCTGCAGATTTGGTTCTTGCATTAGAGTGGCAGAATCGGCGCCGTAGGTTCGTAGTTGAGTTTAAGGGCCAATCGGCACCGAGTTATCTGGCCGGCGCAATAGAACAGGTGCGCACATACGCCGCCGCTAAGCCGGACCTTTTACCCTTAGTAATCGTGCCCTACCTGGGCCCTAGGTCCCTCGAAAGACTCATTGCCGCAGGAGTCAGCGGTTTGGATCTGTGTGGCAATGGAGTGATCAACATCCCGGGAGAATGGTTTGTATTTCGCACGGGTGAGAAGAACCGATTTCCGAGTTCACTGCCAATCAAAAATGTTTACCGTGGCGCGAGTTCAATTGTTGCCCGAATGTTTCTCTTGCGACCTAATTACCAATCGGTAAATGAGGTCCGAAACGAGATTCTAAAGCGCAACGGTAATGTCAGTCTTCCCACAGTCTCAAAAGTTCTCAAGGCCCTGGAGGAGGATTTGATCATCAGCCGGAATAATGAAATCCGTGTTCTCCAGCCTGAGCGGCTCCTTGAGCAAATACAAAACAGTTACCGTCGCCCAAAGACGAAGCCTCGTCTGCAAGGAAAAATCAATGATCAGGGGGAATTTCTCAGAACGGCCGCACAAGTCGCGGACGTTAACAAAGCCTCCATTGTTCGTCGCTCACCAACTCCCTACGTGGTCTTGCCTAGCAGTAACGAAATCGATAGTTTTTATGTCTCATCGTCGGCCCCGTTTCTAAAAGAATTCAAATTCGAAGAAACAAACCGCTTTCCAAACGTGGAATTTCTCGAGACTGATGACCCCACCGTTTACTTCGATCGCCGGGGAACTAGTCCTCCGACCATCTCGCCCGTAGAGGCATATCTCGAACTCTCCAACGGAGGCAAGCGCGAGCAAGAAGCTGCTGAACCGCTGCGTACTAATCTTCTTGCACGAGAGTACGAGAAGTAATGAACGGCGATCCTCTCTTAAATCAACTGCGTCAGTTTGCGTATAAGCTCGCCGAGAAGAACATCTCCTTAGTCATAGGTGGCGGATATGGCTTACTGCTCAAGGCTAAACATATCCAGCGCACCGGTGCTCGCACTCGCTTGGATCAAATACCGATCGCTAGATCGACTGGCGACATCGATGTGTTCCTTACCGCGGAAGTGATCGTTGACAAGAACAGAATGGCCGCAATTCGACAAGCACTTGATGAACTTGGTTATTCGCCAGTGCCTGGTGCCGAGTACTATCAGTTCTACCGCGAGGTGGTGTTTCGCGAATTCAACTTGGAAGTGTCAAGGAACCTCAAGTTCGATTTCCTTGCCGCACCAGTATTAGGTGAACAAGCGAAAAAAGTCAGGTCCGATGTCCGTCGCATTAGACCTCGTGGGCCAACCGAAACGCCGATGCATGCTCACACGACGCCAGAAGCGGTAACTATCGAAGAGCATTTGATCTCGGTAGACATCGGCGAGGCTGGCCAACCCATTGAAGTGTTTCTACCGCATCCCTTTTCGTATACGCTATTAAAGTTGTTCGCTTTGAGAGACCAGGTTGATAACGGGGAGAAAGAATTTGGCCGTCATCATGCCTTCGATATTTATACGACCTGGGCCATGATGACTGAAGAAGAGTTTAGACAGGCGGAAAACCTTCGCCGACAGTACGCGGATGTTGGCGTAACGCCAGAAGCAATAGCAATCGCTGACGCACTTTTCGCCGACGAAAATGCAAAGGGAATGATTCGCCTGAAAGAGCACGCTCGAATTGAAAGAGTCGAGCTGGTTGAGCTTGGCGAATTCATAAAGGACATTCGGACACTGTTCCTGAAGGGCGCATAGTGCCATGCCCAAACTCAATCGTCACATTGGAATCGACTAATTCAGGTGCTGAGACTCCTCCCTCCTCACTTTCCAGCCGTTACCAAAGAAGCCCGCTTCCTCCTTCCATTATGGAGAAGCCTCTGCAACTTCCACGCGTCGATCAACTTGCTTCCTTTGTTTAGGGATGAGCAGGAGATTTGTCTCATTGGACTGGAAAGCAACTACAAGCCAATTAGAAAGGCTCGCCACTGAAATGGTTTACGGTTGGTGAGAACGAGCTCACTTTGCAGATGCCGTCAGCCTCACTTCTTCTCGCCTCGGAACTACCCACTTGATTGTTCCATCGGCTTCGATGGACTTGGACTGCTTCAATATACCTACGGTGTAGTGAGCATCTTCACGCTTATCCTCTACCATAACCAAAGTAGCGCACGTCGCTTTGTAGAGTTTGTCAGCCGCGGTCGTCATAAACGCAACGGTTGCTCCCAGTTTATCCGCTCTGAAACTGGGATAGGCCAGGCCATGAACCTCTTGTTTCGGAGCCGGCGATCCATCCTTGTAGAAAAATTCATCCTGACCAAACATAATTCGAGCAATCGCGGCGGTTACCTTGTATGCTTCGGCGACATTTCCACCAGCTTCATCTAGGAAGAGTTGCCGGTATTGGTCCAATTGTTCATTACATTGACAATGGCCTGACGTTTTCTTCCTTCCACTCATACAGTTGAGTTTCCTCGAAATCTGATGCTGGGCCATTAGATTTTTAGTGAGGCCGGCGTCACGAATTCATCCAAAAAGATAGTTCCGCCGGTTGCTGCCTCAAAGAATCCCTTTTTGTTGCTTGCCGCTCCAGTGAAGGCCCGATTGACATGACCAAACAATTCAGACTCGAGCAGAGACTCGGTAAGTGCCCGCAATTGACTGTAGCTTTGCACACCGGCATGCGGCGAGGCGAGATCTTCAACCTGAAATGGTTTGATCTTGATTTCGATCGAGGCGTCATGCACATCCGAAAGACA
>DATIBX010000541.1:0-3007 GCA_035457105.1 Pyrinomonadaceae bacterium
CAGCCGTTCTGATACTTCTTACCGGATCGGACAAATCCCCAACGCAACTCCGGCACAGAAGGGCGTCTATCGCGCATGGTTGGGTCTTGGAACAAACTAGGTCCGGATAGGACTACAAATGGCAACCTATCAAAACATCAAACTAAACGTAGAAGATCGAGTCGCTCGCATCTCGCTGGCCCGACCGCCTCTCAACGTCTTTAATATCGCGATGATGCGAGAGTTGGCAGCCGCGATCCAGGAAACAGCCAATGATGAAATAGTCGCAATCGTATTTGCGGCCGACAAAGAGACCCGAGCCTTTAGTGCAGGCGTCGCTGTTGAAGAACACGCCCAGGAAACGGTCTATCAGATGCTCGACACGTTCCACTCTGTCTTTCGCACACTCGAGCTGGTAGCCAAGCCCACTATCGCCGTTGTTGATGGAGTTGCCGTGGGTGGCGGGTGTGAACTGGTTTCCGCTTGCGACATCGTTATCGCGAGTGACCGCGCGCGCTTTGGGCAGCCGGAGATAAAACTTGGGGTGTTTCCGCCAGTAGCGTCCATCTTTCTACCCCTTGTCATTGGAGAAAAGCGCGCACGAGAGCTTATTCTTACCGGAGACATTATCGATTCGACTGAAGCAGCCCGGCTCGGCCTATGCAACTACGTCGTTCCCTCGAACCATCTTGATCAAAAGTTGGCCGAGGTCTTGTCGAAACTGCGCGAGCTATCGAGCTCGTCACTGGAATTTACGAGGCGAGCACTGGACATGGCGAGACTGCGAAAACTGGATCAATCATTGAAAGAGCTGGAGAATCTGTACTTGCACGAGTTGATGAAGAGCTATGACGCTAACGAGGGAGTCAAAGCTTTTATTGAGAAACGCAAACCCAGCTGGCGTAATCGGTAGCGATTAAGAAAGTTGTAATAATGTCGATACCAAAAGTTCTTCTTTGTGTTGTCCTGACATCGCCACTTCTTTCGAATGCGACGCCAGCTCAGCAGCAGCGTCCCAAAATAGTAAAAAGTGGCTCGCATCCAGCTCACACCCGAATAACGATGTCTCCGGCGGAACGAGCGCTGGTAGACGAAGCAATACTCGTGGTTTGTACGCAGGCTAAACTAGATCCCAATGGAAGTCTCGCTATCGACGACATGCAGGCAAGACCTTCCCTCCCGATTCAAAGCCCGGAGGCGGTCGCAGGTGCAGCGCGTGCACAGCGACTCTTACCGGCTGCGAAGTTCCTGGTGATTTCGTCGTTGGCGCAGCTGATGAAGGACTACGAGCTAACCAAATCGAGATCGGCCTCGTCACGTGTGCAACAGGCGACCTCGCGTATACAGGCTGTAACAAAAGTTAAACCCGACATGGAGGCTCGCGACAACGCCTCAGTCTATTTAAATCGCCCACGAGCGATTACCTTCGGTACTCTCTTTCTTGCGGGTCTTCGCTCGGATGAAGGGATGATCAGTGTTCTCGCTCACGAGTTGATGCACATTGCGGATGGTCCAAATGACGATCTTCGAGTCCTGGTAAACGCGATCTCAGATAGAGCATCAGGACTGACTGGATTGGAAATACACGGACAGAAGGCCGAGGAGTTAACTTGCGATCTGATCGGAGCGATGGCTGTTCGCACGTTTGTCGGCGACTCGCCGGGTTACGAATCAATCGCACGTCGCCTTGCTCGTTCAGTTGAACACAATTGTGTTGAGCAAGATGAAGGCGATGATGAGCATCTTTCGCCGCGCAATACGATTAAGGCGCTTTTGGCACTCAATCCTCAACTGGTGAGAGAGCTAGTTAATGATAAGGAAGAGGCAATTCCCAAACGTAAAAACTGAACATTTTTCCATTTTTCACTTTTTATCCCCAGCGCGGAGGCGCGGTTGAGGATACCCAGGGTGGAGCGAAGCGGAACCCTGGATCATTCGCCCAACGATTTGGAGCCCCGAAAGGGCGGCAGAGTTTTCAGTTCTCAACCTCCGTTCTTCCGCTCTTTCAGAGCTCCGCAAGATTGCGTCTACTTCCCAGGGGTTCCGCTTCGCTTCACCCCTGGCTACCTTTTTTCGCGCTTTCAGCGCTCCATAACTATTGCTCCTTGCACTTCTAGATTGACTTCGCGATATATCATTTCCCATTTTTCATTTTTATCTCCAGAGCTGGAGTGTGAACTCGAAAATGACAAATGGAAAATGTTGGGCTCAGATTTGACAACGGCGTTTTGCGGTTCCTATCATTCTTGAAACATGCGGCCGAACGAAAAACCTCGAGTTTTCAGAGCCCCTACTCTTACATTTCTACTGGCGGTGGTTCTCACGGTTGGGTGCACATCAGTTATTCAGCGACAGGACGTCAGACCGCGTGTCCTAAGGGACGTTCCCGCACAAAACCTTGCCTATCGACTTGATCCGGACGTTTCGCCGCCGTCGCAAATCAAGATCGACGATAGCACCGATAAGCAACTAGCAGTTCAGACCTTCTTTACTTCCAAACGTCCGGACGACGCGTTGTTGCGCACGGTCGCTTCGCCGGATGGTCAGCGCGTACTAGCACTTTATGGCACGGCCGATGAACCGAGTTCGGCGTTCCGCATCGACCTCTTCAACTCAGACGGACAATTCTTACGAAACTTGATCCCACCTGATCTTTCCTGTGTTTTTCCCGAGACTGTCACATGGTCGCCTGATGGAAATTCAATCAACTTTGTTGCCCATCGTCGTGTAGCTCCGAGTCCGACTCCAACTCCTCCAATCCTTGAACCTGACCCCGAGGCGCCTCCGGCTCCCGCTCCATCTGTTGCTCCTGTTTTCGCGCCGGTGCCCACTTTTAATACCGAGCAGATCTACATCTGCGACCGCGATGGGTACAACCTCAGACCGCTCACATCGAGAGAGGGTTTGATCTATTTCTATTTCGCGTGGGCACCTGATGGTCATGCGATTGTTGCTTTGGCTTGCAAGGAAGACGAGTGGAACGCTCGCGAGCGTCAATACAAATTGCCCGCTGGTAGGCCGCGACTTA
>DATIBX010000542.1:0-10602 GCA_035457105.1 Pyrinomonadaceae bacterium
CATCTACTAGCCAAAAGGCGGAATTTGAATGCGGATCGCGGCGCGATGTTCCTCGCCGGAGCGGCGATATTCGTAGTCTTTCTTTTTCCTTCAGGCGTCGCTGCTGATCTGCTATTGATCCAGTTGATCTTGATTGTTTTCACGATTGCAGCGCTCAGTATCGCAACGCTTCGCAGCGCTTCATTTGAAAACATGTTGCCGGCCACCGGTGCGACAGTTTTAGGAGTTCTGTACGTCGTATTCCTGGGCGCACATCTGGTCGGAATTCGAACCGGATTTGCGGCGAGACTTTCGACGCACCTCTTATCATTTTTCTTTTTGATTTTGATGGGAGCGGATGCTGGTGCGTATTACATGGGCCGCGCGTTCGGGAAAAACAAACTTGCTCCGAAGATTAGTCCGGGAAAGACATGGGAAGGGGTAGCCGGCGGCTTCATCTCCGCTTTGGTGTTCGCAACGATTGCGCACTTTTGGTTTTTTCGGGAGTTACCCTTGAAGTGGGCGTTGCCGCTGGCCGCGATTATGACGGTGCTGGGAATACTTGGCGACTTGACGGAAAGCGCTCTGAAAAGAGGAGCCGGAGCAAAAGATGCGGCTAACATTTTACCGGGTCACGGCGGTATTCTTGACCGGTTGGATAGCTTGCTCTTCAACGCACCGCTCATCTACTATTTTGCTCGTTTCTACTTCGATCGGTGATAGTTTGGTGGCAAGCCGATGAGCGCCAAAAAAATTATACTCATCATCGGCGGTATTGTTCTCGTCTTTGCCTTTCTGGTAATGATTTTTGTTGGTGTTACAGCAGGCGTTGTTTTCTATCAAATCGGAAACAGTGAAGCTGCCGTTAAAGCAAAGGACTTTCTTCGAAATAGTAAGCAATTAAAGGACGACATAGGGGAAGTCAGGGACTTTGGTCGGATTGTAACTGGCACCGTTAGCGTGGTGAACGACAATGGCACGGCAACCATCAATCTTAAAGTAATTGGAAGCCAAAAGACGGTTAATGCCTCTGTAGATCTTATTTTCGTCCAGGGTGGTGCATGGAGAGTGAGTTCTGCCTCGTATGTCAACGCCTCCGGGGAAACTATTAGCTTACTCGACCCCTACGATTCGAACGTTTTTATCCCCCAGTTAATTGCCTGAGACTCATTCGTATGAACAATAAAGGTGTTGCAATTTTAGGCTCCACTGGTTCGATTGGCTGCAACACTCTTCGTGTTATTGAATCCCTTCAGGCTTCACGAATGCGAGTGGTTGGTCTGGCTGCCAAGAACAACGTCGAAAAGTTAGCCGATCAGATTGCCTGTCACTTACCCGAGGTAGTTTCAGTCGAGACTGAACAAGCCGCACACGAGTTAAGAGCAAAACTTTTCGAACGTGACGTCGATCTACCTCGCATAGTAGTTGGCGAGGAAGGTTTGGTTGAGGTCGCCACGCACGCCGATGCCGACTGTGTAGTTTCAGCAACCGTAGGTGCAATTGGCTTTGTCCCAACCCTGAAAGCATTGCTGGCTGGGAAACGTGTCGCTCTCGCCAACAAAGAAACCCTGGTGATGGCGGGCGAGTTGATGACGCGTGCGGCACAGGAAACAGGCGCCGAGTTGTTGCCGGTGGATTCAGAGCACAACGCTCTGCATCAATGCTTACGCGGTGAACATCCGCAGGAAGTGCGTCGAATAGTTTTGACCGCCTCGGGAGGTCCATTTCGCACTAAATCCCACCATGAGATGAATCAAGCAACAGTAGCAGAAGCAATGCGCCATCCCACGTGGAGCATGGGAGCCAAGATCACCATTGATTCGGCCACTTTGATGAATAAGGGACTCGAAGTCATTGAGGCTCATTGGTTATTCGGGTTTGCTCCGGAGCAGATTGACATTCTGGTCCATCCTGAGTCTGTCGTTCATTCGATGATTGAGCTCGTAGATGGTTCAGTGATTGCGCAAATGGGTGTGACTGACATGCGTCACGCGATTCAGTACGCGTTAACCTTTCCCAAGCGTCACTCCACACCTTTGCCGGCATTGGATCTCACAGCGATTTCATCACTCCATTTTGAAGCGCCTGACATGGACCGCTTTCCGTGTATCGCTCTCGCTTACGAAGCTCTTAGAGCTGGGGGAACGCTTGCTGCGGCGATGAATGCTGCTAACGAAGCTGCGGTGGCTGCGTTTCTTCACCAGAGGATTAAGCTTACGGAGATTCCGTTAGTTATCGAGGCGGTGATGGAGAAACATTCGGTATTACCCGTGCTGGATATTGAAACCGTGCTTGAGGTGGACAAGTGGGCGCGCCTCGCTGCAGCCGAAGAGATTGAACGTCTTTGTAGCACTTCACGTCCTGTCCCAGTCTCATAAAGTAACCTATTGGGTTCGACAGCTGAATGTCCGACAATCTTTATCAGCTTGTCGGTGTGGCCCAACCAAATCCGGGCGACAAGCTGAAGCATGTCGCACAAAATGACGGACATTTACCAAATGAAGGGTTTGACGGCGACTGGAAGCGCCGCGTAAACTCGCAGTGCAACCCTGTTTTATGGTGCGCGCCTCTAAGTGGAGCCTTTTATGGAAGAAAGAGCTAATTGATGACCTTTTTAATCGTTCCCGTCGCCTTCATACTCATCCTTGGTTCCGCTGTTGTTCTCCACGAATTTGGACACTTTATAGTCGCCAAGTTGTTGGGTATTCGAGTCGAAACGTTTTCCGTAGGATTCGGTCCCCGGCTGTTTGGACTAAAACGCGGCCACACGGACTATCGGGTCTCAGCAGTACCGCTAGGAGGTTACGTAAAACTCGGCGGTGATGAATCAAACGCCCCGCTTGAAGGCCAGGGAGCTGCGGATATTCCGCCCGAAGAAATGTTTAACCTGCGTCCGCGATATCAACGGGTGCTCGTTGCACTTGCCGGGCCGGTTATGAATATTCTGACAGCGCTGGCCATCCCCTTTGCGGGAGCAATGATTTATGGCGTGCCGGCAGCTCCATCCCCAGTGATTAGCTACATCACTCCGGGTGGTGCAGCAGAACAAGCGGGTCTCAAACTCGGTGACCGCATCGTGGCTTTCAACGGCACCACGAATCCAAGTTGGGATGTGATTCAAGGGGACGCACTTCTTTCGCCCGGTGTCGCCTTGCCGCTTTTGGTAGAACGGCAAGGTCAACAACTTGATCTGACCATCAAACCAACCGTTCGCGTCGAGAATGGAGATGCCGCCGGGTTTTTGGACTTCATTCCTGACTACGGTGGGATTCCTGCCGTAATTGGCGACGTCTCTCCTAATTCACCCGCGGCAAGTTCGGGATTGCAAGAAAAGGATCGCGTGGTCACCATTGGTGGCGACAAAGTCCGTAGTGCGGCCCAGGTAACCGAGTACATTCGAAATCACGAGGCTCAGCCAATCCAGATTGTGGTCGAGCGTAATGGACAACAAACAACTATAACGACAACTACTGAGCGTTTACCTAATGGAAAGCTGGGCATCAGCATCGGAGATCAGTTGCCAATCGAAAAGGCGGGAGTTTTTACTGCTTCTAATTATGCCCTTCAATCAAATCTCCAGATTCTTCGGCTGACTGGAAAAGCGCTGGGACAAGTGTTTACCGGTCAGCGATCAGTTCGAAACACTCTGTCTGGACCGATCGGAATCTACCAGGCAGCTCAAAAGTCAGTCGAGACTTTGGGTTGGGACGGTTTCTTCGGAATGCTCGGCTTTTTGAGTCTTAACCTGGGAATCTTCAATCTGTTGCCCATACCTGTGTTGGACGGCGGGGCAATCTTCTTGCTTTTGATCGAGGGACTCCTGGCTTTGATCGGATTGTCGATCTCAACTGCGGTTCGCGATCGTATACAACAAGTAGGATTTGTAATGGTGCTGTTGTTGATGGTCTTTGTTATCACCAATGACGTTCTTAAGAAATTTGGTGGTGGAGCCGAACCGGAAAGGCCACCGGCTTCGTCACCGGCAAAGTAGAAGATGAGCTAACGTCCAGACTTGCATTCAAACTGAATCAACTCTGGACGTTCTAACGTGTATGCGGTGTCCGACATGCTTAATTAGCTTGTCGGTGCTGATTCCAAGGGACACCTGCCAAGTCATCCGACAAGCTAATAAAGCATGTCGTACATTAAAGGTCTTATGCGTCAGACCAAAGCGGTTCAAGTCAAACATCTGCAAATCGGTGGCGGTGCTCCGGTTGTCATTCAGTCTATGACGAAAACGGACACGTCTGATGTTGGAGCAACGGTCGCGCAAATTGAAGAGATGGTTCGTGCCGGTTGCGAAGTCGTTCGTCTGGCTGTGCCGGACAACGATGCTGCGGTTGCTTTAAAAGAGATTCGCAAGCGAGTTCCCGATGTTCCCTTAGTTGCCGATATTCACTTTCACTACAAGTTGGCGCTTATGGCTCTTGAGGCGGGCATCGACAAGTTGCGGCTTAACCCGGGAAACATCGGAGCGCACGAACGGATCCGCCAAGTCGTGAAGGCCGCGCAATCACAAAAGGTACCAATCCGAATTGGCGTGAATGGCGGCTCGCTCGAAAAAGATTTACTCAAGAAATATGGCACCGCTACTCCGGAAGCCATGGTCGAGTCTGCGATGCGACACATCCAGATTCTGGAGGACCTCGACTTTACGGAAATCATCGTGTCCTTGAAGGCCTCGGATGTTCATCGCACCGTGGCTGCTTATCGGTTGTTGGCCCAAAGGGTTGATTATCCATTTCATCTCGGTGTGACTGAGGCGGGAACATCTTTTAGTGGAACGGTAAAGTCCTCGATCGGGCTGGGAATTCTACTTTATGAAGGCATTGGCGATACGATCAGAGTTTCTCTCGCAGCTGAACCACAGGAAGAAGTCAGAGTCGCCTGGGAAATTGTGAAGTCGCTGGGATTAAGAACTCGAGGAGTCACAGTTGTCGCATGTCCGACGTGCGGGCGACTGGATGTCGATAACTTTGTCGGTATCGTGACTGAGATCGAGCGGCGGCTGGCCCATATTGAAGAGCCGCTACATCTTTCCATCATGGGTTGCGCAGTGAATGGACCAGGTGAAGCTCATGATTCACAGCTAGGCATCACGTTTGGACGCGGCGTTGGGATGATCTTCAAAGATGGTGTCCCGATGAGAAAAGTCGCTGGTGAAGATATTGTCGAAGCTTTTGTGATGGAAACCGAGAAGTTGCTCGCCGATGGCGCAAATAAGAAATTAGACGATGAACCCCAGCTCGTGAGTATTAGTCGATAGAAGTCCGCAAACGTTGCATCTAGCTGTCGGCCATGCTCAGAAATAGGGCGTCGGTCGAGACCTTCCGATTGATATTAACAACCAACTGTTCGCGCATGTCCTCAATTTGTTGAATCCAAATTTGCGCGCGATGCGGATCGAGATCAGCCGCAATCTTTTTTAATTCGGGGAGCAAGTCCTCGTTGACGATCTGATCACCGTTGGCTCCTACTGCCAACATCCAGACGTCCCGAATCAGTGTTTCCAGAACATCAAGCCGTTGCTCAAACTCATCCTTGTACTGAGCCTCATTTAACTGCTCTGCTGATAACAGTAATTGTGACCGTACATCTGAAGGAACCAGGCCTTTCAACACTGCAATCATCGCTTTTCGTTGGTCGGTGAATCTGTCTATGTCACCAGCGAGCGCCCGACCAATACTTCCGGCCGCGCTTCTCGCGCGAAGCCGAGCTGTCGCAGCATCCGCTAATTTATTTGTAAGCAAGTACTTTTCAATCTCTGCTGGTTTCAGCGGCGAAAAGCGAATTACCTGACAGCGCGAAAGAATCGTCGGCAAAAGCATGGCCGGTCTGGCGGTGATCAAAATGAGAAAAGAAGTCCTTGGCGGTTCTTCGAGAACCTTTAGCAGTGCGTTAGCCGAGCTGTCGTTGAGCTTGTCGGCCTCGTCTACAATAAATACGCGGGCGTTTCCTTCAAACGGTCGGTAATTCGCCTCACGCTCTATCTGTCGCATCTGCTCGACGCGTAACAGACGTCTGGGAGGGACAACGATACCGACGTCCGGATGGTCGGTCCAGATGATCTGCAACCAGGTTTCAGCTTCTGAAGCAGATGGGTAGTTGATCTTTTCAGTGCGAGTGCATGAGCCACATTTTCCGCAGCCCTCGTGATCCACGGGCGTGCGGCAATTGAGCGCGCGCGCAATCTCAAGCGCGAATAGTTTCTTTCCTATGCCTTCTTCACCCGTGAAAAGGAGGGCACCTGGCAGTCGCTCAGAGACGATCATCTTCTTCAGAGCGGCTTTAACGCGATCATTTCCGGCCAATTCGCTGAACATCTAAGCTTTTTCCAATGCGACGTGGAGATTCCTCAGGTGGCCGCGACCCTGAAGGTAGGGAACCAGTATGTGTTTGACTCGTTCATGAGTAGCCTCAACTGGTCCAGATGTGTCGATGATTTTGACGCGTTCAGGTTCTTGTGCGGCGATTGCCAGGTAAGCCTCCCGCACTCTTAGGTGGAAATCGGTAGCTTCAATATCGAGGCGATCCCGTTGATTCTTGCTATTACCGCCGCGACCCGAGACGCGCCGTGTAGTGCGCGCGGTCGATTCCTCGACAGAAACGTCAAAAAGTAAGGTCAGATCTGGTTTGAGTCCATCTGTAGCCAGCTTGACGATTTCAGCAATCAATTCATCTGAAAAGCCTCGCCCAGCCCCCTGGTAAGCGACGGTCGCATCGGCATAACGATCCGAGATAACGACATTTCCTGCAGCGAGCGCGGGTCGTAACATTCGTCGCACATGTTGAGCCCGGTCGGCGGCAAAGACAAGAAGTTCTGTTAGTGGATCAACTTCTTCAGTCGCATCAAGCAAAGCGGCTCGCAGACGGAGACCGAGGGTGGTGCCGCCAGGCTCTCTCGTGGTCACAACCTTGCATCCATTTTCGCGGAGAAAGCTATTGAGCAAACGCAATTGGGTCGACTTGCCACTGCCGTCGATACCCTCAAAAGTTATGAAAGTTCCAGACACACGTCCTCTTAAACGATTAGATTTCGACGGCAGAGTTTAAACGAATGTTAGGCTTCAGGCGAGCTTGCTTCGGTCGAGCGAGTTTCACGAGTATCAGCTTCGGCTACTTGCTGCGAGTGCAAATCTCCAGTATTCCGGCGGGCCTGCGAAATCGTGGAGATGGCATGTTTGAAAATGAGCTGTTCCTGGGTACCGGTTTCGAGCAAAACCGAGAATTTGTCGAAGCTACGAATACGGCCAGTCAATTTTGCGCCGTTCAGCAGATAAACAATCACAGTTGTCTTCTCGCGCCGGACTGTGTTGAGAAAGGCGTCCTGGATATTTTGCGGAGCTTGTTTACCGTCTGACATTGTCAACCTGGGTCGATCCGAAATGAATCACGCGCGGTATAAGCAGCTTACAACAGTGATAAAAGGCTGACAAGAGATAGGTTGAGATGTGAGAGAAACATGATTATTTGGTAGTTGGCCCAGCCTCAAGTTTTTCAATAATCGAATCCATTACCGCCTTTTCCTCACCAAATCCCTCAATCCATTCGACGCTTGGTTCATGGCGAAACCATGTCATTTGACGCTTCGCGTAATGGCGAATGTCCAGCTTGGTCTGGGCGATGGCGCTAGCTAGGTTCCTTTCCCCGCGGAGATATTCGACGACGCGCCGATACCCGTGCGCGCCCAAAGCATTTGAGTCGGCTGGAATACCGCGAGCTAGAAGGTCCCGCACTTCATCGACCAGACCAGCTTTGAAATGCTCTTCAGTTCTCGTGTCGATGCGATCATAGAGTTCGGCTCTGGGCGGGTTAAGAGCCAAAATTCTGAGACGAAAAGCACTTTCGGGTGCTTCCGGTCGGTCAGATTTTTGGTCCACTAGTGATTGGCCGGTCTGGAGATAGACTTCGAGAGCCCGCTGAACTCGAGGCCAATCGCGAGGAAAGAACTCGTTAGCCGCACGAGGATCGAGCCGTTTTAGCAGCCGATGTACGTACTCTGGTCCTCGTCGCTTGCGAATGTTGTTTATGCGTTGGCGGAGCAACTGGTTGGTTTCGGGACTCGAGAAGAACGGCTGGCGCAGGGCACGCAGGTAAAATCCCGTGCCGCCTACCAACAACGGGATGTGACCCCGATTTTCTATTGCTTCGATTTCGCGCGTCGCATCCCGAGCCCAATCTCCGGCTGTGTAGTTTACCTGTGGAGGGATGACGTCGATTAGGTGGTGCGGGACACCTTTTCGCTCTTCGAGCGGAACCTTTGCCGTTGCGATCTTTATTTCCTGGTAAACCTGTACCGAGTCACAATTAATAATCTCGCCATTTAGGCGTAAGGCGGTTTCGATCGCGGCTGTACTTTTGCCGGAGGCAGTTGGTCCAACGATAGCGATTACGGGTGATTTTTCTGAGTGAACGGTCACGAACCAGAGAATATCACGCGGAAGAGAATGACTATCCAGATGAGCGCGAGGATGAGGAGGCTGCCAATGGTTTGATTGCGAGTAAGGCGCATCTCGAGTTGGTCTTAGGCTTTTGGCTTTGGGTCTTTGGCCATCGGCCTTTGGTCTTCGTATTCGCTCAAAGCTCAAAGGCCTAAGCCCAAAGCCCTCCTTCAATACATCTTCGTAATCTCAATCCCCGTGTAGTAGGCCTTTAGAATCTGATCGAACGTATAACCTTGCTTAGCAAGTCCGTACGCCCCAACCTGACACATCCCAACCCCATGACCCCATCCTCGCCCGGTAAACACGAACTCACTAATTCTTCCACCATCATCGTATTCGCGATCGATTACGAATAGTTGCTCGCGTAGTCCCAAGGCCGACCGGATGCGTCCACCACGAACATGGGCCGTTCCACTGGTACCAATCAACTCCAGGTCGGTCGCTCTGTTTGAAGTACCACGAGCGACGACGCGAAGATCAGTAATTGTTCCAATGCCTTTGGCATAACGGGCCAGCCGAGCCTGTACTTGTCCCGGAGATAAACCAGTGGTCCACTTTGAGAACGGAGAAAAGCGATCCGCAGCCGCGCCATTAGTAGCAGGTTTTACTTCGAGATAATCGACCTGTCCGTCCGCTGCAAGGTGATACAAGACCGCCTCGCCGCCAACAACAGCCAGTGTGCGTACCGGATAGATCCGCTCGCCGATTTGCCTGAATAAGAAGGCCTGAGGGCTGATCGATACTGTTTGATCTTTGCCTTTGGGGGAACGTAGGACCAATTGCTGTAAAGATGAAGGCCGCGTCGTCCCTTTCTGTATTTGTAAAACATTCCGCGACTCAAGAAGTTTTACGATGGCGTGAAGAATGCGCGCCCTCGATAAAGGCAGGCGCGGCCTTAAAGTCGCATCGGGATAAACTGACAACGCTCCATCGCGTACAAGCATGGCGAGATCAGCTCGATTTTGTGCCGGTATCTCCTTAGCGTCTGATACTGCGAGCAGATAATTGGCGTCCGCCTCGTCCAGAAGTGTACTGCTCCGGCTGTCTCCTAGAATTGCTGAACTAAGTGCGGTTGCGAATGACGGAGGTCGATTCACATCGTCGTTAGTGACTGGTGTTGGTTGGCGGGCTATGCGTGCTGCATTAGCTAACCAATTTCGTACTTCGGTTACGCTCGCCTCGGCTGAGAGCCAGGAATCCGAAACCCGTGCCTGCAAACTGTTAACGTTCTGAGTGACGAGCAGCGCAACATCTCGCGCGCCTGCGAGGTTATTTTCATCCCGCAGTTCGGCTGGCTCGCGACTGGTGCGAATGGTGAAGTTGTCGAACGCTGCTGGTCCTTCGGCGGCACACTCACGACTTCTCAGGTATGGAACTGCGTCGTTGAAAATATTCTCCGAGCTTTCTGTTCTGCCACCACAAGTCGAAGTGTAAAGCGCGTTGATAGGTTCGCCGTTATAGGTTGCGATCAATCCACGAGTCTCATCGACCGCACGCGACGACAAAGGATTCTCTGAAGTCAGTCCGCGGTAGACTTGAGATCGAGTTGTCGGCAGCAAATCAAAACCCTGTGCCAGGAATTGGCCGCGATTCTTCAAAGCGTAAGTTCGAGCGGCCACAGCTTGAGCTTTTAATGCTTCAATAGCTGGATAGCCTCCCGGTGACAGTTCGTTTGCGACAACTCCGCGGACGTAATCCTCGAGTCCTAATTCGTTAACAACAGTCAAACTGCCGCGCAGATTCGTAAACACCTCAAGCCGACCCCGGTAAGGTCGATCATTGAAGCGGACCGGGGCTCCTGATTCGTTATCAGAAGCAAACTGGACGGGGGAGCTGGAACTAAACTGTGCTCCCGTTAATGATGACGTTACCACCTCTCTCGAAGGTAACATCGTGCGGGAAACTAGTCGCACATTTGAGTTTGATAGGGCCGTTTCGTTGGCTACCGCAGCAAGTTGACGAGTTTCACCGGGAGTTGGGCCAGGTGGTCCAGTTATGGTCGCATCCAATCCTGCATCTTGCAGCCGATCACGCAATTCTTCTGCGTTAGGCTTTGGTAGTTTTCCACCAACTGCGACGGACCAGGTTCCAGTTGCCGTGTCATAAGCGGCCTGAGTTTCTTCACCTGATAGTTCTTTAATCTCTTTGGCTTTTGCGTCCGCATCCACGCGAGTTGCTT
>DATIBX010000543.1:0-19260 GCA_035457105.1 Pyrinomonadaceae bacterium
GCTTTGTTGAGTGTGACATCCGGTCGCTTCGCTCGCGGTACTGTAATGGCGGTTCGGTAGTTCTTGTTCAAAGCCATAATCATGAGCTGGCCTACACGAGCGTGGTTAGTATCACAACTCACTAGCGTCTGTTTTGGTCGAAGGACAATCTTAAAGTCACGTACCGGCGACTACTGGAACCGCTATATACGACGCATTTTTTCCCGAACGAAAGACACGTTGCGTTGCCGGCTGGAAGTCCGATTCTTTCGCCTGGAATATGTTGGGTACGAACCGTTGCGGATTGCGATCAATCACGGGAAACCAGGTACTCTGTACCTGGACCATGATCCGATGCCCTTTCTTGAACACATGATCGTTTGCCGGAAAGGTGATCTGGTAAGGCAACACAGCGTTCGCCGCAATCGGCTCGGGCTTCTCGAAGCTCTTGCGGTACCGGCCGCGGAAGACATCGCCCGCTATCATAAGTTGAAAACCGCCCATCTTCGGATCGGGTTCGAACTTGTCAGGATAAACATCAATTAGTTTGACTATCCAGTCAGAGTCCGTCCCTGACGTAGCAGCAAAGAGGTTCGCGACAACTTGTCCAGAAACAGTTAGGTCATTATCAAGCGGGTCGCTGGTCCAGGTAAGGACGTCGGGCCGACCATCAACGAAGCGTTGGTCCTCTACCAACCACGTTGTCCACCCAGATCGCAACTCAATCGGTCGCGGTCGATAGGGGACGGGATTCGCCGGATCCGATATGTAGGAATCGAATGCCTCAGCACCACTTGGCGGTGGCGGCTCAAATGACAATTTTCGATCAGCTCGAAAGTAGAGTCGCCGGGCGGCAATATCATGTTTAGGCGGCCAGGAGTCGTGGGAGACCCATTCATTTGTGCCGGTCCTGAACGTCTGCGCCTCGGGGCGATCTCCGCTGCCTTTATCCTTAAGGTAATAAGCGAAGAAGGGAGCAAGTATCTTTTGCCGGTAGTATTCCGATGTTGCAGTGCCAAAATCAATACGTCCCAGTTTGCGACCGTCACTTCTCGACCAGCCACCATGATTCCACGGACCAACAACCAGAAAGTTCTGCTTCGCTACATCATGCCGCTCTAACAATTCATAGATTTTGATTGGTCCATAAAAATCTTCCTGATCCCACCAACCGGCAACGTTTAGCGTTGGTACAGTAACTCGATTAAGCCACGGACCGAATCCCTGACGCTTCCAGAATGCGTCGTAGTCCGGATGGTTTACAAAATCGCCCCAGGTTGGAATCTTATCTTTGAAGTATCTCGCGTTGACGTTCGCTAATGGACCAAGCTTCAAATACCATTCGTAGGCATCGTAGCTATCGATCACCTTAGTAACATCCGAGATCTCTTTGGACGACTCCATCATGTACGAGTATTCAAATCCATAGCTCAGCCGGAACGCACCGTTATGGTGGAAATCGTCCCCCAACCACATATCCGCCGGCGAAGCTTGTTGCACAACAGCCTTCAGCGACGGATGCGGATCGAGCATTCCCATCACACTTAGCCAGGCGCCATAACTCGTCCCGGCCATTCCCACGCGACCGTTGTTGTTTGGCACGTTGGCGAGCAACCATTCGATCGAGTCGTAGGTATCAGTGCTCTCGTCGATAGCCTTTTTGTCGTTCGGATCGCGCGGCTGGCGAAGCATAACGAACGTGCCTTCGGATTTAAATCGTCCTCGAATGTCCTGTCGCACAATGACATAACCATCGGCGGCCAATTCCGGCAATGCTGCCGCGAGTTCAGCCGGGCTCATCTCGCCGAGGCCATACGGAGTTCGTAAAAGAAGTATGGGAAGTTTTTCGGTCGCGACTGTTGGGGTGTAGATCGTGGTGTAGAGCCGAACGCCGTCGCGCATCGGGATCATTGCTTCAGTGAGCTTAAATGGCTCGTCAGTCTGTTGGGCATGAATCGACGCAACGACCGAAATGAAAATGATGCCGATCAGCGCGCGAACAGACTTTGCACAGTTAGTCAGTTTCAAATTTGACTCCGCCACTTTTCTCTGTGAAACAAACCAACAACTTCTTGTTTTAATAGCAAGAAACCAAGCGGCCAGTAACACACTAAATTTGTTGTTTCTCCTCAGAGTGCCTCAAGATTTACTAACAAATAAGTATTTCGCCTGGATTTCTCGGTGCAACCTTTGTGTTCTCAGTGTCTCCGTGGTGGTTTGGCTTGCAATTAGGTCCACCACAGAGGCACAAAGAGCACTGAGGTGGCACAGAGAATTCCATCAGCGGTCCAATCTAGATCGATCGTTGCGGCCTAACCCGCGCTATTCCACCTCTGTGTGCTCGGTGCCCAGGTGGTTAGATTTATTGAGCAACACGCAACCTGCCAACACCACGACATGGAGGACACGAAGCACTATTCTTTCCCCTTCGACACACGATCAATGGACGCTGGTCGTGGCATGCGTTTCATTGGGTTTTGTTCGAGCAGCTTGAGAGCTTCCTGTACTGCGCGCTCGAGCTGCGGATCTCGTCCTTTGATTACATCCGCGGCCGTGTAGTCCACTTCAATGTCGGGAGAGATACCAATGTTCTCAACATCCCATTCACCCTTCAAATTATAAAACGCCAACGTCGGAGCGGTGATTCCGCCGCCATCAATGGTAGGTGGAACACCCAGCGTCCCCACGAGACCACCCCATGTTCGGGTGCCGATTAGCGGTCCAATCTTTCGCAATCTAAAGTAATAAGGCAGCGCGTCGCCGCCGGAACCGGCTGACTCGTTGATGAGCATCACCTTTGGACCATAAAGGCCTGCAATTGGCGAGGTCGTCGGTTGGCCGTCGCGCATTGCGAAATAACCCATCAGCTTCCGGTCCAGCTCGTTGACGATGTAATCAGCCACCATACCGCCATGGTTGTAACGTTCGTCGATGACTGCGCCCTCTTTGTCCTGTTGCGCATAATAGTAGCGAGTGAATGAGGCGTACCCAGGCGTTGCGGTGTTGGGTAACCAAACATAGGCGAGGCGACCACCGGACAACTTGTCGACGAGGCGGCGATTCTCTTCAACCCAGGCTCGCGTGCGTAGACCATCTTCACTTGCGATCGGAACTACCGTGACAATTCTCGATCCCTCCGGCGACGGCGTCTTGTTAATTCGCAGCAGAGTTTGGCGACCGGCCGTCCCCTCAAACAGGCTATAGATACTTGTGCCGGCAAGCAGTGGTCTGCCATTAACCTCGAGGATGTAATCTCCTTCGACGACCTGGATACCGGGGGCGCTTAGCGGTGCTCTTAAATCGGGATTCCAATTCTCACCGTTCAAAATACGCTTGATGCGGTAACGTCCATTTTCGACAGCAAAATCTGCCCCTAAAAGACCAACTGAGACGGGATCTTCGCCAGGCACATCGCCAGGTCCAGTTAGATAGGAATGGCCCACGGTCAGCTCACCACCAATCATCGCGATCAAATATCCAAGATCTTCACGATGGCCCACATAGGCTAGCAGCGGCTGATACTTGTCATAGACGGCCTGCCAGTTAGCGCCCTGCATTTTTGGATCGTAGAAATACTCACGTTGAACTCGCCACGTCTCCCGAAAGATCTGCGCCCACTCCGCACGCGGGTCAACTCTCGTTTCCAATTGCGCCACGTTGAGTGGACCATCGCCAACCTTTGCTGGACGATCAATCGCTACTACTCCCCAGTTAGCTCCGCCTCCGGCACTCGCCTGGTACAACAGCTTTTTCTTGTCAGCTGAAACAGAATAGGAGCGAATACCCTCTAGAAACGGCGCCGCGGCGCGCTCTTTCAATTGATAACGTTGCAACCGAAACGAACCCGGAGCATTGGTGCCGATTGGTTCGGTATAAAAGAAACTACCGGCGGCGCCGGCAGCGAGATTGCTGTAATCACCTGCAGGCACGCTAATCGAAAGGATGCGTTGCCCGATTCCGTTGAAATCAATTTGCACCGTCACTGGAGCAGGCGCTGGAGGTTTGGCGGGAGCAGCCGACTCATCACGCGGTCGCGGCTCGTCGCCTGTTTCCGGCAATAGCGGTGAAGGCTCATTGGCACCAAGCACCACCATGTAAATTGCCCGGCGCACCGGACGATCTAAAGAGCTCATCTCCAACCAACCAGTACTTGGTCCATAGTTCGTGCTGGCGAGGAAGTAGAGATATTTTCCTCCGGCATCAAATGTTGGCGATAGTGCATCTGCCAGGCCATCTGTTACCTGGGTAGATTTTTTATCCGCAATCGAATAAACGAAAATTGCTCGGAGGTGACTGGGGAGACTTTTCGAATAGGTAATCCAACGAGAGTCTGGCGACCACGTTGCATCAAACTGCCGTATCGGATCCGGATAGTTATCTGTATCAATCCGGCTGGCTGTTCCGGTAGAGATTTCAATGGTCCAGAGGTTCTGATGATTATCCTGGACGAGAATCTGCTTTCCGTCGGGCGACCACGCAGGTTCGGAAAAGAACGCCGTTGATGGCAACGCAATGGCCCGAGGAGCTACGACACCGGTCGGATCTCCCAACATGAGCTGGTATTCACCGCTCGCATCTGAAAGCCAGGCGAGTTGGGCACCGTCCGGTGACCATACCGGACTGCGATCGTGCGCGCCGGCGCTTTGTGTAAGATTTCGATAATCTCCTTTTTCTGTTGGTACCGAAAAAATTTCGCCGCGTGCTTCAAACGCAGCCCGAACACCAGTAGGCGAAAGCGCTGAATTACGAATTGAGCTCGCTACTTTTTTAAACTGGGGGCGAGCCCACGCTATATCGCTGACAACGTCAATGTTTACCTTGCGACTCTGTCCCGACTTGGTATCGACCAGATAGATGTAACCAGCTTGCTCGTATACGATTGCATCGGGCCCAGACGAGGCACTCATGACGTCGAAGTCATCGTGATTCGTGATTTGAGTGACCTGTTTCGCATTGGACCGGTAAGCGAAAAGATTCATCGTATGATTGCGATCAGACAGGAAATAGATTGTATCGCCGACCCACATCGGTAAAGTGTCGTTGCTGTTTTTCCATGGCAGCTTTTCAACGGAATAATCTGCCAAATTCATGATCGAGATGGGATGAGTCCGGCCGCCGCGATAATGACGCCACATACTCGCGTTTTCCCAATCCGGGACAAACGCAGTCGAGAACTCTTCGAAAGCAAAACGCCCGCCGTCAGGTGAGTAAGAACCCGTGAAGGCACGCGGCATGGGAAGCGCTTCCGGGAGTCCACCATCAAGACCGATGGTCCATAAGCGATAGTACGACTGTTGGGGAGCACTAGTGCGAGCCGAGGAAAAGATCACCCTTTTACCATCGGGTGTCCAACCTCGCACCCGATCGACACTGGGGTGATAAGTAAGTCGTCGAGGCTCACCGCCGGAGGTATTCACCACATAGACATCGGTATTTCCTGCTACGGTAGCGCTAAACGCTAGTGAAGCACCGTCGGGTGAGAAGTGCGGGTCTATTTCGAGCCCGGGCGTGGCGGTAATTCGCCGTGCGGTTCCACCACTTCGCGACACGACCCAGAGATCGCCGGCATATTCAAACGCGATGGAATCGCGACTGACTGTTGGTTCGCGTAGCAGTCGAGTACCTTGCGCGGCTACAGTAATGGAGATAGGCAGACACAACAGTAGTATGATGAGCGATAATCGTTTCTTCATGCGTGACTCGTAACTTTGCTAGTGCTTTGTACTTTGTGTTTTCGCGTTTTCCACGAAACTAGAATTCAATTCTCAATCCAACCTGACCCTCACGTCCCGGCAGGACTTGTTTCAAGGATCCGAACGGTCTTGTGGCGATGGTCGTCTCCGTTTCGACTGCAGCAGGGTTCTGACGGTTGAGCAGGTTAAAAAACTCGAATAGGGCTTCGACCTTGAAGCGTTCAGTGATGTTGAATCGTTTCGAAAATCTCATGTCCAGATTGACGAACGGCGGCGAGGTGAAGGCATTCCTACCTAGACCATGATCGATCGTGTTAAAGGTCCCGTCCCCATCTGGGTCTTCATTGGCTCCAGTTCGGCTGTAGTGAAAACCACTCTGAGCTCGAAAGATTCCGCTGATCTCAAGATCCCAGGGAAGAGTCCACAAGCCATTCAACTGGAAAGTATGATCCACTGAAAGGTCAGACGGGCCCTTATCCAGGTCGGGACCATTCACAAACGTTCCTGCTGCTGCGACGAACGCGCCTGTGCTCATCGTGAATGGTCCGTTCTGATTGGTCTTAATAATACCTTCATCGTCGACTGTCACCACTGGCGCTATGCCGATGAAACTATCAGAGGGTAGGGTGTTGATACCAAGAGTGTTGTCTGTCTCATTTGCAAAGGCATAGCTTCCACCGAGGAGGAAGTGCCGGCTAAAACGCTTGTTGAAATTGATGACGAGCGCGTCGTATTTGCCTTCATACCATGGACCAAAAGTATTAATTGCGCCTGTCTCAAACGGAGGAAGGAAGGAGCGACCTAGAGCTCGTGCCGGGAATGCAATATTAGATTCGCGCACACCAAGCAGGTTGTGCATGATGCGATGGTAGTAATCAGCCTCCACCACAATGTCTTTTCCGAACTCGCGTTGTATACCGATACTGACACCACGTGTATATGGAGTTTTGAAGCTTCCATCAATGCTGGTTGGTAAGAGTTGAGGCGGAAGAGCGGCGTGGGTCACTGTACCGAAGGGCCCGAAGAAGAAGAAGCCTGGTGCCTGGCCCACTGCTACGCTGGCCTGAGAGAGAAACTGATCCGGCGTCAGACCCGACAACGCCTGAATATTAGCGACATTGATCACCGCATTAGCAGGAATGGGAGCATGGCCGGGCGCTACCACGCCGTTGAGTCTGTCGATACCTATGTATAATCCGGGACCAAATGGGCACGACACTCCTCCTGCGACAATTTGTGCATCCGTTAGATCTGAAGAAACACACAGCCCGCCAGGAAACAGTTGTGCATTGACGAACGCCGGAAGGAAGGTGGGAACTCCGTAGAAACCGCGTGGGTACGAGAACGGCTGCACGACTCTTCGATCAGCGCCTCCGAACGAAGGTACATCCCGCGCTATATCTAACCGGAACTGATCGAAGAAAAGCCCGTAGTGTCCACGCACCACAGTCTTCGGTGTTGCCGCCCAGGCGAAACCTATGCGCGGCGAGATGTTTCCCTTTGCAATGAATTCGGAGTCGTAATCCCAGCGCACGCCGAAGTTCAGGGTAAGATTGGGTAGAAACTTCCAATCATCCTGGGCATATATCCCATTGTAGTTATTTCGCAAGTGAATCTCGTTAGCCTCAGGTGTTAGACCACCCGCCGTTGTGACGGTAAAGAAACCGGAGTTAATTGGACCGAAATTCGTAAAATCATCCGCTGTCGCAAAGAGTTGCAGTTGTTGTACCTGGGACTCGAGACCGTCAACTTTTGTTCGCAGAAAATTCCAACCAAACTTCAGACCGTGATTTCCGTAGAGCTTGGCCGCGCTCGCCGAAAATGACGTGTACTTCTCGTCAAGTGCTGTGCGCGTAGTAGGGTTACCAAAACCAAACGAGCCTAGGTCGCCGAAGGGGCAGCAAAAGCCCGTGCTGGTGGAGCTGAATAAGTTTAAGAAAGTTCCCACTCCAGCGTCCGGATGCGCGGGACGAGTTTCGGAAGTATCGCCACGATACCCTCCTCTCAAGGTCAACACCCACGGATTAGCCTGCTCTCCAGCCAGGATTGTGTCCGCAAATCCCAGCAGCAGATGCCGAGCACCAGTATCGTTTCGGGTGGATGGCAGACTAGTGGCCTGTGACAGCGGCAGGAACTCTCTGATATTGCCATTTGTGTAATTCACTGCCTGCGATAGTTGATGCCTTCCAAGTTGTTCGTCAAATTTAAGAAACCCTCGCGTCTCGAAAGTGCGAGAAGGGTTATCGAAGCCGTTCTCAAAGTCTCGCAGGAATTGTGGAGTGTTGTCAGGAAAGGCAAAATTGAGACGACGGTTTTCTCTGATCCGTTCAGCCGAACCGAAGAAAAATACTTTGTCTTTAATAACTGGACCACCCATGGCCAGACTGTAGTCCCAGCGTTGCAGGAACGGCGCTCCATCTTCAGCTGGATCCAATGAATTGGAAGAATCAAAAGCGTTATTGCGGAAGTAGATGGATGCCAGACCGTGGTAATCATTGCCTCCACTTCTGGTGATGACGTTGACTACGGCTCCGGACGCCTGTCCAAACTCAGCTTTATAACCAGCTGTTAGAACTTGAAACTCGGCGATTGTCTCCTGGTTGAATGGTGCAGCTGCGCCACCCTTGACGGTGCTCTTGTTTGGTTGGCCATCTATCAGGAAGTTATTGTTTCCGGACCGCTCACCGAGTACCGGTGTAGAGTTATCACTCCCTGTGTCTGCCTGGCGGTTGATCACCGCGCCCGGCACCAACTGCATCAAGTCGAGATAGTTGCGGCCATTTGTCGGAAGTCCTTGAATCTTGCGTGGGCCGATCGTGCTACCTGAGGCAGCGTCCGTTTGATTCAGGAACTGCGTATCGGCAGTCACGCTGACTTGTCCTTCGACGGTCCCTACTTCGAGTTCAATATCTAAGGTTGCGGTGCGATTGACTGTGAGTTCGACACTCTCGACGTTTCGCGTAGAAAACCCTGAGTGTGAAGCCGATAAAGTATAGATGCCGGCAGGCAAAGCGGTGATTCTGTAAAAACCATTTGTGTCGCTTGTTCCCGTGCGTTCAAGACCGAGGAGTGCAGACTTTGCAGTGAGCTGCACTCCTCCAATAACAGCGCCTTGCGTATCTCTCACCGTACCTTCGATGGTAGCGGTGGTTGTTTGCGCCCGGGCAGTAGAAGCTTGAAAGAGAAATAAGACGCTAAACACACTGACGGCCATCAAGAGTGAAGCTACAACGCCAAAGCTGGACCGCTTACCACCTCCGTGCTCCTTGTAGCCAAATACTAGGACCATCCCCTTCATGATTTGCCTCCTTCAAGAGAGTTGAGTCGCAGTCAAGCCGTCCAGGCGTCCCAAGTTCATTCCGCCGTTTGATTGTCGTGCATTGGATTGAGCGTGTGCGCTAGACAGAGAGTTGATCCGGGCAAAAATTGTACGGGGCGCCGCCGCTCGATGTAGCGGCTATATAACATCGTTCGTTGCAGCATGTCAATTCCCTTACAACATTTGTTGCGCTGATCAAAAGCTCTGTGCTATTTTCTGCCGCCATGCAACGTTCCTCCGAGATCTCGGATCTTGAGCGCTTAGCCACATCGGAACCGATTCAGATCGAACAGGTCACTATTCGTCTGATTCGTTTGCCGTTGGTAGAACCGTTTGAGACGAGTTTCGGAAGCATCGACTCAAGACACATCTTTCTCGTTTGTGTCGCGGGAAACGGTCTGCAAGGCTGGGGCGAAGTCGTTGCTGCGGAAGCACCACTGTACAGCTACGAGACCGTGGACACAGCTTTTCACGTCATTCGCGATTTTTTAGCGCCGGCTATGCTCTCCGCGCCACTGCGGACTCTCGGAGACCTGAGTCGACGTTTCGCTCCGTTTCGCGGCCATAACATGGCGAAAGCCGGTTTGGAGCTCGCGTTCACGGATCTACTGGCCCAGTCTAATCAACAGTCTCTCTCGCAGTTGCTCGGCGGCACTCGCGACCGAATTCCGGTTGGAGTGAGCCTGGGAATTCAAAAGACACCTGCGCAATTGCTCGAGCGTGTTGCTCGCTATCTGGGTCTCGGTTATCAACGAATTAAACTCAAGATCAAGCCGGGCTGGGATCTGGAAATCGTCGAGCAGGTTAGGAAGGCGCATCCAGAGATACTGCTGTCGGTCGATGCCAATGCTGCATATACGTTGGCTGATACCAGTCACCTCAAAAAGCTCGATCAATTTGACTTGCTAATGATCGAACAGCCCTTGAGCTATGACGATCTGTTGGACCATGCCCAACTCCAGCGCGAGCTGAAGACCTCGTTGTGTCTGGATGAGAGTATTACGGGAGTCTTGCAAGCCAGATCCGCTCTTGCTTTGAATAGTTGTCGCATCATCAATATCAAGGTGGGGCGAGTCGGCGGCTACTCGCAAGCGCTGCCTATCCATGACTTGTGCTTCGATCGCGAAGTACCTGTATGGTGTGGCGGCATGCTTGAGTCTGGCGTGGGACGTGCGCACAACATCGCACTCGCGAGTTTGCCTGGCTTTGTTCTTCCGGGTGACATTTCGGCTAGTTCGCGGTACTTTGCGCGCGACATCATCGTACCTGAAGTAAAAGTGTCATTCGAGGGTACCGTAGAGGTTCCTGGTAAGATTGGGCTCGGTTTCGAACTGGACCTGGACTTTATCAAAGGTCAAACTGAGACTCTTGAAGTGATCCCGTCGTCGAAACCGCAGTCTTACTAGCGAGGAGAAAACCATGCCGGCCAGGAATGGACCAGCGCGAAACAATGGTGGTTACGACTCGACCTCGTCAACCTCACTCGAAGTGCGCTTCAGGCAATCACAATTGAGTGGCAGCCGGCGCGAACTGATCCGAGCGATCCTTGACAATCATGAAGAGACATTCTTTTTGTCCTCTCGTGAGATGGCCAAGCGGTATAAGGTCGATGCAGCCACGATCGTACGCACCATTCAAGCATTGGGTTACGAACGGTTCGCTGACTTCGCCGCCGACCTCCGAAATCATTTTGTAAAGCAGATCACTCCGTACACAGTCCTTAAAGCCGCGACCCAGGAGAAGCGCAGTGTCGGCGATCAGATTCGTCTCTGTTTGGAAAGAGATACTGAAAGTTTAAGCGTACTCAGGTCCAGTCTCGCAACAGAAAGAGTGGTAGAATTGGCGAAACTAATCCATCGCTCGCGCCGCATTTTGGTGGTGGGAGTTGATCTGGCAGCGTCGTTGGCGTGGTTGCTGGCCTATAGTCTAACTCCGCTTGGCTTTGATGCCGAGGCACCAATCGGAAGCACTGGCAATCTGCAGCACAAAATCGACGTACTTACGAATAAAGATCTCTTGATAGGTATCAGCTTCGGACGATGTCTGCGGGAAACAGTTGAATCCGTTCTCAGGGCCAAGTCGCGCGGCGTCCCCACTTTCGGTATTACCGACCTCGACACCACTCCAATAGCAGTGCACTGCGACTCTCATCTCGTCGCGTCAAATAACAGTCCTTCATTCGCCGGATCATACGTCGGGCCCGTGGCACTCATCAATACCGTTGTTGTGGCCTGCACTCACCTCCGACCGAAGCGAGCCTTGGAACTTCTTGGTCGAACAGAAGACGAGTACAGAACAGGAGCTCGCTGGTATCAGGAACCACCTCGTCGAGTAAAGCCAGCGGCTCAGGAGAACAACAACTCCGGCGAAACAAAACCAAAACCGAAACGAAAAAGAACGTTCATTAGTGAATGAACGTAGAAGCTCTGGTTAAGAGAGCGGCCAGTGTGAGCACTCACCAGAATCCTAGTGAGCAACTGATCAAAATTCTTTAAGGGCCTGTTGGCGAAGCGCTCGTTTTTGCTCGTCGGTTAAGCCTGACTTATTTTCGTAGACTGCACTCTCCCAATCGCCGTACATCGGATTGGGTAATACGATATATCGCGCACCAAATTCCGCGCGTTCCCGATCAACTTGATTGGCCCGCTCCGTCGTCGACTTGCCGCTGAAGTCGTCGTTGAAGTCGTTCAGATTGTCTCCAACAAGCAGAGCAATTCGATACCGAACCGCTACCTGTTGACGACGCGACTCTTTGCTCGGCGGCGCACCATCGTCCCGTACCATGACGGTTTCATTACTGACATTTGGAAATCCCAACTTTTGTAGATTCGCTATAGTTCCTGATTTCTCAGCCGGGCGCCGATTAGTTATGTAGAAAACGCTCACGCCACGATCCCTTGCATAATTAAGGAAATCGACTGCTCCAGGGACCGCACCCGCCTCAGCGCGCTGACACCAATCACGCCAGGCTTGCGCCGTGTAAGGCAGACTTCGCAACACCAGCTCAGCCTGAAAACGACTGTTGTCCAGTACTGTCTCATCAGCGTCAACGATGACTGCCGTTCGCTGATGAGTTCTGTTTCGTGATCTCCCGTTGCCTGTTTGTAGACTCTGCGCGAGACGCAATCGCGCCAATAGAAATGTCTGATAGGCAAGAGCCCGATACTCAGCAGATGATTGTGTCCAGAGAATTGCACCAGTTTGGTATTCGTTGTCAGCGCCAGCTTGCCGGCTCGGTGCCGGAGTCTGAGCGTTTATTACTGGGGCCAGCAAAATGAAAAGTGCGACAATTCGTCCTACCACTGGAAAGTTTGGTCCATTCATATTTTGCCCTTCTTGTGGATGTGGTTAGAACCGCGTTCCCTGTTTGACTTCCACTGATGTTCTCTTAATACTTCCCATAAGTCTCCCTTGTTCTTTGCCGGATCACAACTCGCAATCACAACGATGTCCTTTCATTTCTTCAACCAACTGACGTGGTTGATCCCGGCCAGCGGTGGCGCCAGCGTAGTAGCACGTTACATCCAGCTGCGCATGCGTCAGGCCCATCGGGTCATCTTCCCAGATCCATGTGAGACGCTTCTTCAATTGCACGAGGCGCACGGGTACAACGCGCATTCGTTGGTCGGTATTGCTCCAGAGACTCGACTTTGGTCATGTCCGGAAACCGAGGGAGCCATCGGTTTCAATGATTTTGGCAAAGTCTGGTTAGTACCTGGAGAGCCGCTCGCGAATAGTGAGAACCAACCCGCGCTGGCTAAGTCATTTCTGCACGCAGCTAAGGCAAAAAGGCGGACGGTTGGATTTATACCAGCCACGGAGCGATTTGCAAGACATAGCCGGCAACTGGGTCTACGTGCAGTTAAGATCGGCTCGGCTCCTTACTTCGAACTCGCAACGTGGGCCCCGCGAGGAGATCGTGGCAAGAAAGCGCGCGCTGGCATCAACCAGGCTCGTCGCGCTGGAATCCGAGTAACAAAGGTTAGCAACCTGGATGAAAATCTGATCAGAGAAACTGATCGCCTTTGCAAAAGTTGGTTAACCACACGACGGAGTCCAACAAAGTTTGGCTGGCTGTTTGCGATCGATCTCTTCAAACACAGCGACCGAAAGAAATACTTTACAGCGCGTGACGCTACCGGACGATTGGTGGGCTTCCTGGCTGCAAGTCCGATTCCAGCTCGACAGGGTTGGTACCTTGAGGATGTTTTGCGTTTGCCACAAGCACCCAATGGCACTACCGAGCTACTAGTTGTCGAAGTGTTGAAATCGCTGAAGGATGATGGGGCTAAATTAGCTACGCTCGGTACAGCGCCGATGGCCTTGGAAGGCAATATTGATTCGCTGGTTTGGTATTGCCCGAAGCTTTCGAAAGTGACTCGAGGTCTCGCCACAATGTTCACTGTCTTTTACAACTTTAATGGCGTGAGGCGCTTTAAAGCTAAATTTGCACCGAGTTGGTGGGAGAGTGAGTATCTGCTGGTATCAGATAATTTGACCGCGCCACCAAGGATTATCCTGGCTTTTGTTCAGGCAATAGTACCTACTGGAGCGGCGGACCTGCTGGTACAGCACTTCAAGCATATGCGCCACCGAATCAAGTTCAAAAAGGAAGGGGCCCAAGTCCGGAGCTCGGACGTGGCTCAGACTGCAACTTCGGTACAAGCCGGGACTAGAATTAATCAAGGCGGGGGAAGTTGAAATCTGAAGCGATCTGTTCAGGGGAGTTCGTTACAGTCGGTGGCATTAATCTCCACTATGTCAGTGCGGGAGGAGGCCGGCCCGTTGTATTGATTCATGGCAATCCTGGTTCGCATCAGGATTACAAGATGGCGGTCCTCGATAAACTCTCTCGATCCTTTCACGCTATAGCATTTGATCGGCCCGGCCACGGCTGTAGCGAGCGTCATGACTCTGGCGAAGGCAATGTTGAGGCCCAGGCCAGGTTTATACGCGACGCATTACGAGAACTCTCGATTAGGAAGCCCATTCTTGTTGGTCATTCCTGGGGAGGCTCGCTTGTTTTGGCAGCAGCTGTAGCTTACGCCGAGGAGCTTTCCGGAATTGTATTGTTGGCTCCGGCAGCGTATCCAAGCGTCCGGGTCGAATGGTGGTCGCGACTTCCTCACGTCCCGGTGATTGGAGACTTCATGATTCACACCCTCACGCCTTTAATTGGACCAGCGATCGTAAGAATAAGCTTGAAAGAGGCTTATCATCCGCAACCTGTACAACAGGAGTACGCCGAGCAGTCAGCTGAAATGTGGACCACCCCCGAACGAGTCAGGGCCTGCGCTTACGATGAAAGAACCTTGCGTTCCAGTCTTAGAACTTTGAGTGCGAGTTATTCTGCCATTGAACTGCCAGTAGTAATCGTGACCGGCTCGGCAGATCTTTTGCTGGAGCCTCATAAGCATGCTTACCAGCTACATAACACTATCAGGGGCTCTGAGTTAGTCGTCTTGCCAAAGACTGGTCATCAGTTACCTCAAACGCGCCCGGATTCAGTTATCGATGCGGTTAAAACCGTATGGCGCGCCGTCGATGCGCGTTCGACACAGCTTTCACGTCAACGATCCAATTGATCAAATTCGAACTTTAGTGTCGGCCGGCCGCTAGGCACGGTTTTGGGAACCAGTTTTCTAAGATTTGCCGGCTTAGCTCGAGGATCGAGTAGGCCATTCCTGACAAAATCCGATAGTTGCCGGAATTCCTCCTCCGTCAGATGAATCGGTGTTGAGACAAGCGGATCCAACCTACCAAGGACTGGCGCCATCGGTCCAAGTGGACCACGGAGGTCGGGCGCAACGCCTGCAGTTACAGGATCATAGTTACTAACAGAGGCCAGCACATCAAGGTGATGACGAATAGCATCATCAAGTCGAGTGAAAGCTCCATTGTGGAAGAAGGTTGGTTGGAGTGCTACGTTGCGCAGCGGGCTGGTCCGAAACTTGTAGCGGTCGTCGCTATTACCGGTGATCTGTTCTAAGCCGAAATCCTCATTTTGTCCTGGACCATCAAAGGTTACGTTTCCAGCCGTTGGATCGTTGGGCGCAGGAGCAATCTGCGGTACCCCAATCACGTGTTGGCGGAAATCGCTGAACATCTCGTTTGACTGACCGGAAACCTGGTGGCAAGCGACACAGCCGGCCGCGCCAAAGAACAGCAAGGCGCCACGCTTCTGATCATCGGTCAGAGCATTCTTTTGACCACGCGCAAACTGATCGATTGGAGCATTAGCAAACACAAGGCTGAATTCAAATTCCGCGATCGCCTTGCCAAACATATTGAAATCTATTGGCGCGCCATTCTTGACTTCGGGAAAGACTTCGCCAAACAGTTTTCGATATTCAGCAACTGCGTTCAGCCGATTCAGGACCTCGGCGCGAATTGCAAAGTTATCTCCTGGAAAAGAAAAACCGGCGACTTCGACTCGTTCGGTTGGCGGAATAAATGCCTGCGCATCGAGTAACTGCGGCAGGTAAGAAAGTGTCAGTCCTTCCGGCTGCGGAAAGATAAATCCCAAACTGTTATCAAAGGGATCACCTGAGAGTGAGGCAAATCTCGAGTTCCACATTAAATTGGGGAAGAGGGCTGTATTGATGGCCATCGGCGTGCGCCGTTGATTTCTAGGTCCAAGCCGATGGGGTCCTACTATCCCATTATTGTCGATGCCAATCGCGATTGACTGGGTGTCGCCAAAACCGTTCGTAGGCGAATGACAACCCCCGCAGGTGTTATCGTTGTTCAGACCACCGATAGTATCGAACCATAGCAACCGTCCGAGGTTTGCTCGCCTCTGGTCCAGTTGTCGTCCCAGGCGCGCTTCCAGCGTAGACTCGACTCGGCCGGTAAATCCCAACTCAGCGAGGCGGCTAGAGAGTTCATGGTCCAAAGGGTCGTGATTAGCCTGGGCAGCTTGCTGAGTAACTACCAAAACGCAGGCGCTGGTAAACAGAATGGCGATTAAAGTCGTTAGGACTCTCGGACGCATGTCGAGAAACCTCCTTCCTGCAGTCTCAATATTTGAGGTCGGGTTATGCGAGGTGCGGCCATAACCCGACTCAACGCTCGCCGTGCACAAGGTCGTGCTCGTTCGGATTGGAATTTAAGGAACGCGCGGGTTAGTGTGCGCGAACATTCCATTAGTGTTATGCAGCCAAACCCATGCGGTACATTCCCATACCCCTATTTCTTCGTTTCGCCTCCAGGGGTCGGCATTACCAGTAAAGCCTTCTGGCGCGTCGACTGAAAGTGGCAGCGGTATCGCATATTCAACTGCTATCAATTCAAGACGGTCCTCATTCGGGACGTGAGCATAAAGGAGTACTTCTGGTTCATCGGGACTGAAGGTGCTGTCGATCAGCGGGAATTTTACGAAATGAAAACCCTCGCCAGACTCGTAGTCATTAACGTTGACGTAGCCATCAGCAATAGCTGTCGCAACATCGTGATATTTCGCAGTAGCCGCCCGGGCCATAGCGAGTTCCTGGTTTGTCGCCGAGCCGAGGTCGTCCGTCTGAAGTGTTGCGGCCGTGGTCTTCTTAACGTTAACTTGTGCTCCGCCGGTGACCAAAAAGAAGACTGTTAAGAGTAAATAAAATCTGGGCAGTTTCATGTTGGTTTCCTCCGTTTCTAGATGTTCAGCGTGACTTGGCAGCGCCCGGCGGTTTAACCACACTTCAGCAGAGCCAGAACGGCCTCTGGTCCAAATCCATTTTCTGGATAATGAGGAGCACTGGGCTTTTATTGCGTGGTAGTGTCCGGCGATGCGAGGCACGAATTGCAAGTCCCGCGCGGCTGAATCTTTGGACTCCACCTCGGAATGCGCCGAATTGGCGTGTGGGCCCGAGTTGCTGCTAATCTTTGCTCAACAAGTAATGCGCGAAGTGGAGGCGAAACCTCTAATGGCAATCGAACCACACCGGGTTACCATGCTCCTCAGGAAGTGGAGCGAAGGTGACGAGACTGCACTTGATGAGCTCACCCCGCTGGTCTATGGAGAGCTTCGTCGCCTGGCCCATCAGCATATGCATCACGAAAAACCTGGTCACGTGCTGCAAACCTCTGCGCTGATCAACGAGGCTTATCTGCGCCTGATTGAGGAGCGTGGGATCAAGTGGGAAAGCCGGCGTCATTTTTTTGGCATCGCCACGCGACTTATGCGACGCATCCTGGTTGACGACGCTCGGCGGAGACACTTTCTGAAGCGGGGTGGAACGCAAGTCCAGGTTTCGCTCGATGATGCTCTAACCGTTTCGCAAGAACAGGCGTCGAACATCGTTGCCTTGGACGACGCATTGCAAAGTCTGGAGCTCAAAGACAAGCGCAAGAGTCAGATTGTTGAACTACGTTTCTTTGGTGGATTGAGTATTGAAGAAACGGCAGAAGTGCTGCAGGTGTCGCCTGGCACAGTCATGCGCGAGTGGACGTTTGCGAGAGCCTGGTTGAGGGATGAGATGAGTAGTACAACCTGAGCAATCGACTTGAACTGAGTGTGGACTCTAGCTTTCATTGTCAATGTCCGACGAATATTGGGACAGACTTCAGGAACTTTTTTACGCGGTTACGGCACTCGAACCGGCTGAGCGAGTTGCTTACCTGGACCAGACCTGTCGTGGCGACGAATCCATGCGCCGTCGTATCGAGTCGTTACTTGAATCCCACGATCAGAGAAACCTCTTTATAGACAGCCCAGCTTATCAGGCAGCGGCTGAGATGCTGGTCCAGGATCTGTCTCTAAAGGCCGGACAACTTATCTCTCATTACAGAATTCTTTCGCTGCTGGGCCAAGGCGGGATGGGTCAAATCTATCTGGCCGAGGATACGAAGTTAAAGCGCAAGGTCTCTCTAAAGTTTCTCTCACCGAAGTTCGCCGAAGATCGAGAGCGCGTACTCCGTTTTGAGCAGGAGGCGCGAGCAATTTCTGCTCTAAATCATCCCAACATCCTCACTATTCATGAGATCGGCGAAATTCAACAAGTCCAATTTATCGCAGGTGAGTTTATTGACGGAGATACTCTGCGCCAGCGGCTGAGTACGACCATCAATATTGATGAAGCGATCGATATATCAATCCAGGTGACGGCCGCTTTAGTCGCAGCCCATCGGTTAAATATTGTCCACCGCGATATCAAGCCAGAGAACATCATGATTCGCCGCGACGATGGACTGGTGAAAGTGCTCGACTTTGGCCTGGCAAAAATCTCAGCTGCACCAGGTGCTTCGACCGATTCCGTTGCTACTGACGCCGAAACAGAAATAAACATTCAGACACAAGAAGGACTGTTGCTGGGAACAGTGGCCTACATGTCACCAGAGCAAGCGCGCGGGCACAAGGTGGATCAACGTACCGACATTTGGAGTTTGGGTGTGGTTCTCTATGAGATGGTCGCTGGCTGCACGCCCTTCACCGCGGGCAGCTCTCACGAAATCATCTCTACAATTCTATCTAAGGATCCAATACCGCCTTTAGCCCGCTACCGACGACTCGTGCCAAAACGCCTTGAAGAGATTGTCGAAAAAGCGATAGCTAAAAATCGTGACGAGCGTTATCAGACGAGCCAGGACCTGCTAAGCGATCTAAAACGTCTAAAGCAGTCGTTGGAGCTCCAAGCCGGTATCGAACGCAGCGCGTCGTCTGGAGCAACAACGCAGGACGAAAGCGAACCAGCCTCAGTACAAACTCAGCCGGCCGCATTGAAGACTGTGACTGCTGGCTCTTCAAGGGCTGGAAGGATTGCTACCAATTTCAGAATACACAAGCGATTGTTTGCGACTCTCATCACCTTAACATTGATGTCTGTGTTAGCTGCGTTTGTCTATGGTTGGCGATTAAGACATGCGTCAGCAACTGATCAAATTCAGATCAAGTCGCTGGCGATCTTGCCACTAAAGTCATTTGATACCAGCGAGAACTACCTGGGCCTTGGAATAACGGACGCAATAATCAGAAGAACGAGTCAAACAGGCGAGTTAACGGTCAGGCCCACCAGTGCCGTTCTGAAATACTTCAAGACCGATACCGACAGCCTTCAGGCCGCGCATCAATTAAACGCCGACGCAGTTCTTGAAGGAACTACGCAGCGTGTTGGCGATCGATTGCGTGTGACCGTCAATCTTTTGCGTACTAACGATGGATTATCAATTTGGGCAGATAGTTTTGACATGCCGGCCGCTGATATCTTCGTCATTCAGGATAAGGTGGCCCAGCAAGTAGCCAATCGATTGCAACTTCATCTTGATTCGTCGCGCCAAGCAGGATTAAGT
>DATIBX010000544.1:0-13807 GCA_035457105.1 Pyrinomonadaceae bacterium
CCCTCATCCGGACGGTATGGATCAAATGTTTCAAGTAAGTACGGGCGCAATAGAAAGGTATGCGCTCGAGGTTCTGTGCCTCACATTGGCTTGAGTACTCTGCAATTATTGGTTCCGATGCGCGCTCGATATCAAGAGGACTAAACCGCCCCCGTTTGTGCCAGTAACGATCGGATTGCACATCGAGTTCTCCGAGAAGGTATCCAAGGTCCGAGGATGGATCTGCCATAGCGCTTTGCTCGAAATCGATCACCGTAACTGACTGGCCACGCACAAAGATATTTTCAGGATGGAAATCACCGTGTGTAATACAGGGTCTATCCAGCTTAAGATTTCGGGTCCGGTGGATCATCTCTCCGATTAATTCATCCACACGATTTACTTCATGTGCCAGCCAAGGTGCGTTTGAGTTCATCAGATCCGCACGCCAACCTTCTAACACCAGGCACTCATTCTCGATCGAGAAGCGGCGTTGAACGTCCACTCCGCAACTGTGTAACTTTGCAAGCCATGCGCCGACCCGACGCAACGGAACGCTCCAGTCCGTGTCTGGATAATTGATCCAATCCCTTAGTAACTTTCCCGATGCTTTTTCTCTAAGTCTTAAATGAAGCCTGGTCCAATATCCCGATGGTTTAGGTATAGATAAGCTATGAGTCCTGGAGAATCCGGAGAGCCAGAGGCGGCGATATAAGCCGTCCATGTCGTGGTTGCGTGTATCCTGCCGCCAGGTTCCTACGAGGTCGTAAACAAAGGTGTCGCTCTTTTTACCGTTGTGACATTGCAGGTTGTATTCGATCGTTAGTTTGTCATGATGTGGTTTCAACACGCGCACGCGACAGGCAGCAATTTCGAAGGCTTGATGTTGCATTGCCGGTAGGTTGTTATTCAGGAATCTACGCATGAAGTGTGGGTTCGTGACCTGAAGGATCTGGTCTGTATGTTCCTGAGACCGCACCTCATCAGCGGGTTTGACCACCGATTCTGCGGCATTGGTCCCACCGCCAGCCTTGTCGCTACCGGCTCGAGCTGAAGCTCGCAGCGGTTTTGGTGGTAACTTGAAAACAGCCGGCGACACACGCAACGTCGTTCGTTGTTCTCGCAACCCCTGTCTGGTTAATTGTCGTGGTGGATGATTGAGACCCAATTCGAGGTGGAACTCCCGCGAGAAAGAGGTAACGCGAAGATTTAAACCGTGTCCGCACTCAGCCTGATAGGGCCGATCCCACATTGTCGATTCTTTCGGATCGATTCGCACCCAGGTACGCGTGGAACCATTGCTCCAGCCTTTCCATGATGGTCCGTTGAATACGGTTAGGTCTCGTCTCCCATAACTCAATAGGTTTTGATAATCAGGCGAGAGGCAGATTTCAGTGCTTATGCGCCGCAGGTTTTCGGGCGTTGTATAGGTGATGGAAATATATCCGTCGTCACGCGCCAATCGTATTTGTTTCTCAAGGTTGAATAGTGGACTTCCCAATTCAACATTTGAAAGTCTGACGCTAACCGGGTCACCGTGTGCCACCGAGATTGCCGCCTCATAACGATTATGTTCGTAGCCTACGTCCGCAAGGGCGCCGGGATGATTGCGCGGGCAATCCATGTAGCGATTAAGTTCTTCTTGCAGATTCCAGTCGTCGCTGACATTTCCGATTAGCAACCGGCCCACTACGCCGGTTAGGTCGAACAAATAGATCAATCTTCCGCCTGAGCAAGGCGTGAAAACGGCGAAGAGTTTGTCGTTCTTAATAACTAACTCTTGTTCGCCATCATCATCGATGTCTATGAGCTGTGCGTGAGCAATTCCGTCTCGGTCTACAAACCATCGTGCCGCCTGGGCTATCACCAAACATGCCCTGGCATGGCTGGTAAGTGCAGCGGCCCATGGCGCCAGCCACATCGGACGATCGGCAGAAGCCAGTTGGTGATAATGGGGACTCTCATCGGCGCGGTTGTGCCACGCCGTTTCGTATGAGCAATGCAGGAGATGTTTCCATCCAAGTGCGATCAGTCCCTTGTCAGCTCCAACTTGCTCTGCTTCGAGCAGTGCTTGTTCCGCCTTTACAAGGTAGTTGCGGTGTTCCTGACAATTCGGATCTTCATACCAACCTCGATAGTTCTCTCCGGCATTCCACTGTTGCGCGAGCTCATAGAAGGTGCCTTGCTCAATATTTCGTTTGGCTACTGGCTCGTGGTCCCCGATCCAGTCCTTTAACAAGATTGTCTTGATTGAAGGATTCTCTGAAACCCATTTCAATAGTTGTTCATAGCGCTCAGAGTGGGCCATATCCCACCCTCCCACTCCAGCAGCTCTTTCCAAATCGTCGGCGTAGACGGCGATCATATTTTTGTCATTCTCGTAGGCCAGCCAGCCCACCAGTTCCTGAAGGCGCTGCCACGATTCGTGATTGGAGGGCGGGATGCTGTAACGTAATTCTCTGGAGATGGGCAACATTCTTAGCCCGCACCCATTTTCAATTTCCCACGAGTAGAAAGCTTCGCGTTCGAAACGACGCTCGTGATCGAAACGTTCTCTGTCGCTAGCTGGGTAATGAGTGCCCCCCGCATAAGCTAGCCGGTCGTCGAGTAGGACCGTTTTGTAACCTCCATTTAGCAACTCACTATTGGTCAAGATCTTCGCCAGTTTCTCGGTATTCCAAACCCGTTCCGGCACCCAGAAGACTTTTATCTTGTGCGGCTCGATTCCGAGGTGTTCTCGATACATCCACAACTCTTCGTTGATCTGCCGCAGGTTGTAGTCTTCCGAAAAGAAGGGCATTACATTCTGACTAAACGTGCTCCCGACAATCTCTAACAGTCTTTCTCGTATCAGACGTTTGATTAGCGAGAAACTTTCCGGATAGTGCCACACGAGTGTCTCCATCAGAGTTCCACTAAGATGAAGATTGAGAGGCACGTTGTAATCAAGGTGCATCTGGAGCAAGGGCAAGAAGCCAGTTCGATGGACGCTTGGTCCCCAGATGGGATTGCTCAGTCCCAGGATGTCATTCATTCCTTGCCGATCGGCATAACCATTGGTAATGACGTATTGGTTGGCGTGATGAACCAGTGCCAGTTGAACTTGGCTGCTATCGTTTTTGAGTTCTTTCATAGGTCTCCCGGACTCATTTGAAATACTCAGTTTTCGGCTGAACTTCGGAACTTACAGTTCCAGTGCGACTAGGTGGCCGGAAATCTAAACGAGAGAAGCAAAGCCGTCTTGCGTCTATTTCCCTTAATTCGCTTCATTCGCGAACTTCATCAGAAACGACTCAAGCTTGTAGTTCGATTCGACTCTTCAGGTAGGCTATGAGTGAGTCGAGTTCAATCTTGTACTTTCGACCGATTGGTATGGCGGCGATAACCCCGAACTCTATCCAGAGTTGAATTGTGCGTTGAGTTAATCCTGTGATTTTTGCCGCACTGGCAGTATCAGCAAATTTCAGATCACGTTGTTTTGGAGATAGTGACAAGTACAATTCGAGGAGCTCGTTGGTTCCATTTGATTCTCGAGGCATCGTGCGTGAATGCTGAGCGGGAGTTGCAGGGAAGATCTTTTTTTCGGCTAGCATGAGAGGGGTCTCCTTTTTCAACCTGGGTAATAGCGGCTTTGAATAGTCCTGGGACAGATCAAGGCTGAACGATGGGGGATTGATCGTCAGCGGTAAGCGGCCTGCCGATTCAACTGGCGGGCATATGCTGTTCATGTGATGGACATATCGGCGGCGCTGCAAGAGGTATGCCCTACTGATGGACCAAGGAACTGCAATCAGGTTGAAGTGTAGTGAGATCCTTTGATCTTGAAGGTAAATGGCGTGTTAGAGGGGACTCGCAATTTTTTGTTCGTAATAGAAACTCTTCAAGTATTAGCGACAGAGATCTTGTTGGAGACGTGAGGGCGGGACGCATTTGCGAGCAATTGGGACAGAAATGTCGCGAATGGCGTGGCCCATCTTATAGGGCCAGGCATGGGGGGACACTCGACCCCGATCTGCGCCCCCGGCACCCTCTACAAACGGTGCGACCAGTAATCAGGAAAGATGTCGAATTTTTTCGTCGGAATTATAGGTGAGTTGATATTGATGGAGCTTGCGGTAAAGAGTTCGGCGATCGATGCCGAGAGCTGCAGCTGTTTTGATTTGATGACCGCCAAAACGCTCGAGAGTAGCTATGATATAGCGCCGCTCGACCTCAGCCAGCCTGAGATTGTTATCCGAATACTCTTTCAATGAGTCAGTGTAACTTTCACTGCTTCTTATAACATTAGGCGGCAGGTCATCAATTCCCAGTTCAACTGTCGTGCCGATTGCCAGTGCATATTCAACTGCATTCTCAAGCTCACGCACATTTCCGGGCCATGAATACTCAAGTAGGACTCTCATCGCCTCGGCTGAGAATCTGCGCTGGTCAAACTCTTCAGGCAGCTTATGTGCCCGCAGGAAATGATCGATCAACAGCTTGATATCGTTGCCTCGCTCTCGTAGCGATGGCATTTCCAGTGGGACAACGCAAAGACGGAACAGTAAATCGGCCCGAAATTTTCCTTTTTTTACGGCCTTCATTAGATCTGCGTTAGTCGCGGAAATTATGCGCACATTGAAAGGAATATTCTCGCGGCCGCCAACACGCCGCAATCTACGTTCCTGTAAAACCCGAAGGAGCTTAACCTGTGCTGAAGGATCGAGAGAGTCAACTTCATCCAGAAAAAGCGTTCCGCCTTCGGCCTCTTCGAACAGACCGCGCCGGGTTTCGTTAGCCCCGGTGAACGTGCCTCGCTCATGCCCGAATAATTCGGATTCGATAAGAGTATCTGGGATTGCTGAGCAGTTGATATCAACAAATGGAGCTTCAGCTCTTGAGCTTCGACCATGGATCGCATGGGCCACCAACTCTTTCCCTGTTCCGGTGGCGCCTGTTATTAGAATAGAGCTATCTAGTTGAGCTATCCGATCAATAATCTGAAATATCTGCTTCATCGCATCGGAGGAGCCAATAAGTGTGCTCTTGGAATTCCCAAAATGGCTTGAGCTTGAATCTCTAGCCTCAGGATATGATCTCCGTTTCGGTCTGATTGAGTTGGTAGAGTATCTACCCACCCGGCTCGCAATTGCCGGCCCGCCGTTCGACGCTGAAACAGGGTGATGCCGAGATAAGGCGCGTTCTATCACTCTGGCAAGTTGTGAGACTTCAAATGGGATTGCAAGGTAGTCGGCAGCTCCAAGGTGCATAGCTTCGACGCTTTGTTCCACAGAAGGATTGGCACTTAAGACTACAATTGGGGTTTCCCCGCAGCGTGACGCAAATTGATCTAGAAGGTGAAGACCTGACATGCCGGCTGCCTTAGTCTCGAGCAGAACGAGATCGAAAGACTCTTGAGTGAGGGACGACAGTCCGTCGGTAGAATTGGCGCACGAGGCGACTCGGTATCCCCGTTTTCGAAGAAACACCTCAAGTCTTTCTCGTAATTCTCGGTCGCCATCGACGATAAGAATCGAGATCGCTATATTCCCTGCGCGGTGCATGAGAGAGATTACTCCCCTGCGAACTTAATCAGGCACGGACGTAGAATGACCGGCTCCAGATTTTTGAAGAAGTCGCGGGATGCTTGCGGCTTTGGGGGAGGGTCCTATGTAATGCCAAAAACTGTTTCTAAGAACCCACGACCTGCGGTCGGAGGAAAAAGAAAGGAGTATTGGCGCTGCGAGAAACTTCAACGCATCATGAGGACAAATCCTGGTTAGTAGTTCGAAGTCGAAATTTACATCGAACTCCCGAGTACGAGTGATACACCGCACAGGAGGCGAGAGACCTTGTACCATTCTCATAGGCCGCAATAGCCCAATAAGATCGCGACAATTTTCTAGGCCGCCGAATATACACCCATTAATGCGGGTCCAGCAAGCTGTTTTGTATTAAATGAGCAAAAAAACTGGTCCTTTCCCGGCGAGCCTTAACCCGAAAATTAACTTGCATTTGCTAGTTAACCACGTATAGGATTCTGACCGAAAAGAAGGCTCTTTACGCGTCCCCAAGAAATTCGTCCCCTTCCAAAATTGGTTAGAGTTCAGGTCTTGGTCCAATCTTGAATCAGGAAATTTGCCCCATGGGTCCCTGCTTGATCTGGCAGGATCCTGCTACTTAAATAGGCAGATGACTCCGATGCAGCCAGGTCTGGAAAGCACTATTCTGCGTGATCCAGGACCATTTGTGAGCGTGCCTAGCGCCCGGTGCAGTTCGCTCCTCTCGCTGCGTTATATAAGGACAAGGCCACGATTAACCCAGTGACTCGCAAATGTGTCTCAGTTGAAGGGACCACAGAGTAGATTCTCGGTCTGTTGGCTCTCGGCCGGATAGGTCTCATTTCCAATTATTTCTAATGAAAAGCTAATTGTTAGTTTTGAAATCGATGGAAGGCCTTAACGATTCTTCGTGGCCGTTGGGTTGCTTACACGGCTTAATTCAACCCATCGCAGCTGTCCTAATTAATCGTGACCTGGGAATTTTCGCCAGATTGGCCTTGAGCAACGGAGATGAAGTTGCGAAGTAGTCGCTCGATCTAAAGTCGAACCCTTACCAATAATCCGATGGGCAAATCTTTAATTTGGGGATCTTTTTCAACGGCGTCGGCGCAGAAGTGCGAATAGTTCCACTTTTCTCAGAGCATTGTGGTCCACGTTGATGACCGAATGAGATAGCGAAGTTTCCCGCTCGAGCTCAGTCGACCCAGGTTTTCAAGATCATGCTGACCTACTTAGGAAAGAATGACAAAATCCGGAAAGAGCAGGAACCAATGGTGCCGCCCATCCTGCTTGTTGAAGACTCGACTGAAAATCGCGAGCTATTAAGGCGATGGCTTGAGCAACGAGGCTATCGGGTCGTCGAGGCTGCTGATGGACAAGAGGCACTTGATCTTGCTCCGCTGGCGAGCCCTCAATTAATTCTCATGGACCTTCGATTGCCGAAGCTCAATGGCATGGCTGTAATTCGTCGCCTCCGCCGAAAACCTCAGCTCAGGAAGACTCCGTTTATTGCGCTTTCCGGACTTAACCCCGAACTGTTCCGCGATGCTGCTCTGAGCGAAGGGTTTGCTGACTACCTTGCCAAGCCTGTCGATCTTGGCGAATTAGAGAAGGTGCTCAAGAAGTTCTGTTCACCCACAAAGATTCATAATGCGTCTTGATCCGAGAAATTGTTCGAACTCCCGCCGTTAGTACCTACTTTCTGTTTGCTAGTCCGCGCCACGGATAGATTGTTTTTAACACTCTATATTTTTCCTTCAAACTAAATGCATTTTGTCATCGTTTGGGACCTCACTCGCTCGACTCTGATCAGACCGTCTGACCCTTTCCAACCCTATTTCATGAAGTTCGCGAAGGAAGCGAAGTTGATGAAGTACACGCAGGACAGTCGAAAAGTCTCTCTCTAATATTCGGCCCACCTAAGTCAGCAACTCGAGAAGCTGTACACGAATTCTCTAATTTGTCCGCTTGAATTTCAAAGGTGGGTGCAGTGATGGCAAAGAAAACTGTGTCTAATGTTTACTTCCATGTAGGCCTTATAACATTAATTCTCTTGGTCGCCATCGTCGCACCCGGCAGTGTCTACCAGCGTTCCCGATCTGTGGCACGAACGACAGCACCAGCCGTCAAGCTGTCTTCCATTTCTTCCAATAAGGTTGGTCCTGTCAGGGCCGCCTTGTCGCTTTCAAATCCCCCACTAGCTCCCGCAAATGCTCGTGTTGTTCGTGTCGTCAACGCGAGTGTCCTTCCCGGACAGAACGTTGTCGTATCGGTCCAACTCGATTCTCAAGGAGATGAAAATGCTCTCGGTTTCAGCATCACCTTTGATAGCTCAAAACTTACTTACGTCGTTGGCTCTGCCACCAATGGGGTTGATGCTGCTACGGCCACACTGCTTATAAACGATACTCAGGCCGCTCTCGGTAGGGTTGGCATTGGGCTGTCGCTAAATCCCAACGTCTCGTTCGCGGCTGGAACCAGGGAGCTTGTGAAGCTGACATTTACGGCCACGAATGCAGTTGGGTCAACAACAGTAGGTTTCGGGGACCAGCCGATCGGCAGAGAGGTAGTAAGTAAGACTGCCACCGATCTTACTCCCACGACAGATTTCACCGCCGGAAGTATCACGATAAACAATGACGTGCCGGGATTGACGTCAATCTCTCCGACAAGTGCACTCGCTGGTAGTAGTGCTTTCACGCTTACGGTTAACGGTACCAAATACTCTGCAAGTACGGTGGTCCGTTGGAACGGTAACAGTCGCGTTACGACGTTTATCAACAGTACCCAGGTTACAGCTGCCATTACAGCGGCTGACATTGCTAGTGCAGGAACTGCGCCCGTAACAGTTTTCAATCCGGCTCCTGGCGGTGGCGAGGCTGGCCCGATTACCTTCAACATCAACAATCCTGTTCCGACAATTACGACCTTAAGTCCCACCTCAAAGAATGTTAATGATGCGACTTTTTCTTTGACCATCAATGGCTCCAACTTTGTGAATGCTTCGACCGTAAACGTAAATGGGGTGGCGCGAACGACATCTTTTGTAAGTGCAAACCAATTGACCGCGAACATTCCCAGTTCGGATCTTGGCACGGCCGGCTCGATCTCAATAACCGTCGTCAATCCAGCTCCTGGTGGTGGTACTTCCAACGCTGTTGGCTTGAGCGTTAATAACCCGGTCCCTACGATAACGACCTTGTCACCGACAGCGAAGGAAGTGAACTCCGGAGCTTTCACGTTGACTGTAAATGGAACGAACTTCGTCAGCACTTCGACGGTGAAATTCAATAACGTAGCGCGCGTGACGACTTTTGTTGGTCCGACACAATTGACGGCCGCCATCCTTGCGTCAGATATCAGCAGTGCCGGTAGCTTTCCGGTGACAGTGACAAACCCGACGCCCGGTGGTGGCGCCTCGACGTCAGTTTCGTTCTCGGTAGGGAATCCGGCGCCTTCGATAAGTGGTTTGACGCCATCATCGGTGACAGTTGGTGGGCCGGCATTTACGTTGACAGTTAATGGAGGTGGTTTCGTCAACGGCGCCGTCGTGCGCGTGAATGGCGCGAATCGAACTACGAGTTTCGTGAGTGCGACACAGTTAACGGCACAGTTGTTGGCGACCGACATTCTGGCGACTGGGACAGTATCGATTACAGTTTTCAATCCGGCGCCGGGTGGCGGAACCTCAGCCGGCAGCTCATTGTCAGTCCAGAATCCAGCACCCTCGATAACCAGCATCACGCCGTCAACTAAGGTGGCAGGTGATGCCGGCTTCACAATGACTGTCAATGGCAACAACTTCAATGGCAGTTCAGTCGTCCGCTGGAATGGCAGCGCGCGGGCAACGACTTTCGTTAACAATACTCAACTTACAACGACCATCACGGCCGCTGACGTTACGAATGCAGGCACTGGTTCGGTGACGGTTTTCAACCCGGCCCCTGGCGGCGGTGAATCTGGACCAACAAGCTTCACCGTTAATAATCCAGTACCGGCAATTACTACTCTCAACCCTACCTCAAAGATTGTTGGCGAGGCTGCTTTCACTTTAACCGTTAATGGTTCCAACTTTGTAAATACCTCGACGGTCAACGTCAATGGCGCAGCGCGCACAACTTCGTTCGTAAACACTAACCAGGTTACCGCGAGTATTTCAGCTGCGGACATCAGTGCAGCAGGATCGATTTCCATCACTGTCGTCAATCCTGCGCCTGGGGGTGGCTCTTCTAACGCTGTTGCCTTGAGTGTTAATAATCCGGTCCCAACTATAAGCACGTTGTCCCCGACATCGAGGACAGTCAATTCGGGAGCATTCACGTTGACGGTAGATGGAACAAATTTCGTCGGTACGTCGGTAGTGAAATTCAACAACGTGGCGCGGGTGACGACCTTTGTGAGTCCGACGCAATTGACGGCGGCCATTGTTGCCTCAGACATTACCAGTGCGGGTACTTATCCGGTGACGGTGACTAACCCGGCCCCTGGCGGTGGCACGTCAACGTCAACATCTTTCACGGTCGGCAATCCCGTACCATCAATTAACAACCTGGCACCTTCGTCGGTGCTGGTAGGTGGTGCTGGATTTACGTTGACTGTAAACGGGGGGAGCTTTGTCAATGGTGCCATCGTGCGCGTGAATGGTGCCGATCGCACAACGAGCTTCCAGAGTGCGACGCAGTTGACGGCGCAGTTATTGGCCAGCGACATTCAAGCAACGGGAACATTGACGATCACGGTGTTCAATCCAACACCCGGCGGCGGAGTCTCAGCAAGTAGTCCACTGTCGGTAGAGAATCCGGTACCTTCACTGACGAACATTACCCCCTCAAGTAAGGTAGCAGGTGATGCGGCCTTCACTTTAACGGTCAATGGCAGCAACTTTGTGGCGGGTTCAGTAGTGCGTTGGAACGGGACAGATCGTGTAACTACCTTTATTAGTCAGAACCAATTGACAGCTGCGATCACGGCGGCCGACGTAGCCAATGCAGGAACTCCGGCGGTAACGGTTTTCAACCCGGCACCTGGCGGTGGCACATCCAGTTCAACCACGCTGACGGTGGTTGGGCCGAACCCGATACCGTCAATCACCAGTCTATCTCCCGGGCAGGTAGTTGGAGGAAGCGGAGCCTTTGAGTTAACACTTAATGGCGGTAACTTCATCAGCGCATCGGTGGTCCAATGGAATGGGAGTGCGCGGACAACCACTTTCGTTAATTCGAATACCTTGAAGGCGCAGATAGCGGCGGCCGATGTCAGCACATCGGGATCCGTTCCAATTACAGTTTTCAATCCGGCACCGGGTGGAGGAACTTCACCGGCTGTCAACTTTACGATCACGACTACGAATCCGGTGCCCGTGCTGCGCAATCTAACACCAAACAACGCGTCGGCGGGTGGTAATGCTTTCACACTTACCGTTGGAGGGTCAAACTTTACGGCTGACTCAAAGTTACGGTGGAACGGCGCTGACCGCGTGACTACATTTGTGAATGCGACACAGTTGACTGCGCAGATCACAGCTGCCGACATTACAACGTCTGGCACAGCTTCAGTGACTGTGTTCAATCCGGCGCCGGGTGGTGGTACGTCCAACGCGCAGAACTTTTCCATCAATAATCCTGTCCCTGGTCTAACGTCACTCTCCAGCACTTCCGCAGTGGTTGGTGATATCGGCTTCACCTTGACAGTGCATGGCTTCAATTTTGTCAGCGGTTCGAACGTTCGCTGGAATGGCTCGACAAGGCAAACAACTTTTGTCGATGCAACGACAGTAACAGCAACAATTTCGGCCGCTGATCTATCTACCGTTGGCCACTTCCCGGTAACCGTCGCGAACCCGACTCCTGGCGGCGGGACGTCCGCAAGCATAATGTTCAACGTCGATCCAGCTACTTCGACGAAGACTGCTCAGTTCAGTGTCGCGAGTATGAATTCGAGCGAGTCCGCTGGCGACATTCACGTTACAGTTACTCGTTCAGGAGACCTTTCGACCGAAGCAACCGTCGATTATCACACTGTCGATGGGACGGCGACCGATCGCAACGATTACACGACTGCGCTTGGAACTCTGCGGTTTGGACCAGGAGAATCGCAGAAGACAATCACGATACTCATCAACGATGACTCGAAATCGGAAGGGCCCGAGAGTGCGTCAGTTATGTTGTCAAATCCGACTGGTGGTTTGTCTCTTGGAAGTCCATCAGTGCTCTCATTTCAAATTACAGACGACACAGTTGAAACCGGGCCAAACATTAACGACGACTCCTCGGCTTTCGTGAGACAGCACTATCACGACTTTCTTAACAGAGAGGCGGACCAATCAGGGCTGACTTTCTGGACCAACGAAATAGAAAGTTGTGGAACGGACACGCAGTGTAGAGAAGTGAAGCGAATAAACGTCAGTGCAGCCTTTTTCCTGTCGACTGAGTTTCAGGAAACCGGTTACTACGTTTACCGTTTCTACAAGGCCGCGCTCCCCGCCAATTCGTCGCGGCCAGAAGGATTGCCGCGTTACACTGAATTTCTCAGTGACTCCCAGGAAGTCTCGAAGAATGTCATTGTTCTGCAAAACGGTTGGCAACAACAGCTCGAACAGAACAAGGGAGACTATGCTGCCAGATTTGTGCTCAGGCCAGATTTCATCTCGCTATACCCGAATTCGATGACGCCTGCGCAGTACGTAGATGCGTTAAACGCCAGAGCAGGTGGGCCCCTCTCACCAGCGGAGCATGACGCCTTAGTCGCTGGACTATCCGGTGGCAGCGAAACCCGGGCTACGGTATTGCGAAGGATTGTGGAGGACGACGACTTTAAAGCGCAGCAATTCAATCGGGCCTTTGTGCTGTTGCAATATATCGGTTATCTACGGAGGAGTCCCGACGCAGTTCCCGACACGAATTTGGATGGATACAACTTCTGGCTCAACAAGCTCAATAGCTTCCACGGAAATTTCGTCCAAGCGGAAATGGTAAAGGCCTTTATAATCTCAACGGAATACCGTTTCCGGTTTGGTCAATGAGAGGGCTTGCGGGAATTAAGCGATGAGAGGTGGTCGGCGCTTGGGTTCGCTGGGCGGTCTGTATGGCTCTGTCTTAGATTTAGCGCCCTCGATAATCTCAATGCTTGGAGGTGGCGGAGCGGGAACCAGGCGAGGGTTGGTGATCTTAGGGCGCTTCTTGCTGCGTCGTTGGGGAAAAACTTTAGACGCTTCGATTGGTAACAATACGAAACACAAAAGCAGGGCAAAAATTTTATACCTTCGTTTCATAGCGACTCGGATCATACCAGCAAGTCCAACTTCAGCGGGCCAACAGTCGCTCTAATTTCTTAGATAGCGGCCAACGACCTGCTTCCTAATCTTACCCTACGTCTCGGTGGATCGAATTGCGCTTCTCGAAGTTGAAGCTTGCCTTCCGATGCAGCGAGGCTGAGCTTTTCTGCCTGTTCGGGTGTTACCAGTAGGGTCACAGTGGTCACTTGCTCAGCCTCTTTCCCATTATTGGGTTTGTCGATGGTTTGTCTGCTTACGAGGACCTTGATGTTCTGGAGCACAATCTTCAAAATTCTCTGTCTCTGATCGCTCTCGGGATCGACCACCACGACGACATCGACCATGGTACCGGGAATGATGAAGTCGGGGATGCCCACGATCTCATCAACTTTTATGGTAATTCCTCGATATCCTTCAGGTATAGCTGAATACATTTCACCACTTGAACCAATCGGCGCTAGCTGACTCTCAGTTATCGCCTCACGTGGCATAATTCTCGCGACCGCCACACGCCCAAGCAGCTTGTCATCGATCGTTTGAAAGGCTCCTTCGATTGCGAGGCTGCGTGGAAATTTGGCTACAGTCAATTGCTCAGCGACAATCCGTGTACCTAACGGAATTTCCACCTTCGCTACGACAATCGGGAATAATCGGTTTTCGAGGTCTCCAGGTCTGATGTTAGGGCCCAGCGGATTGAAGTGAGTTGATAGGACCACCGCGAGGATGAAAGTGGAAAAAGCGCAGCCAACCCTGGCCAGCACCCTCGAAATTCGACGGCGGTTCAGTTGAGTTACCATCGCTTTTCTCCCGAGAAAAGATTACGGAAGGTCGAAGAAATTCAGTTCTTTCGGGCCTTACCGGAGGTTAAGAAGGTAATCGGTGCGAAACGAGGAATCCATAGAGTTTATACACTCCTTAGGCTCACAACTTCAACCTATTTAGCTAGGCAGAACTGACCGCTGCTCAACAGGCAAGAATCCCGCAGTTAGGAAGGGTGGCAGATCTGCCACCCTTC
>DATIBX010000545.1:0-9157 GCA_035457105.1 Pyrinomonadaceae bacterium
ATCTCGGAACCAATTACTTCGATGAACGTGACCGACATGCCGTACAACGACGCTGTGTGAAACGTTTGGAGAAACTAGGTTACAAAGTAGCCTTGCAACCGACTACTCTTGCGGCCTGAGTTCCCCCAAACGGTATTGTCATAAGAGTCTCTTCAGCCGCTTGGAGCTTCAGCTTCGACCTAGGTGGAAGTTCTCGCAATAATCACCTGTAAGGAATCGTCCATCCCGGCGACTACTCTACGTGGACATTGCGAAAGGAAATGAAATTGAGGCGAAGAAGACAGATTCACAAGCGACTCCAACGTCGACGCACGGCGCGAAGATCTCTGGCCCTGCTACGCCAATTAGAGATCGGTTAACGTAATCGGCCAAATACGCAAGAGCGACATGCCTTCTGCACACTGTTAAATTCAAGGATATGTAGACTAAGCTACGCCGTACTTGGTCGGATATCTGAAATGCGCTCTTACAATTCTGTCGGTTTATATTCTCCAAATGTATGGACCTTAACCAAGTTACGCTACCTACTACCGATGTCGCTGCATCAGTCGATTTTTTTAAACAACTAGGGCTTCGTCTTATCGTCGATAGCATTCCAAGATACGCTCGATTCGAATGTCCGGATGGTAACTCAACGCTATCACTGGAACACGTGAATGAGCCTCCCGGCACTGGAGTAGTGATCTATTTCGAGTGCAAAGAATTAGACCAGGTGGTTGCTTACTTAAAGTCGAAGGCGGTGGAATTCGATTCAGATCCTACGGACCAATCATGGCTTTGGCGAGAAGCACGTTTGCGCGACCCCTCGGGAAATCAGATTTGTCTTTTTTACGCCGGCGCGAACCGCAAGGATCCGCCGTGGCGCGTGAAGTAAGGCCTTTCTGCACAACTAAGGTTCAAGAAGGCACTCCCTGGCTTTAATCTGAGTAACTACCTGCTTAACAACCCAATAATCGCAGCCGCCAGAATGCGACGTGTACCACGCTCCTGGACAAACACAGCCACACGCAGATTCTCTTTGCGCCAATTCTCTGCAAGCGTCAGGTTTGGCGTCGCCTCAAAACTCGTTTCTTTTGGCGACAACTCACCTAAAACGGAAAGCTCTCGCACAACCGCTGAATGATGCAGGAAACGCCCGCTGTTTTCGCCACGCGAAACATCGGTGCGAAGATTGTTCTCCGTAATCGCCAACAGCACTTCGGCCTTCTCTCCAGCAGTTATGCGCGGCAAATTCTTCACCTGCACTGACAACTTTTGATCCGTCAATGCTAGTTCGACGATACCCTTGGGCGACTGAGTTGCTTTAGTGATTGCGGCGCGGGCACGGGCCATATTTCCGCCGTTAAACTCATCCCGACCATCGACAATCATCTGTGGCGTATAGACACTGTCGAGCTTGAAAGCGTCAGAGTAGTCACTTTGACGTTGACTGAACTTCTCTGACGAGTATTGATCGACCCACCCAAGGCGATTCCAATAATCGACATGTTCGCCGAGTGCAATTATCTCAACGCCCGTGGTCGGAGTTTTATCTAGTGTAGCCAAAACATCATCAGCCGGAGGACAGCTAGAACAACCTTCCGAGGTAAACAACTCAACTACAACGGGTACCGGCCCGTGGTTGTCAGAAGTAACCACGAGCCTTTGACCGTCGACTGGCAGCGGTAGATTTGATCGAGTAAACACCCTAAATGCCATCACGCCGGCAAGAATTAAAACCAGACTTAGAAACACTTTCATCGTTGTAACCGTCGTCCTTTTGGTCAACTTTCGAGATGCGAAGTCTCATGGAGCATCATTTATCACTCCGAGATGCCATCGAGAAAGGTTTAAGGCCCGCTCTAAGTCGTCTCCAGGTGCAGGCCGAGTCTCAATTTCGACCTGGACCTACGTCATCTGCACACCCTTCCTCGACACCACCGGCTTTAGCCGCGTGCTCCTTTAACCTCCACCTAACCCCTCGCTCCACTGACACCGCGAACACCACCGGCTTTAGCCGCGTGGTCCTTTAACTTTCACCTAACGGCCTCTCTCATTCCAACAATCACAAGTCTTAGCTCATTAGGCCGAAGTTGAAGGACCACGCGGCTGAAGCCCGGTGGTGTCTCGCGTTCTGTTCCACTAGCAGGCTAGGCCGAAGTTCAAAGACCACGCGGCTGAAGCCGGGGGTGTCTGGCATTCTGTTTCGCTAGCAGGCCAGGTAGAAGTTTAGAGTCCACGCAGCAACGGAACTGAACATCAGTGGGCAAAGCGATATCGAACCAGGAATCTTTTTGGGTCGGGCCCTTTAGCGCCTACATGCTCCTGGGTCCATTATCTCTGGAACGTAGAAAATTCAAACCTCAAAAATGCCTCCTACATCTTCTTAACCATCGTCGCAGACTTTTTGTGCTTATGGTTCTTGCGATGTTTTGCCTTCGTCGTTTTAGACATCTTCTGGTCATTCATCTCAGTTGTTTTCATCTTGCTGCCCATCATGTTGTCGCTTTGCATGTTTTGTTTGCTGTCCTGAGCGACTGCGGGAATAGCAATTGATAATGCGGTTAGGAAAATCGCGCCGAGAAAGTTTCGTTTAAGCATGAAAAGCTCCTTCTTTAAGTTGAATGTGCGATGGGCGACTGTTTCGAAGATCGCGAACCGCACACTATAAATGCCTTTCCGCCGCTGATTTATTCCCGAATATTTAATAAGTTGGGTGAACCGGCGATTACAAAGCGGCGCCGGGCCGCCCCACTCCAAAATTTGTGTGATCTTTTGCCAGGAATTGCCACAAGTAAGTGAGAGCGGTGATTTCCCGCGGCAAAGTGTTCGGTTTAGTACTGTTAGTAGTTAGCCTACCCCTACAAACGCAGACAAATGAAGAGGAAGAGGAGCAGCTATGATGAGGGCTGACCTGCAGCAAGAAGAGTTGATATCCCGGTACCTACTGGGCCAATTATCTGAAGAAGTTCAAATCGAGCTCGAGGATCAGGCGTTTGCCGATACGAATCTCCAAGAGATCATCACTGGTGTGGAGAACGATTTAATAGACGAATATGTGCGTGAAGAGATGTCGGCGGTCGTGCGCAGTCAATTCGAGTCTCGCTTCCTCACTTCAATCAATCGGAGACGCCGGGTCGAATTAGCTGCGGCTCTGTTCGCCGTTACAAAAACTGAGAGCGTGTCTCAGCATAACGTAACAAGTGCTTCCGAGAAACTCAGTTTGCGAGAGTCGATCGTCGCCATTCTGAGCGGCTTCTCTAATTTGGCCAGGATTGGTGTAGCGGCCGCCGCAATCATCATCGTGGCAATCGGTTGCTGGCGGATCATCCAACTGAAAAAACTGCCCATGTTTGTAACCACTAACCAACAGGTGCCCCCGATAACGTATCCCGAACCGGTCTCTCCGGTTATCAGCATGCCGCCCAATCAAAGCAGTGATCTGGCCTTGAAAAACAACAGTGCCCAGCCACGACCGAACAGGACTATGGGGAAGCATTTGGCCGAACCCTCTGGTCAAACCAGCGTCACCCTGATTCTTGCAACAGGGATTGCACGCGGTAGCGAAAGGCGACCCCGGTTGCTGGTACCAGCTTCGGCACGGCAAGTCCAGGTACATGTCGCTTTGGACCCGGATGAGCAATACCAAGAGTATCGAGTCGAACTAAGGGATCAGAATGGCAATCAGGTTTACAGCAAAGAGTTGAGCGTTCGGAAAACTTCTTCCGGAAAAACACTAGACTTCACCGTCCCGGTAAGAATCCTTCAGTCCGGTGGTTATGAACTAACGGTCAACGGATTATCGGACGAGCAACCGAGTGAAGTACTCAGTTTTCATTACTTCGACGTATCGAAGTGAATCCCTTGGAGTGCGGTGGCCCGGCACCGCTTTGTCACGTCGTCCTCTTCCCTTCCAGACCCACACCACCTCAGCACCCGCGAATCCAGCCCTTTTCCAGACCAAAATTGTAGTGGACTTAATCGAGCCTCAAGTACGCGTATATACCTGAGGACAAAATTCCGAATAATGATTGACGATTTGGTAATAATAAACGTTCCCAGAGGCTCGACCCTGACCTTGCCAAGTCGAGTCTCAAGCCTGCAGTGGCAAACTTGTTTGAGACGAATAGTTTTTCTGCATCGGAACGAGCGACCCCGAATCCCTCGCGACGCTAAGCTGAATATTTATGAGGGATGCAAAGCCTATCAGTTTCTGCTACAGGTGATTTGCGGCTTGCAATCACCGCTATTAGGCGAAACTGAGGTGATGGGGCAATTTCGCAGGTTTCGAAACGACGTGCAGTTTCCAGCAACCATGTGGGGAGATTACCTTCGCGTGCTAACAACTGAGCTGCTCCGCGATGCAAGGACAATTAGACAACAATACTTGCAGGGCCTCGGAAGCCAGTCATACGGCAGTTTAGTAAGAAAATGTGTGAAGGGCAGTACTGGCGTAGCACTATTGGGGACGGGCGGCCTGGCAGAAGAAATATTGCCCTGGTTGAATGAAAAAGAGATTGCAGTACGGTTGTTCTATCGCAGTTTGATTCGCGCTCGGCGGCTGGTAGACCGTTATCCAGGTGTCAGCCTCAGTCACTTCGGAATGAAGAGGACTTCCTGGACGCAAAAGTCGTCTGCCCTAATTGTGGCGGCGCCTATCCGTTCCAAGGAGATCGCTAAATGGATCGGCCTACAAGAGACCAGGTTCTCCATAGTTGTAGACCTGCGCGGTGAAGCCGAAGAAGATCCGCTCAATTGCGGTGTTCCTGTAGTAAAACTAGGTGAACTGTTTGACTCACTTAGAAGCGAGCAAGAAAGGGTGGCTACTCGAACTTCGAGCGCACTTGAAGAAATTGAGACACTCTCGACTCGCCGAGTTCAGCGACCGCAAATTTCTCCCCCGGTGTCTCACTTACTTTATGCCGAATAAGTGAGAAACGCTGGCAGCATCCTCGATACTGGCGGCGTTTTCACTACAAGGCGAATGGAAGTGATCGTTAAGCCTTAGCATCGGGGGCCGGGTACAAGCGCTCGAACTCGGGATTGCCGTGAAGAATCGCCAGGTCAGGATCCTGCCTGGTCCATGCAGGATCGCGATATCCTCCCTCCCAGGCTCTTCTAAGAGCATTCAAAGCATCCTCAATATTATTCATCGCGCAGTAGGTACAAGCCGTGTTGTAAAGGACCATCGAATCGTCCGGCCGCAGCACAATCGCCATATCGGCTTCGCGCTTTGCTTCGTCGAATCGGCCTTGTTGAGAATAAACACCGGCCAGCAACGCACGGGCACGTGCGTCCTCGGGCACTCTCTTCAAGTGAGCTTCGTAGACAGCAATCTCGCGATGGAGATAATTCTTCTGCGCGTCTTTCTTCCCGAGAGCGCCCAGCGCGTTGTGAATTGGAATGACCGTATTGTAGTTCTCGCCAGAGTGGGCCAACGCCTCTTCCATCATGTCAACCACTTCCTGGTACTGTCCAGATTCAAACAGTGCGCGACCTAACAGGTAATAACCGCCATCTAGATCCGGCGTACGGCTCAGCGCAATTCTGAGTTTCTCAATCGCTTCTGCGTGACGCCCCTCAGCGAAAATGACCCACGCCTCGGCAAGCTGGATTTCCGGTGCATCGTGTCCAGTGGCGCTCGCTCGTTGCGTGGCTGCCACCGCGCGATCGATCCACTGCTGCTGACGCTCGAAATGATAGTAGAACTGCGCACAAACGTTTGCGAGTCCAGCATAAGCAAGCGCGAAATCGGGATCCAACGCAACGGCATTTTCGTACATTTGAAGCGCAAACTGTAGATCTTGACGGGCAACCCGGCGGGCATAGTTTCGGCCACGAAGATAGAGGTCGTACGCCTGTAAATTCTCCGTTGGTTTGGTTGACAGTGCTCTCTGTTCCTGCGGCGAAAGTGTAATGCGCAGAGCGGCGGCGATTTTCTGGGCAATCTCGTCCTGCACTTCGAATACATCTTCCATTTCGCGATCGTATCGTTCCGACCAGACGGGAAAATCGGTCGCGGCGTCAACTAACTGAGCATTGATACGCAGCCGTGCACCAGCTCGACGCAAGCTACCAACGAGAACATATGACGCACCGAGTTCTTTTCCTATCTGACCTGCGGTCACTGATTTATCCCGATAGGCCAGGACCATTGCGCGTGAGAAGGTTTTTAGGCCCTTGATTTTCGACAACTCGGTAGTGATGTCTTCGGTAATACCGTCGCGCAGATACTCGTCCTCTTTCATACCGCTAAGATTTTCAAAATAAAGCACCGCCAATGAGTGCTCAGTAGACGCGGCCCGGCTCCTTACGCCACTTGACTGTTCTGCCGTACGTTGTCCGGAGTCCAGGTCACGCTTCAAACGTTTTAGCGCCGTCTTTAGATCAGTAGCATTCTGATATCGCAGATCTCGATCCTTCTCGAGCGCTTGCGAGATGATGCGGTTCAGTTCGACGGGCAAAGCTGGATTGATCTGGTTAACTGGCGTGGGCTCGCGATTGAGAATCGACTCGAAGACTACGGCTGATGTTTCGCCCTGGAATGGAAGCACTCCAGTTGTCATCTCATAAAGCACGGTTCCGAACGAAAAGATGTCCGTACGCGCGTCCGTAATCTGTCCTCGAGCTTGTTCCGGAGACATGTAGGCAACTGTTCCGATGGTTGAACCAGCCGAGGTCAAGTCGTCTTTGCGTACGGTTGCCAACATCGACGATGCGTCTGGCTTCTGGCGATGATCGATCTTAGCCAATCCAAAGTCGAGAATCTTTGCCTGCCCACGTGAGGTGATGAACATATTAGCCGGCTTGAGGTCGCGATGAACAATTCCTTTCGAGTGTGCTGACTCAAGCGCGTCAACAATTTGGATTCCGAGTGTCAATACCGATCCAATGTCGAGTGGTCCACGGCGAATGCGATCAGCCAACGACTCGCCTTCGAGCAATTCCATAATGATGAAATGCTCCGACTCAAATTGCTCGATTCCATGAATAGTACAAATGTTCGGATGATTGAGAGCAGAAGCCGCCCGTGCCTCACGTTGAAAACGCTGCAGGAGATTGTCGTCACCAGCGAGTGCGGGTGTTAAAAATTTAAGTGCCACATGACGCCCAAGGTTCGTATCTTCGGCTTCGTAAACAACCCCCATCCCACCAGCACCGAGCTGCGATGTAATGCGATAGTGGGAGATAGTCCTGCCAAGCATGGAAGTCCTCCAGGGAATGTCCTGAGAAAACGGCGAAAACACCGATTAGGACGGTCATAGTAGTACAGTTCAACTATACGTTGGTGTTATTTCGTGTTATTTCGTGGATCGCTTTTGGTCGGAACGTTCAGGCGATACACGAAATAGCACGAGCACAAAGGAGACGATAATTCAGCAGCCAAACAAGATCCATGGGATCAACGTCAGAGAATCTTTTCGGTTGGGTGACGTGTCTTGTCCCAGGGATCTGAGAAGTACGGATCAGCTGAATGATCATGCTGGTCCAGCGTTAACATTCGTTTGACGCTCGGAGCGTCACAATTCGCAAACTCGCTTGCCGACCCAATAAAGCGCAACTTGCCCTCTTCCAACATCATAATGCGCACCGGTGGCAGCTTGTCCGCATCAGCCTCGGCTACCACAATTCTTCCGTCCTCTTTAGCCGAAGCAATAAATCGCGAGAGATAGGGAATCTCAGCCGGCTTCTTTGTAACATACATGCAAGATATGTGATTGACGTCCCGCGCGCGAATAACGAGATCAAGAACCTGCAATGCAACCATTGGATCAAGGCTCATCGTGGGTTCATCGAAGAACATTATGGAGGGCCAACCAATTAATGCCCTGGCTATCTCCAGTCGACGCTTCATGCCACCTGATAACTGCTCAGGAAACTTTTCCCCTTCGTCTTGCAAGCCAACATAAGTGAGAACTTCGGTAACCGCTCGGTTGACGTCATCCTCAGCCCAACCGTTTTCTCTCGGGCGATAAGCGGCATTCTCAAATACTGTCAAACCCGTAAACAGCGATTCTTCTTGAAACACCATACCCATTAGTCCGCCGCGAATCCCCAGTAGTTCGTCTTCGGAGAGCGACTCGATCTCCCTCCCTCTAACGAAAATCTGGCCGGCGTCGGGTTGTAACAATCCTATCGCCAGCCGCAACAGAACTGACTTGCCCGATCCGGACTCTCCGATGACCAGGATCATTTCGCCCTGGGCGAGTTTAAAAGAGATATCTTTAATCACGGACTGGCCATCGAAGCTAAAACTCACATTTCGAAATTCGATTGCAGGCAATTCAACTGCGGTTGATGTCATATATCGCTCCCACTAAAAGCACGGATTCATCGAAAGCGAACTTATCCCTGGCCGCCTCTTTTGGCAACTAGTTCTGGGACGTTCATCAAACATGAAACGAACGGACCACTTCGACAGAGCAATGTGCTCGCGCCGCCACTGCAGCCGAGACACTACCAAGGACAAATCGCTCAAACCGGTTACTAAAGCCCGTCGACCCCATAAAAATACAGTCGGCACTCCACTCTTCTGCGACTTGTGGCAGTTCCCTCTTTGGATCGCCCTTGCGAATGAGACGCGTAACTTTGAGCGACGAATCTCGAAAGATATTCTCAGCATTAGACGCGATCTCTTCGGCCCACGCTTTCTCAGCGCTGTTCTCTTCCTCTATTACTTCGCCAACTGCTGGAATAAGATCTTCGACTATCGGGATGGACCACTCGTCGTTAACAATCACTAGCTTCACTTCGGTGTTCGTGGGCCAATTTCTGTTCGCAACTGCCTCGACAGCACCAAAACTGCTGGGCGAACCATCAAGACCAACAACTATTCTCAAGGGAGTTCCGGGCTCTTCGACGCGACCACGTGCCACACGTACAGAACAGGCCGCTTCAGTAAGCACTTTTTGCGAGATGCTCCCCAACACGAGCCGCCCAAGAGCGCTACGCCCGTGCGAACCGACAACAATCAAGTTCGGCTTCATCTCGCTCGCCTTGAACAGTAGTTCCCAGGCAGCCGAACCGGAAGCCGCTTGTGAGCTAACCGACCACTTCGGAAAATTTACTTCTACTCTCTCCCGCGCCCGTTCCACTGTTCGGTGCGCCGCTTTAACCGCCGCCTCAATTCGCGAATACACTCGTTTCAGATCAGCAGGTACTTTTATCTGGCGTGCTT